>NZ_RQFW01000005.1:358198-716396 GCF_004770145.1 Leptospira bourretii | reverse complement strand
TTCGGTGGCTGCTGTAATTGCAGCACCGTTTACTGCTGGAGCATCCCTGATTGCCCTTGCTGCGTATAAAACAGTAAAGGGAGCCTATGAAGGTGGAGTACTTGGGGCACTCGCAGGAGCCGCAACTGTTGGAAATGCCTATATTCAAACGTTCACCGCAGGAGCGTTATCGTATGATTTGAGTTACAGCTATGATGAAGGTTTTGGAGCAAGTGTGGGAGGAGGATATAAACTAGCGGGAGGATTGGCTCTTGGTGGAAGTATATCTTATAACGAGAAAAGCGGTTTCTCGGGAAGTGTCGGCTTACAAATGGGATTAACCGGCGACAATCGCCTCACCTTAAATGCAGGATTGAATTTCGATCAGAAAGGATTTACAGGAGCTGATGTAGGCTTAGGGATTGGAACAGGTGCTCAGAATAAGAATGGAGACTTTGCTGGATCCTTGGATGTGGGCTTGAGTTATGATAAGCGAGATGGATTTGGTCAATCGATAGGCTTCTCAGAGAGTGTAAATAAATACGTCCCTAAAGGCGGCATTAATGTAACTAACACTGCGTTTGGTGGAGTGACAGCTAGTGTGTCAACACCTTCGATTGGTGGTGTGACCGGTGGAGCAAGTTATAACACAAAGACACATGGATTTACAGCATCTATCAATGCATTGGGAGCGAACGCGCTAAATTACGACTTAGAAACGAATATGTTAACCGGGAATGAGAACTTCCTAGCAGACATGGCAAAGGCTAAAGCGTTAGCGATGGGTGGAGAATTAAGTGAGGAAGCGAAGAAAAAACTAGCGGCGACTATGGCTGATGCACATGGGCGTTATGTGCAAGGTATCTTGGAAGCGAATCCTAACAACAAAGAGTTAGCGGATGCAGCAGGCGATCCGGATGCGTTCCAGGCTAAAGTGAAGGAACTGGATAAGGGCGGTAAATTAAATCACCCAAGCGACAAGTTTGGAACTGTGGATACCGGGAAGTCACGAAGTGCCTTTGGAGAGATTGGTGGCTTCTTTGAAGATGTGGGCAGGTCGATCGCTGGTAAAGAAATTAGTTTTGGAAGTGGTTATATTGATGAGAAAGGAAATTTCCACCAAAGAACTTGTTTTGTTGCAGGAACTAAAGTTCATACAAAAGACGGCTTAAAGAACATCGAAGACATCCAAGTGGGAGATGTGGTTCTTTCTAAATCCGACGAAACAGGAGAAGTATCTTACCGCAAGGTAGTGAACACCTTTATCCGCCAAACAGACGCTATCTACTCTGTGTCCTTTGCCGATGGAACAACACTTGAAACCACTTGGAACCACCCGTTCCGTGTGAAAAAACAAGGTCATGTTTTAGAGAAGTTCTCTATAGAAACAACTGATTGGGTGCAGGCAAAAGATTTACATCCTGGGGATGTGGCTCTTGGTGCTGATGGAAGAGAGCTTACCATTACCGATATCACCATTGAGGAACGGGAAGAGACAGTTTATAACTTTGAGGTGGAAGAGTATCATACCTACTTCGTGGGAGAAGCTGGGGTTTGGGTGCATAATGATACGGGATACGGAGTCGGAAATACAATTCCTTCATTATCTTCTGGATGCAAAGAAATACCATCATGTAAAATGAGTTATTCCGATGAAATGCGTAGCGGGCAGGCAGGTTGGAAACTCTCAAATGATTCCAAAAACTCAAAAATTCATACGCAGGAATTAGCGAATGGTACTGTAAATGAGATTGAAATGATACAGCGAAACGGCGAGGAATTCACCTTAGTAAATGGAAAACTGATGGAACATGGTGATGGGATGGTGATGGATAAAAAAGGTAAATTACAAGTAATTAAGAAATCTGAATTGGGGAAGTACATATCTGATAATAAGATAACTGAAGCCGTAGCATCTACAAATGGGATCGGGAACTCTGGGTTGGATGCTGCGCAGATGTATCAATCCATTACAGGACACGTAAACAGACAGGATGTATTAGCAGGGGGTAAAATAGGTGCTACCATCCATTTATTTAGAGATAGGAAAGTGAGTAATGTGAAGACATGGAATTTGGATGACAGTGTGATTTCTTCCTCCTTGACCACATTAATTGATGCGGGTGCATTTGAAAAAGGAGGAACGATTTTAGGTCATAGTGCCGGAGGGCGCACAATCGAGAATGGAGTTAGCAACGCAGCAATAACAAGCAAAATTAATGCCGATGTATTTACCTTTGGCGGAGCAAATAAAAATGCCATCAATGTGCGTGTCAAATCCTGGACGGATATTATGCATAAGAATGATAAAGTAACTGGACCAGCTTGGGGAACCAAGACTTCCGATAATAGTAAAGACAATTATAAGGCAATTAGTGTAGAACAAAAAAGACCTTATGATAGTAGCTACCTAACTCATAGCTTCCTTGGCACCTATCAGGAAGAATTTCTTCAATATTATCAAAGGAACAAAGGGAAATAATGAATCGAAACGTATTATTATTGGTTCTTTTGTTCAATTTATTCAACGTTTGTTTTGAAAAAAAAATGGATGTGCATGGAGAGTATAAATACAATGTGTTTGAATACATACCAATTCTTAGTATAACTAAGCTAAGAATTGGTAGTGATACTGAAAGAGATATATTGACTTCCCTCGGTACTAAAAAATTTGCTGAAGTATACTTTGGCAGTTATGTACTTCCTCATAAAATTGAAGGAGATTATTACCCTGTCGATAGAATTGTAAGTTACTATGGAACTATATCAGAACATTCTGAAACTGATGATGGAAAGAATATTATCAGACGAACTCAAACAAAAGAAGTTCAAACCGTTTCATTATTCTTTTATCGAGGCATTCTAGTGGATTACTCAGTTTTTCAGGAATATTACTTAGATCCGAATACCTCCGAAACCACCTTAGGCCCGAATGCAACAAAAGATGTAGTAGAGAAGTACAAGGCTAAAAATGGGAGTATAGGCTTGCTTTGGCCAGAGGGTTACTGTGACCTGAAGTTCTATTATAAGGAAAGCGGTAGGGCAATCGAATTTAAAGATACATATTTAGCTGAACCATGCGCATGGGAGTTTCCCAATTTTGACAAAGATCTTTATCAGAATGGCTACTATCAGCGAGTAAAAGAGATGGATAAAAATGACTTCTCTCATCTAAAAAAAAAACAATCTAGCATAAGTAAATGGTGAAGCAGAGTTGAGTCTCGCCAAAACTATAATAGCGAACAAAATGTTCGTCAAATTAGACGCTGATTGCAAACAGGAACGATTTTGAAGACAAAAAACAAACGGAAGTCATCGATTTCTAGTGATTCACAAAGACTTTGTTCCCAAAATGAGTTGAGCCTCGCCAAAACTAAAATAACGGACAAAATCTTCGTTAAGTTAGACGCTAGTTGCAAACGGTGCCGATCCTTGAGACAAAAATAAACAGAATTCATCGATTTCTAGTGATTCACAAAGACTTTGTTCCAAAAATGAGTGTTCCGTTGATCGCAAGGATATAAAGAATTCTTCTCTTTTACAGAAGAGATTATTGAATCAAAGCTTGTAAACAATCATTACAAACCGAAATATAAAAGAGAGTAACTCTCTTAAGCGGTTTTCTTCCAAGAGTAGGTGTGGTAGAGACCACCTAACACCGGAGTGGATTCCAAGTCGCAGTTTCCATCTCTCGGTTTGTGGAGGATTGGTGAGGGGATGGTGAACTCGTTAAGAAATTTCTTTAAGTATATCGTTTATTTCTTTGTCTGAGATGGAATTGATTTCGGATTTATCGTAAATCAAGATTACAAAATTAGATTTCGAACACGTCTTGTGAAAGCTCAAATCATTTAAGTCTATGTAAGATTACTTATCTGAGTGTATGATCAAACCTTCATTTGAAATTTCTATCCAATTTTCGTGATTAAACTCTTCAACGATGATTGAAAGGAATTGATCAAATAACATTAGTAGTTCTCTATTTTTGATGTTACCGGTAGTGATAATTAGTAATTTCGTCGGATTTTTTCTTAATAGAAACGAATCTAAAAAATCAAAATCTTTCGTAATGAGAATATATTGATTCGAGTCACAATATTTAACAATTTCGGAATCGCTAGTCTTGTTTCCATTAGGAAGATCCTCAACATGGAGAGCCTCAATTTTTTTCTTTTTAAAAAGTTCAACTAGAGATCTTGGTAGTTGAGCATCTATGAAAAACTTCATGCAGATGCTTTATAGATTGACTTCACTTTTATAAGTTGAGATGCAAATTCTAAACAGGCAAGAATGTCCTCTCTTTCGATATTTGGGTAGTCATTGATAATTTCAGCCTGAGTCATTCCGGAAGATAATAGATCTAAAACCAACTCAACTGTATACCTCTGGTTTCTAATACTAGGTTTTCCGTGACAGATATCGGGATTTATAGTAATGCGATTTATCAAACCAGAGTGCATAAACAAATTTTGAGTAAAAAAAACAATTCTGTCAAGATAAATCTTGATTCTTACCAGTCCCTCGCGCCAGCGATAGCAGCGGAAATCCTTTCCATAAAGTAAACTATTTTGATTCACTAACAGATCGGAAAGATTGGAGCGGATAGCGCGGTCGTTTCCAGATAGAAACATTTATCGACTAACGGATTCGAGGCGCCCAAATAAACATTTATCAATTCTTTTCTTAACCAAGTGAAGAGGTCGTCACGGAGGCGTGGCCAAGGATGGCCTAAGCTCGCCAGTCGGACCCGGAAGGGACGCTGGCAGGAGTGAGGACTTCTGAACTTTATGGAGGATCGCAGTAAACAAATGGCAGTCCTCCAAACATTGGATTCCCTTTGGTCTTTACCACTAACCTTTGAAGCAACGATAAAGGAACAAAACAAAGCCCTTGATGAACAGCTAACCATGCAATTATTGCAGGATAACTTTATCAAGTTGGGGTCAGCGTATGTGAGGTCTGCTGTAGACAAATTAGGAAACCCTACCTATGCTGATTTCTTCTATATCAAACCGGATAAATTGCCGACTGTCAAAGATTCCAATGGAAAGGAATGGGATCTAACCGATTACCAATCTTTGCAAGGGAAAGACGCACCTGCCAGTGCAGAACTCACAATGATGGTGAGACTGGCTCGTAACCAAATGCAAACGGACTTCAAACAAACCTTTGATCCTGAGAAGTCAGAAAACCGTGAAGTCGGTTTAACAATGCTTGATCCAAAGGCTATGGCACGAGTCGCCCAAGCTGCACAATCTGCTTTAGGTCAGCTTGCAACCGATCCTCAAAAGATGTTTGAGTTTAACTCAGCTGATGAAAAAGGCAAAGAAGCCATGATCGAATCAGCGAAGAACTCTGGTTACTTGGTTGGACCGACAGTGGGGGAACCTTCGGAACTCACCACTTCAACCAGTACTATCCTATCCTTAAGATGAAGGAAAAATACAACGAGATCAAGGCAGAGGGAGAGGCGTTTAAGAATGACGCGATGGCACAAGGTGCTGGTGCAGTGTTTGGTCCATCTGTTGCCGCTACGGTTTATAAAAATAAAGACATCATTAAAACAGGTGTAGCTCTTGCGGCAACTTTTGCTTCAGGTGGATTGGCTGCGGGCCTCGTGATGGGTGCGATGCAAGCGATGGAAGCCTATAGTTCTTCGGGAAGTATTACATCTGCCCTTGTCGCAGGTGCTGGTGGGTTTGTTACGGGTTTAATGGCTGGAAGCGGTTCTGCCTTAAACGTAAATCTTAGTTATTCAGAGTCTGAAGGATTTGGTGGAAGTGTCGGTGCCTATGGTCAGTCAGTCAGTTATTCACAAAAGGATGGGTTTGGAGCAAGTCTGAATCTCAATGCAAAATCTACCGGGGAATTACTGAAACTTGCAGGTTCTGTCGTTGGAAGCGATTACGGCGGAGATCTGCTGGTAGGCGCTGGAAATGCTTTAACCGGTGTTGCTGAAGCCTGCGGTCAGATATGTTATGATATTTCCGTTGGTGTAAATTATAGTAAATCTGGTGGTTTTGGTGTGGCTGCGGGCTACAAAAATCAATATGGTCTGGCCCTAGGCGTTGGTTGGTCAGAGAATGATGGATTTGCAGGAAGTGCGGGCATTGCAACCAAAAGTGGGTATGCTGCCGGAGTAAGTTATAATAAATCGGAAGGGTATGGTGCGTATGTCACCAAAAATCAATTTGATGCCAACAATGCAAGGACTGGAGGATATTCTTTAACGTTCAATGAACGAGATGGCATTGGAGCACAAGTAAGTAGAGAATTCACGAACAACCCATTTAATGGGAATGCACTTGGTAGTGCGGGATCGGGAACACTATCCATCTCGCAACGCGGAGGTGTTTCCCTAGATTACGGTAACCAAGCGGGTCAAAACTATAGCTTAGGATACGGTATTGACGGAGGGTTTAACATCAGTGCTGGAAATTCCTACTTCCAAAGCACGTATGATAGCGGAAATGGTTTCTCCATGAGCCAAAACACATCAAGTTATACTGATGGCATAGCTCTTAGCCAGGCATCTAACATGAGTGCTATGGAAAACATTTCTGAAAATGTTTACGGTAAAGCGCAAGAAGTCGACCGTACGAAGAAACAGTGGTTAGAATCTAAAAATGTAAAATATACGGACGAACAGTGGGCCAGGTTAGATGAAGAAACAAAAGAAAAACTCATACAACAGGTTCAAAATGATAGAAATACACACCTTACCCGAACTGATATGTCAGATCGATTTTTTGGTAACATTACCGATTTTGCAGACCAACTTGGAGGCAAATTCGGCGACCATTCTGGTTGGATGGAAAAAGACGCTAAAGGTAATGCAGTCTTTACGGCAAGAACTTGCTTCGTCGCTGGAACGAAAGTTCATACCAAAGAGGGCTTAAAGAACATTGAAGACATCCGAGTTGGAGATTTAGTTCTTTCCAAATCCGATGAAACAGGAGAAGTCTCTTACCGCAAGGTAGTTGAGACCTTTATCCGCCAAACAGATGCTATCTACACTGTTTCCTTTGCTGATGGAACAACTCTAGAAACCACTTGGAACCACCCGTTCCGTGTGAAAAAACAAGGTTATGCCTTAGAGAAGTTCTCTATAGAAAACACAACTTGGGTGCAGGCAAAAGATTTACATCCTGGGGATGTGGCTCTTGGGGCGAATGGAAAGGAACTTGCCATTACCGACATCACCATTGATGAGCGGGAAGAGACAGTTTATAACTTTGAGGTGGAAGGGTATCATACCTACTTTGTGGGGGAAGTTGGGGTTTGGGTGCATAATGAGTGTAACTTTGTTTCGCCAGTGGCTTCTCGAAGTTGTGGACCTGAAATGTGTGCAGATTCAGTCAAGCCTTCACTTTCACTTATTTCTGCTTCAGTCGATGCAACTGTTGGCTCAGGTTATATGGGTGAGGTAGGGATCTATAGAGAAATTACATATAATGGCAAAAATAGTTTCGGATATTTTATTAACAGGGGGCCCACTGCCGGTCTTAGCTGAGGTCCAAGTTTGAATATCACCAATATGAGAGCTTCCGCAAAGGAATATTTAGGCGGAGAAACGCCTATGTTTGATGTGTCCGCAGGGTTTTTAGTAGGAAGCATTGGACTTATTTCAAGCGAAGAGGGAGGGGCTGGAACCACTCTGTCAATAGGAATTCCAAAAATAGGAAAGAAAAGCATGCCATCATCGCCATATGGTTTTAAAACTGGACAAAATGATCCTAAGGCATCGCTTGCCCCTTTCAAAGATGCCCCTCCGGCAAAAACTCAATATGATTCATTTCTTGAGTGGAATGCCAATCGCGAAACATATAGATCGTTATTCACTCCAACGATTCCAATTAAGTGAATAGATTAAACGTTGATAAAATTGAATACGCATTCCAATTAAGTTGATAATATGAATTACGGAGCCTGACACGCTGAACAATTATGGTGCGAGAGTAGTTATGAAAAACAAAGTCATCTTGATTTATATTTTTATCCTTTTCGTTTCCATTTTTCTTCAAAACCAAAGCGACCTTAGAAAATTGGAAAGTGGTATTATCCTTATTCCTGACCTTTATTGTATTTATAAACCTATCAGTGAAGTGCATTCAAGTGAGTTAAAGCCAAGTTATTGTCCAATAATAAAAAATTCAAATTTTCGAACTTCTAATGATGACATTACTTTTTTCCCAATCAAATCCATATGGATATTTATTCCAGGAGAGAACATTAAATTAAAAGAATTTCCTTCTTCCGAGATTTTAATAGCAGGAACTTTTATAAACTCATTATCTTTCCTAAGTATACTGATCTGTATATTGCTTATATGTGTTTATTTTTATAACAGAGTTCATTAATGATTTATAATTGAGTCTCGCCAAAACTATAATAGCGAACAAAATGTTCGTTAAGTTAGACGCTAGATGCAAACGGGGACTATATTTAAGACAAAAAACAAACGGAAGTCATCGTTTTCTAATTCAAGCCAAAGATTGTGTTCCAAAAAAGAGTGATCAGTTGATTGCTAAGGATATAAGGAATCCTTCTCTTCTATAGAAGAGATTATTGAATCAAAGCTTGCAAACAATGGGAGCACACCGAAGTATAAAAGAGAGTGATTTCTCTTAAGCGCTTTTTTTCCAAGAGTAGGTGTTGCAGAGACCACCTAACACGGGAGCGGATTCCAAGTGGCAGTTTCCGTCTCGCGGTTTGTGGAGGATGGGAGAGGGGATGGGTGTTTCTTTGTTTAGTGCGAGATGGGTACGGTTGTGGTTGTAGAAATGGATGAACTCTTCTAGCTTCACCTGCAAGTGATATTCGTTCATTGGGATGAAGTGATCTAGAAATTCATTTCTGCAGGTTTTGACAAATCGTTCTGCATACCCCCATTTTGCCAAGGAGAACGAACCGTAGTCTTTTTGTGTTTGATCCCAAGCCTCTCCAAATACCGAGTGAATCGTTTTCCAAATAAAGTATCGTTATCTGTAATCAGATAAGATGTTTTCTCCAATCCTTTTTTTCTAAAAGCAAATTTGATGACTCGTCTCACCCAACTTGTTGTTGGTTTAGTATGAATGTCAAAGTGAAGGATTTGTCTTGTTTGTATGTCTAGAAAGAAGATCACTTTGTAGATCTCTCTTAAATGATACGAGATGACACTAAACAAATCAGATACTATGAGAGAACAGGAATGCAGGCTGTAGAACTGGTTCCAAGAAAGTCTTTTTCTAGGATCCGTTGGTCTTTTGGGAATATAACGAGAAACAGTTCTTTCTGATACAACTAGTCCTAATTTGATTAAAATCCCGTGAAGTTTGGTGGCTCCCCAAATTCTGTTTTCTTTGGCAATTCTTCGAATGAGTTTGATAAGATCCCAAGGGATGTTTGGTCTACCTGGTATTTTCCTTCGAGAGAGAAGTGTCCAGAAAAGTTGGAATTTCTTTTCTCTCCATTTGAGTAAAGTGTTTGGAGAAACAATCATTAACGAAGATTCCCAGTTGGGGAGAAGATAGGAGATCAGAACCAAAATCATTCTTTCGTTTGGTTTTGTGTGGAAGATTTTCCTTTTTCTTTTGTATGCGATGAGCTGGGATTTGAGGAAGGCAATTTCTAAGAGTAGGAATCTAGAATTTAGCAGGGAGTAGGTGTTGAGGAGGAGGGAAATACAAAGGAGAAGAGAAACCATCCTTTTGGGAATCGGATGGGTGGGAAGGGTGTGTTAAGAAATTCCTTTAAGTATATCGTTTATTTCTTTGTCTGAGATGGAATTGATTTCGGATTTATCGTAAATCAAGATTAAATAGATCGAACGATCCTTAATCACTGTGTGTGTAATGACCCTTCCTCCGCCAGATTTTCCTTTTCCTTTTGAAGCAATTGGAATCCGTATCTTATGACAGTTGTTGTTAAGTGAAGTTCCTTGAAACGGATTAAGTCTTAATGAATCAACAAGAGTGAGTAATTCCTGCCTTAAAGAAGGATATTTTTTTATAAGACGTTTAGTTTGTCGTTCAAAGCTAGGTAGTGTAAAAACATTATATTCCACTTAGAAAATCTCTAGCAACCTTCGGTTTTATTTTTTTAGCCTTCACTTGATTCATTTCATCTACAGCTGTTCTCGCATTTTCTAGAAATTCCGCATTCGAATCTGTGATAGTCTTTGTTTTAACATAAGAAAGTCCTTTCAATACTTCCATTAGCGACTGAGCTTTATTATCTTTGATGTCTAGCAAAACTTTCATAGTCATATTCCAACAATTGAGTATGTCTTAATGAAAGAGTTTTAATTAAGTTGTTTCAAGTCTTTTTTTGAGAATCCTCCAGCCAATCCCCCGCGCCAGCGATAGCAGCGGAAATCCTTTCCATAAACTGACTTATTTTAATCAACTAACCGATTGGAAAGATTGGAGCGTATAGCGCGGTCGTTACAGAATTGAATGCTAATCGACTAACGGATTCGAGGTGCCCAGGACAACCATCAAAAACAAAATTAAGGAAGTTGTGGTAGCGTATAAATTGTTTTACGGTAACGGTATCCCTTCTTTTTTTAATAACATTAAAAACTCTGGTTCTGATACCAAAGTCACACCGAGTTCAGTTGCTTTTTCGAGTTTCGAACCAGCACCGGGGCCATAAAGTAGATGAGTGGTTTTGGAAGAGACACCTGAAACTTTTTTGCCACCATGTTTGGTGATGAGATCCATCGCGACGTCGCGAGGTTGGAAGTTTTCGAAACTTCCTGTTACACACCAACTTTGGCCAACAAACGGTTGTATGTCGCTTTTTTCTGTTTCGTCTGCTTGGAATTTAAGGCCGAGTTTGATAAGAGTACTAACGAGTTTTAGTGTTTCTTTATCTTTTAAGTGAGTTAGTAAGGCATCAATCGTTCTTGGGCCGATGCCGTGGATGGAGGTTAATTCTTCTTCGGCATTTTTGGATTTGGCTAGTGTGACTAGTTTTTCCCAAGAGTCAAATCCATGTTCAATGAGAATTTCTGTGACTTTGGGTCCCACTTCGTTCAGTCCAATCGAAGGTAAAGTGAAACGAAAATCTTTTTCTTTGGATTTTTGAATCGCATCAAAAATGATTTTGACTGATTTTTCTCCGAAACCATCTAACTCTAGTATGGTGTTTTTGTGTTTGTTTAATGTGTATAAATCTGGAATGTCTTTGACCCAACCTTTTTCAAAGAAAATTTGAATTTGTCTTTCACCAAGTCCTTCGATGTTCATTTGTTTTTTGGAACAAAAGAATATGAGTTGGTTTAGTTTACGTTCAGGACAATTACGGTTGGTGCAAAAAAAATCTACAGAGTCGTCTACTTTTGTTAGTTTAGTTTTACAAGCAGGGCATTCTTTGGGTAATACGAAAACAGATTTGGGTGGTACTGTTACTTTCTCAACAGCGGGTATGATTTCTCCGCGTTTGGAGATTAATACTTTTGCTCCAATCCCTGCACCCAGTTGGTCAATATAGTCTTGGTTGTGTAAGGTGGCGTAAGTGACTGTGGTTCCGGCAAGAGAAATTGGAGTCACCTTTGCCCTAGGTGTGATTTTACCTGTTCGTCCAATCGCAAAGTCAATCTCTTCAATAGTGGTTTCTTTGAGTAATGCATCAAACTTAAAGGCACGAGCCCAACGAGGTGACTGGCTTGTTTCTCCTAAACTTTCACGAAGGTTTAGGTCATCCAGTTTGATCACAAGTCCATCCACAGGGAATGGCATTTTGTCTTTTTTTTTGCGAAAGGATTCAATCTCTTTGAGAAGGGTTTTTCCTTGGATGATGGTGGAATCGGGAGCAAGAGGAAACTTTTCTTTTTTTAATAATGCAACAATATCTTTATGTTTGTTAGTTCCTTTTCTAGAAGAAGAAAAATACACATCATATACGTAGATTCGTAACGGACGTTTGGCGACGTCTTGCGGGTCTTTTTGTTTGATAGAACCCGCAGCCAAGTTCCTTGGATTGGCAAACTTTCCACCATATTCTTCGTTGAATTCTTCAAAGTCAGCGAAAGTCATAAAGATTTCTCCCCGAACCGATAGGTTCAAGGGTTCAGAAAGTGTTTGTGGAATGGATTCGATGGTTTTGACATTTTCAGTGACAATGTCTCCGATCCCGCCAGATCCCCTTGTCACACAATGTGCGAGACTCCCGTTTTCATAGTATAACAAGATGGAAGCGCCATCAATTTTCCATTCTAGAGAATAAAACTCATCGATTCCAGTTTTTTCCAACCATTCAGAGAGTTCTGTTTCATTGTATGTGTTTTCTAATGATAAAACGGGAACTTTGTGTTTGAATTTGCTAAATTGCGGAGAAAGGTCTGATCCAACTTGTAAGGTGGGGGAGGATTCTACCACCAAATTCGGGTTAGCTTTCTCTAAAGATTGTAGTTCTTTGACTAAAAGATCAAATTCTTTGTCTGAAATTTTAGGTGTGTTTTTTTTATAGTAGAGATCGTTATGTTTTTGGATCTCTTTGCGAAGTTCTGCAATTCGTTTGGCAGGATTTTCTTTCTTAGGCAATCAGTAAACTCCGGCTTGCATGTATTGCTCTGGATCAGTTTTTCCTTCTTCGGAAATAAATATTTCGTAATGTAAATGGGGCCCGGTTACATTCCCTGTTGCACCCACTTCGGCAATTTGTTCGCCAGCTTTGACTTCTTGTCCTGTTCTGACATAGATTCTTGAGCAGTGTCCATATAACGTGCTAAAGCCGAAGTCATGTTGGATGATGACATGGTGTCCATATCCTACGTTGGAATAAGTAACTCTAACCACTCGTCCTGGTGCGGAAGCATAAATAGGAGTGCCTGTTGCATTTGCCATGTCCAAACCATCATGATATTCCCAATAACCAGTGGTAGGTGATTTTCTCATTCCAAAAGGAGAAGTTAAGTTGTAAGAATACATGGGATTAAAAAGAGGTGACCTAGATAAAATGTCAGAACGCTGGTATAAAAATTGGTAGTTTGCTTCCACCAAACGTTGGTAATTGTCCATTCGGTGTTTTAATTGGCGTAGTTCATAAATTTCACTTAAGTACTTACGACCCACATCCAGTTGTTTGTCTTCTTTTTCTTCTTTTTGGAGAGATTCGACAGCAACAGTTTCGATGAAGTCTTCTGCGGGAATTTTTAAAAGTTCATCATCTTGTCCATCAATGAGAGTGAAGAGTTCTAACATACTTTCATTTAGTCTCGAATACTCTTCTTTCATTTCTTCCAATTGATTGGCATGAGTGATGTATGTATCAAAATAAGTTCCGTAAATTTTGGAGAGTTGTTTGATTTGGCTTTGGGTCGTACTCGAACCAACAATTCCAAAGATAGCAAGACTAAGTAGACCTACCGTTAAGGCCAAAAAAAATAGAATGGTAAAATGTGAAATTTGGAAGTGGAAAGAACTATCATATCCATGAGGAATGACAAGAATGGTCATCCGTTGGTGACCTTTTTCTTTCACCTTATCAATCTGTTTCTTGATTTTCGGATTGTCCTGTGAAAAAACAGACGTAATCTCTTTAATTTTTTTCTTCATGACGAACCGTTTGGCCTACATAAATAAGACGCTCCGATTCCTCTCAAGGGTCAAGTGGAAATCCCTATTTCTTGGAATGATTCTTGTTTTTGGATTCTTGAGTTTTGTCGCATTGGCAACCAATCTCAGGTTTTGGTACGTATACCAAACTTCTGTTCATTCTGATTTGCCAATGGAAATCCCTGAAGCGGAAGTGGCGATTGTTCCCGGCGCCGCTGTTTATGGAAAAACTCCCTCGCCGATTCTCATGGATCGTTTGGCTTGCGGTTTGGATTTGTATAACACTGGCCGCGTGAAAAAAATCTTACTTTCTGGAGACAATGGTAAATCAGATTACAACGAACTTCGGCCTATGTTAGAATTTATGTTGAACCATAAAGTAAAACCAGAGGATATTTTTGTGGATCATGCTGGTTTTCGAACACTTGATACTCTCATTCGTGCGAAAGAAGTTTTTCTTGTGAAAAAAGCCATCTTTGTCAGCCAATCTTTCTTTTTGCCAAGAGCCATTTATTTAGGAAAAGAGTTAGAACTTGAGTTATACGGTTATGAATGCAATCTAAGAACTTATAAAAAAGAAACCTATTATTCGTTTAGAGAGTTTTCTGCAAGAGTTCTTGCATGGTGGGACATCCAATGGGATACTCCACCCAAATATTTAGGTAAACCCTATCCTATAGAAGGAAGTGGTGTTTCTACCTGGAAAGGTTCGATTCCTATTTCTTCACCTAAATGAAGTTAACTAATTCAAAATTTAAATCGAAAGTTTTTGCCTTTTTTACCGTTTTACTTTCTTTTTTTATTTTTAAGTGGTTACCTGGGAAATTGTTTTTTTCTTCTTTTGAAGCTAAGGTTTTTAACTCAGGATTTTATCCTTTGAGTTTAAACCCGATTAGTTCGGCCACCCCCTGGGATCAATTTTTTACTCCTTGGTTTCTTTGGGCCACTGGCCTTGTGGTGATGCCCGAGGATATTGTTTCCATTTTGGATTTTATTAATGTTCTTTCTGGTATGTTCATTGTTTGTTTTGTTTCTTTTCGATACCATTGGACTTTTGGATTTGGTTTGGCCATACTCATTGCCTCTAGTCCACTGTACTTAATTTTTAAAACTTGGATTGGATTTTCAGATCCGATTACTTTTTTACTAATTTGTATTTATATCATTACACTCATCAGTGAAATTTCTTCAAAATGGAAATGGGTCATTTTAACTTTCATTTTGTTTTTAGGATTTTCAAATCATTGTTTTCAGTTTATCGTTTTGACTTGGTTCGTTAGTTTCGTTTTGTTTTTGGATGATCGTTCCCGATGGAAAATAATTTCTGCCTCCCTTGTTTTGTCAGGGTTTTTATATATTTTTTTACTAGTGTATCTTTTTTTCAATACGGAGTTGAGTTGGAATCAAACTCGGGTTTCTGTTTTTTCCAATATGATCGGAAAAGAATTCATTCGTATGAATGTTTCAGAGCCAATTTTGGGTACACTTGGCCTTTTTCATGGATTGTGGCCGCTTATTTTATACTTAATGTATAAAAGACCAATTTCAATTTCCACCTTTATCAGTTGTTATATCATTTCTATGTTAACATATGATACAAATCGAGTGTTTGCAATTCTTTCCACTCCTGTTTTGATTTTGTATTCCATAGAGTTTTGGAAGGTTTCTAAGTTTTGGGAGCGGTATTTATGGATCAGTTTGGCGATACTTTCGCCAGTGGTCACAACTTTATATCCGCTGTTTTACAAATGGGATGGTCGGATTATTTATTTACAATAGGATTCGGTATAATCCTTTTTCGAAATGAAGATATAGTGTTGTCATATCAATTGTCTGCGTCATCATTTCATTTTTAAATTTAAGGATAGGTTCGATTTTATGAAAAAAATAATTGTTTCATTGTTGGTTTTGTTTTTAAAGACAAATCTTTTTGCGGCGGAAGTCACAAATAAGAATATTGAGTTCTTTGTAGAACATACGACAAAGAACGTAACGGGTGTTTGCAATGAAATCCAGATGGATACACCAAACATCCAAGTTTCGGGAAATCATTACATTTTAAAATCTCCTTTTGAAATCAAAATTCCACTTTTGAAAATTTCTTCTGGAGATACAAATAGAGACTCTCATATTCAGGAAATTTTGGGATATCCAGATTCAACAAACATTTTGGTAAAAATCGAATCGGTCCAACCTGGAAAAGATCAAATCTACACTATCAAAGGCAAATTAACCATTCATGGAAATACTAAAGATTTTTCCACTGATGCAATGGTAAAACAGGAAAACAACACATCCATTCAGATTGATGGATCTGTTATGGTTAAGTTTTCGGAATTCGAATTAGAAAATCCATCCCTTCTTTTTATGAAAGCTAAAGATGAGATACGTGTGAAATATCATTTTCAGATTCAGTTGAAATAAAGGTGGAGTGAATCAATTAAGGAAAGAAGACGATAAACGGGTTCAATTAAGATCCTAAAAGCTCTACCAAACGATTGTATTTTAAGATAATTCGTTTGGTCATCTCTTCCCCTTTTTTATTGATATCGGGATGGTATTTTTTTAAAAGTTCTTTGAATTTCTTTTTAACGTCGCTGATACCCGCACCCGGTTCTAAATCAAAAAAAGCAAGTAAGTCTTTGACTTCATCAGAAACTGTTTTTACGATTTTCTTTTTTTTCTTTTTGGTTTCTCGAAATCTACCATATAACTCGTAATAGGTTCTATCTCTAAACTCACGAGTGATGTCGCGGAAGTTGAGTATCTTTGTGGGGATCAGGCTTTTTAAATATTCATATAAAAATTCTTCCGCTCCGAACTCTGGATGGATTTCGAATTTTTCTAAAAATTGATGGATGGAACGTCTCACAAAAAAATCAATTTCGAATTTATCCATGAGATAAGAATCAACGGCATCATCATAATCAACGGTGGCCGCTGTCAGAAGTAATAGAAGTTCCCTATCTAATTTATGATTGGCGATTGTTTTTTGGACAAGGGTTTTATAGGATTCGCGAAGTTCATATAACGGGCGTTCGCTAAAAAAAATTCCACCTCTCAGGAACTCTTCTGCGACTTCGTCTAATTCCAAACTCCAGGCGAGAAAATCAATGAGGAGGTCTCCATCCACTTCATGGAATCCCCCAGATAGTGTCATTTGCGGTTTTGCCGCTTTGAATTGATAAACTTTGCGAAGGCATTCTTCCTTTCTGATTTCTAAAAGTTCAGAAAGCCGGTCGTACGACAAAAACCACAACATGGACTCAGAAATGTTCTGGAGTTCGAAGATCACATCCTGCAGAATTTGTTTGGATTTTTTCGCTTCTACTCTTTGGACCATACAGAATCGACTCTAGAACCAATTTCAAACCGGGGCGACTTTTTTGCTAGTGAATCCTATTCCTTTTTTTGAACTGGAAGAATGAGCCACCATATTTCAGAACATCCTTCTTTACAACCGTTCGATATTTCCGAATACAAGGGAGTTCGAGGTAAAAACTTTTACGACATTGATCCCGCCTTACAACGAGTGGTTCACCGTTATGCTGAATCTTTTGCACCGGATCACAAAAAAGCAATGGAAGAACATATCCGGAAATATGGAGAACTCGTCGGTGGGATTTTGGATGAACTCACGGAAGAATGCCACAAAGAAGGAAAGTATGGTGAGGTCGTTAAGTTTGACAGGACCGGAAAACGAATCGATTTTATCAAATATTCTGAAGAACAAAAATTAGCACGAAAGATTTCTTATGATCACGGTGTGGTGAATTTAGATTTTCATCCTGAGTGGAAATTTGATTTCACACATATTCATCGTTATGCGCTCACTTATTTAATGAATATGAATGGAGAAGGTGGTGTTGCCTGTCCTTTGGCAATGACCGATGGAATCATCCTTGCACTCAAAAAAATTGGAACAGAAGAACAAAAGAAAAAATACCTCCCTCTTGTTGCAGGAAAAGGAAGTTCTTCTCATTTTATGGCCGGACAATATGTAACAGAAAGAGTGGGCGGGAGTAATGTCTCTGCCAATCGAACCATTGCAAAAAAACTTCCAAACGGCAAATGGGAGTTAACTGGTGAAAAATGGTTTTGTTCTAACCCGGGAGATCTTTGGGTCACAACGGCAAAGATAGAAGGAACGAATACCGTTGGTATGTTCCTTGTTCCCAGGATCAAAGAAAATGGGGAACTCAATGGACACCATATTTTGCGTAAAAAAGATATCATTGGATCACGCGGAAAACTCACTGTAGAAATTATTTATGACAAAGTAGAAGCAGAAGAGTTTGGTCGTCCTGGTCATGGACTTGTGAATCTCATCCGTTATATCATCAAAACCTCTCGATTGCATGTGGGACTTGGTTCCAGTGGGAATGCAAGAAGGTCTGTGATGGAAGCATCTGAGTATGCAAAGTTTAGGACAGCATACGGGAAAAAGATTTTAGAATTTCCTTCTTTTACAAAGACCTTAGCGGAAATGCAAATTTTACAAACAGGAAATTGTTTTGTGAACTTTCGTTCGGCTAATTTATCTGAAAAAGATCATGATGCGGCAGAGATTACCGTTCCACTCATGAAATATAAATCTTCTTCCCAAGCAAGTTATATCACTCAAAAAGCAATCCTTACTTTAGGTGGTAACGGAATCATTGGTGACTTTTCTCCTCTCCCTCGTCTACATAACGATTCCATCATCAATGAAACTTGGGAAGGAACCCATCTCATCATTACCGATCATTGTTTGCATGCTTTACAAAAACCAAAGGTATATACTGCATTCCAATCTTTGTTGGATGAACTAACAAAGTCTGTTGAGAACCATCAGGAATTAAAGAACGCATTCGAAGTTTTTCAAACCAAACGAAAGGAACTGGAACACTGCATTAAAAATGAATCCAAAGATTGGAAGGATATGAATCGTGTTTATATTGCCGATGTAACCTATCAAGTTTTCTTACTGGCTGAGTTTTTAGAACAAGCAGCCTACGACATGACAAATAAGTTACCTACTAAGTATTTATATTTTGCCAATGGGTATGCAGAGATGGTGCGGGATGGACTCGAAGCCCCTAGACAAAAAGAAGGTGTTTTCTTTGATTCGAAAGCAATTGAGACCTTTCTTTCTTTTTAATTAGTATGGAAAATTTTTTACTTTTGGGGATTTGTTTTGGGTTGGGCTTGTTTTTCCGAAGATTACCTCAATTTCCTGAAACCACTCCCAAGGTGTTAAATGGGTTTATTCTCTTTGTTTCTTTGCCCTCCCTTGTTTTGTATCATGTCCATGAGTTAAAAGTAGATGCGACTTCTCTTTTGCCTTCGTCTATGCCTTGGGTGGTTTTTGGGACTGCAATTGTATTCTTTCTTGGATTGTACAAACTAAAATTTTTAAAATTTCATACAGCCGTCTGTTTGGTGTTAACTGCAGGTCTTGGGAACACATCCTTTGTTGGATTCCCCTTACTCGAAACTTATTTAGGCAAAACTTCCCTTGGTTATGGAATTTTGGCAGACCAACTTGGAACTTTTATGGTTTTAAGTTTTCCAGGAATCATTTTGGCATCTATTGCTATGGATGGGAAATGGGACTTTTCCACTCTTGTAAAACGAGTGTTGGGATTTGCTCCCATCTACGCTCTGTTTGTTGCCATTGTCACTAGGCAATTTCCGTATCCAGAAGCATTCAAACTAGTCCTACTCCGTTTGGGTGATACTCTTACCCCGCTTGCTTTGGTTTCTGTCGGGTATATGTTGGACATGAGAACCATCGCAGGTCATGGAAAGGTTTTGGCTTTGGGTCTAGGGTTTAAACTCGTCCTCGCACCCATCTTTGTCTATTGGATGTATTCTCCGTTGAAAGAAGATTCCTTACTTTTTCAAACCATTGTTTTGGAATCGGCAATGGCTCCTATGGTCACTTCCACAGTCATCACAATTGAAAAAAACATTTCTCCCCATTTAGCAAGCCTTATGTTGGGAATTGGAATTCCTATTTCCTTTGGCACCACATACGTTCTCAACTTTTTGTTGAAAGGAAACTATATTTGAACCTAAAATTTTTACTCTTACTGATACTTGCAATGGTCTCTTGGGGGATTTCTTGGCCCATTGGAAAAATGATCGCTGGGACTGTTCCCGTTTCTGTCTTAGTTTTCTGGCGATTTTTAGCTACTTTTCTTTCCGTGATTCCACTGCTTCTTGTGATGAGGATTCCTTTTTTACTCAAAACGGGAAAGGATTATTGGAATGTTCTCATAGGTGGAATCATTTATACTTTCTATAATCAATTCTTCTTTATGGGTTTAAAGAATGGGCTTCCGGGAGCAGGAGGAGTCCTTGTCACTACGCTCAATCCCATCGTTACTTTTTTTATAGTAGTGCTTGTACAAAAAAAACGAATTTCCAAACGCCAAGTGATAGGATTGTTTTTTGGATTTATCGGTGGGCTTGTGATTTTACAAGTATGGAAGATTAGTATCGATTATTTATTGTTATCTGGTAACTTATTCTTTTTGTTATGTTCTTTTGTTTGGGCAATTCTTTCTCTCAATAGCCAAAAGACTGGTAAGTCGATGTCGCCCGTAACATATAGTTTTTATGTTTATGCAGTGGGTTCTATCATTGAATTTCTATTTTGTTTTAACGATCCCAGTTTTTGGAAAGTTTGGGATATGGGTTTTTCCTTCTGGGCTTCTATCTTTTACTTAACAGTGATCTCAACTACCTTTGGAACTACTGTTTATTTTTATGCAGCGACAAGGCTTGGATCAGAAATTGCGAGTAGTTTTATCTTCATTGTCCCTCTCTCTGCCTATTTGAGTAGTTTTTTGATTTTGAATGAAGTAGTCCAAATTCCAGTGATCATTGGTGGATGTTTGGCAATCCTTGCCGTGTATTTGATCAATTCGAAACAAAAGAGAAAGGAACCAAATCTTTGAAGAACTTTAGATCTTGGAAAAAAAGATTCAAAATTTGGTTATATAACTTTTATCCACCGTATGTGGGAGCAGGAATCCGAATCAAAGAAATAGCTCCCGATTTTTCGTATTTTCGTTCGGAAATGAAATTAAGATTCTATAACAAGAATTATGTGGGAGTTCATTTTGGTGGATCCTTATATTCCATGTGCGATCCATTTTTTATGTTAATTCTTTTGGAAAGATTGGGTTCCGATTATATTGTTTGGGACAAAGCTGGTAATATGATCTTTGTCAAACCGGGAATGGGGAAGGTGATTGCCGAATTTCGAATCCCAGAAACAGAGATCCAAAAGATCAAAGACGAAATCGAAGTGAAGAAAAAAGGGGATTATCTTTTTACGACGGATGTCAAAAACGAAGAAGGTGAAGTGATCGCAAAACTGGAAAAAACAGTTTATATCCGCAAACGGGGAAAACTCCCCATTCAGAACGGATAAAGATAAGAAAAAAACTTTCTTACCTTTATTCTTTGTTTTTTAGAACTGATTAGTATTTTTTATCTTCGTCTTCAGGAATCATATTCGCGTAATACAAAAGTAATGCATCATTTTTGGAATGAACCACTCGGTTGGATTCTTCGATCATCTTCCTTTTTTCTAAAATCTTTTTTCCTTTTTCCCAAACTTCTTCAGGATCTTTGATGAGAAAGTTTCCATTATGACGGGAAATAAAATCTTCAACTAACATCGTACTCTGCGAAACTTCGACAGAGAAATCATTTTCAACTAAAATTTTTGCAACAATCTGATTTGGCAAAATTTTATGATATTGTTTCCAACCTTTGGTGATCCGGTAACTGAGTTCCAAAGTTGGATCTTCCGTGTGCGCATATTCCGAGATAGGAATTGGATCACAAAACTCTACATACACATTGGAACGTTTTGCAAGAAAACCTGCCATTCCTAACTCTTCTGGCATATTGCAGAACTGGTTATCTTCCGGAACGGTTTCGTAAGAAACAGAAATGGGTACAATCACAATCTCTGTTCCTGAACTTCGGAATGCATTCACCGCAGTTGTGAGTAGTCCCGTTTTGACTGGAACAATTCCTCCGGTCCTCGAACGAGTGCCTTCTGGATAAACAAGGGAAGGAATTCCTTGTTCTAACATTACTTGTGAATATAAAGTTAAACATTCCAAATACAAACTGTTGCGTGTTCGTTCACGATCGACCGCATAGGCACCAAGTGATTTTAACATCCATTCCCAAAATGGATTCGACATTAAATTGATACCGGCCGCATAACGAGGAACAGGTAGTCCCAAATGAAATAATGAATAAGCAACTTCTACAGAATCTAAGTGAGATCTATGAGTGGGAGCATACAATAAATTGTATTTAGAAGATAATGCCTTCACTACTTCTGTTTTTCCGCCCACATGAGGGATCATCGAACCTTTGAGAAACCCACCAGAAAAAAGCCGAATGGGTGCTACAAAGCGAAGGACAGATTCTCGGACGGTAGGGCTATAGTTGTCGGCAATTTCTGTGACATAGAAGCGAACAAGCTCTTTTACAAGTGCATTCTCTTCGTCTTTTTGGCAATTTTGGAACCGTTGCCAGATTTCAAGTTCAGATGCAAACTTAACTTCATCCAACTTTTGTTTTTTACGAGTGGCTTTGGTGAGTCTTTTCTGTGTGGATTCAATCACAGCTGAGGATTGTTTTTTCACTCGAGTGACTGTTCCTGGAACATTGCTGATATGTTTGAGGATCCGATCCACAAGCAAATTCTGAAAATCAATTCCTGATGTTAAATTGAGTCCTACTTTCTTTTGAACTACTAGTGGGATGTTTTTTGATTCTGTTTTTTTACCACAAATCAAATCAATTAAAGCATCCGGTGGTTGTTTTCTTGTCAAAACATCAAATAGAGTTCTGTGTAAAGTAAAGGGCAGGCGAATTTCATTGGCAAGCTCAATCAGAATGCTGAGAGCGTAAGTTCCTTCCACGTTATCATGCCATTTGGTGGACTCTCTTTCGATAAAGGATCTTGGTGCAAAAAATATTTCAATTCGATCTTTGATACTTAATTTTTCGCCACCTGACAAAAGTTCGCCGACAATTTTCTGTCCAAATCCTCTGTTTCTACTTTTGTTGCTTGTGGCAGTTGTGATAAAGTCGGCAAGTCCTGATCTTCCCATCACCGTATCAGGTCTTGCACCATAACGCATGGCAAGGTCTCTCACTTCTTGAAAACCGACTGATAAAATTTCTCCCAGTAAGTTTGCACCATAACGGGGAAGAAGAGAAACAATTCCACTGGCAATGGCCATTGGATTTTTTGCCACACCTACAATTTCCATTCCCACAACATCGTCGGTAACAGATGTATTGATAAAATTAGAAGAAAGTACTTCAGAAAGAAACTCAGAGGTTTCTTTTTCATAAGATCCAATGTTAAAAAAACTAAATTTCTCATCTAAAATTTCCCCGAGTAGGGAAGGACCATTGACCACCGCAACAGATGAGTTAGAAAAATTTCTTTCTTTTAAATAATTTTGTAAGTATTGCGAGTAAGTGATGAATCCAGTTTTTTTTCGGTTTTTAGAATCCAAAATTCCTTTTGTTAAAAAAGAAAAAACATAACTATTGGTGGGTTCTAAAACTTCCAAAAGAGCATGGACACTGTCCAAAAATGACCGGGAAGGAACAGCTACATGAAAAACCCAATCATCTCGTCCAAAAGAATCCAAACTGGAAACAATGTCGATATGATCAGGGAGATCTATTGTTTTTCCCATAATTTCTGTTTGGCGGCGTTTCTTAAGAACCTCTACCAATTCTTTGTCGGGAATCCAGAGAGTGATGGGATCGAATTTCTGTGCTAGTACGGAAGCGATGATAATACCCATTGGGCCACTTCCCAGAACTGCTTGTTTTAAGTCGTTATAGGCTATTTGCATAAAAAATTAACAATACGAATCGTGGGGAAATCTCACTTTATTTGTTTGCTTGAAACGATTCGAGTCTATCGAAAAAGTATCAGGAGAGTGTAAATCGTCAAGTCACAATGATTCGAGCTGGTATTGTATTTTCAAGTCTTGCCGTCATCCCGGCCCTATTTGGATGGTATCGAATTTGGCTCGGTCTCTCTGGCCCCCAAGAGATCAATTTGGCCATTGCACTCGTTGTTTCCTTTCTTTGGGTGACAGAACTTTTTCCACTCTATGTTACGGGTTTTTTAGTTCTATTTTTAGAATTAGTTTGGTTACTTCCCACATGGGGACCTGGGGCACCAAAAACGATTACTTTTCTATCTTGTTATTTTTCAGAGACCATTTTACTCTTCTTAGGTGGATTTGTGATTTCTTCTGCCATCACATCTTACGGGTTGGATTCTGCCATTGCTCGGTTTGTGATCCAAAAAACAAAAGGTTCTGCATTTTTACTCGTTCTCTCCTTAGGTTTTGCCACTGCTTCTTTATCATGCTTTATGAACAATACTGCGACAGCGGCCATGATGCTTGGACTTGTTTCTTCTATGATGAAATCATTGGAGGAAAACAATCCTTTGCGAAAATCTCTCCTTTTCATTGTTCCTTTTTCCGCAAACTTGGGAGGGATAGGAACACCTGTGGGAACACTTCCGAATGTAATTGGAATTGGGTATTTACAGGAAAGAGGATTGGAAATTGGATTTTTGAACTGGATGGGATTTGCTTTTCCTGTATTCATTCTTTCTGTATTGGCCTTAACAATTCTTTTGTACATTGTGTACCTAAAAAAAGACAATTTGGGAAATGCTGTTTTTTCCATTCAAGTTTCTGATCCAGATCACTCCCTTTCCAAACGAGATCGATCCATAGCTTTGGGAATCATTTCGATTACCATTTTGGGTTGGGTTACTTCTGACTTGCACGGAATTTCTAACGGAACAGTGGCTTTATTTCCTGTGATTATCTTTTTTGGATTTCGACTTTTGGATTTAAAAGAATTCCGTAACCTTTCTTGGGACGTTTTAATTTTGATGGGTGGTGGAATTGCACTTGGGAAGGCATTCGAAGAAACTGGCCTCGCAAAACACTTTGTCGAATTGTTTATGTTAGGTGACTCAAATCAGTTGGGATTATTCTTATTTTTTTCTCTCCTTTCCCTTGGTCTTTCTTGTTTTTTAAGTAACACCAGTGTTGCCAATCTCATCTTACCCATTACAATGGGATTACCCACAGACCTCATTTTGCCTGCGGCCATTGGCGCTACCATCGGAGCTTCTCTTGCCATGCCACTTCCAGTTTCGACTCCTCCCAATGCCCTGGCTTTTAGTTATGGTGGAATCAGAAGTTTAGAGATGTTGAAGGTGGGGGGAATCATATCTGTCATAGCCTGGACCTTATTTGTAACAGTTGGTGGGTTTATTTTGCATACGCTTGGGATTGTCGATTTTTCTAAGTTTTAAAAAAAAGACTTTTCCTCTCCCCATCTTCCATTACTCTACTTTCGAATTATGCGAAAGTTTAGGTTCCAGGTTCTAATTTCTCTTTTTGTCACATTTTTTCTTACCTCATGTTACAATTACATGAGCGAAGACGTTCCCATCATCGTTAGGCCAGATTTCAAACAACAAATTGCGATCCTTACCATCAAAGTTTCTACCCCCGAAAACGATAAAACCAAACGAGAAATTACGTCTATATATTCTAAGTATTTGATGGAAACCGGATACTTTGGACGTGTTTTATCTGACGGTGTTCGGGCAAACCATCATATTGATTTGTACACTAGTGAAGTGAATGAATATGAACATTTTTGGGTTTCTTCTATCTCCACCTTGTTTATGTTAGGTACTGCTGGACTTTTACCTTCCATTTATTCCAAGGAAAGAGTTCTTCAGGCAGATTTTTATCTAAATGATAAACTCATTGGTCGTGAGAAATACCGACAAAAACATTCTACTTTGTTTGGAATTCCTTTTATGTTTATTTGGGAAACTGGAATCAAAGAAGCGAAAACAATTCATTTTAGCAAAGAAAAGAATCTGATCCACAATGTGGTGCAAGATTACAATCGTTACTTATAGGAGATTTTATGAATTATATTACAAACTCAAACCTTCCAACAACACGCATTAAAACCTTAACCATTTTGATGATACTTAGCACATTTGTTTTTGTTTGCAAAACTCCAGAAGTCAAAAAGGCTCCAGTAGTTGAAGTAAAAAAGCCTGAACCAGTGGAAAAAGTGGTAGAAGCGCAAGATCCCAATTTAGCTTTTTTAGAGAGTATCGAAGATGGTAGAGAATTGCCAGATTCGGACAAATGGAAAGTAGAACAGTATGATGTTTTTACAGAAGACACTTTTCCTTCCTACGCACCTGCAAATACTAATATCGATTTTACGAAAGTCGATTATCCTCTGTTAAATGCTGCTATCTTTTATGTTTCTTCTAAAGAAAGAAAAACTCTTGGTCTTCGTCCTTTTAAATATTCGGAAAAATGTGAACAGGCTGCTTTTGGACATGCGCAAGATATGGTTACTTATGATTTTTATTCTCATACAAGCACCGTAAACGGAAAGGAAACTCTTCGCGATCGTTTGGATTTGGTGGGAATTACTGATACTTATTCTGCTGAAAACATTATCAACGCATTTGGAATCCAATACCAAGGGGGACGAGCGGTGTTTACGCCAGCTCAAAATGGAGGTCCATTCTTTAGTTATACAAAAGCAGGATCACCAATTCCCAACCATACGTATTTGAGTTTGGCAAAAGCTGTGGTTGAAATTTGGTTTAACTCACCTGGACATAGAAAAAACATCCTTAATCCAGAATTTACTTATATGGGTGCGGGAACTTCCTTTTACAAAGACAAAAAGTTCTATGATATAGATAAGGTAAAGGCTGTCCAAGTGTTCACGGCAAAACCTTAGAATACACTTTCTTCATTTATATTAAAAACTTAACTTACAAAAAAAAGACATCCAATAGAGTACAGAAAATGAACCTACAATCCCGTGGGTTCAAAATAAGGAAGAAGTCTTTTTGGATCTAAGCGAAATTGATTTTTTGGCCAAACTCCTGGCCCAACAATTTGAATCTAAAATTTCGCTGATTGTCTCTTTTGACAAAAAAGAGATTCATATTAATGCAAGTTATGGAGTTTCACCAGACCAATCTCGTGACTTGATTGCCTTTTCTTCCGAAATTTTGAAATCTTCAAATGACATTCTTGTGATAGAAGATTACCATAAAAAACAAAATCCAGAAAACATTCTGCTGCTCAAATTCGATTTCAACTTAGCTTTTTTTGTTGGGATTCCCTTTTTTCATGAAGATGGGTCTCTATTGGGTTCTATTTCCCTTTTTGATGATCGTGTA
Organism: Leptospira bourretii; assembly: GCF_004770145.1. Taxonomy (NCBI): domain Bacteria; kingdom Pseudomonadati; phylum Spirochaetota; class Leptospiria; order Leptospirales; family Leptospiraceae; genus Leptospira; species Leptospira bourretii. The sequence continues at coordinate 689,567 of NZ_RQFW01000005.1, read as the reverse complement.
AAACAAATCGATGCCAAACAAATTGAGTTTGTTCGAGAAGTATCCAAAAGAGTGGAAAAAATACTCAAAGAAAAAAGTGAATCAGAATCTTTACAATCAAATGAATTAATACTATTCGGACATAGCTCAGATGAAAGTCCAATATCATTGTTTGGAACAGAACAAGCGATTAATGAAGTTAAAAAAATAGAAAAAGCGCTTCGTGTGAGTGAGGATGCCTTTCGAGAAAATTTTGACAACGCAGCCATTGGGATGGCGTTACTCGACGAAACAGGAAGATGGCTGAAAGTGAATAAGAGGGTTTGTGATATCTTGGGATATTCTGAGTTAGAATTTATGAACCTCACATTTCAAGACATCACTCACCCCGAAGATTTAAACGCAGATTTAAAATATCTAGAAGAACTAGTCACCGACAAAAGAAAGTTTTATCAAATGGAGAAACGATACTTTCAGAAAAGTGGTAACTTAGTATATGCTATTTTGGCAGTTTCCATGGTGAAAAATGAAGACGGAAAAGTTCTTTATTTTATTTCTCAAATCATCGATATCACTGAGCAAAAGTTAGTTGAAAGAGAATTAAAGTTGGCTTTAGCAAAAAATCAAGCCATTTTAGATTCAAGTACTTTGGTTTCAATTATTAGTACAGATACCGAAGGTACAATCACAGAGTTTAATCATGGTGCTGAAAAAATGTTGGGTTATACTTCGGAGGAATTAATTGGAAAGTTTACTCCAAAAATTTTTCATATTGAAAGCGAAATCGAAGAAAGAGCCAAACAACTTTCCAAGGAATACAATCGAACCTTTGAGGGATTTGAGATACTTACTTATCATGCAAAAATTGGAAAACCAAATACATTAGAATGGACGCATAAAAGAAAAGATGGATCCACGTTTACTGTACTTTTATCAATTACTGCTGTAAAACAAAATGAGAGAATATCTGGTTATCTTGGTGTCGCTGTGGATATTTCCGAACTCAAAAAAGCCGAAGCAGAAATCCAGTCCTTACTCGATATCACAAATGAACAAAACCATCGATTGAAAAACTTTACGAGTATCGTTTCTCATAACTTACGATCTCATAGTTTTGGAATTAGTGGTATGATGGAAATTCTACAAAATTCCTTTCCTGATTACTTTCAAAATGAAATGATGCAGTTATTATTTGGAGCCACAGAAAATTTAAAACGTACCATAGAAGATCTTACGGCAGTGATCAAGGTAAACTTAGCCCAAGAAAATTATGAGTTTGTCGATATCGGTATCATGGTTCAAAAAAATATCGAAAGTTTGGCCTTACAAATTTTAGAATCAAAGTTAAATATTGAAGTTAGTTTTCCGAATCAATTGTTGGTTCGAGGAATTCCTGCTTATTTAGATAGCATTGTGCTAAATTTGATTACCAATGCCATCAAGTACAAATCGAACGATCGAAATAGTTATTTGAAAATATCAAGTTTCATAAAAGAAAAAATGCTAGCGATTCAGTTTAAGGACAATGGTCAAGGGATTGATCTAAAGAGACATGGTGATAAATTATTTGGAATGTACAAAACATTCCATGAAAACAAAGAGGCCAGGGGAGTTGGATTATTTATTTCAAAAAACCAAATAGAGACCATGGGAGGAAAAATAGAGGTTGAAAGTACAGTAGGAGTTGGTACAAAATTCACTGTATTTTTACCCTATGAATGAAATCAATTTAGCCTGCGTTGTGGAGGATGATCCTGTTCATCTTTTTTTGACAAAACAAGTCATCACCCTTTCCGGTATGGTCAAACAGACTGTAGTTTGCCAAAATGGGAAAGATGCATATGACATGCTTGTCTCTCGAATTTCTAGTTCAGAAACTTTGCCTGATTTGATTTTATTAGATTTGAATATGCCGATTTGGGATGGCTGGCAGTTTTTAGATGAAATCTCTGCTCTTTCGCTTGGTCAAAAAATAACCATATATATCGTCACAAGTTCTTCTGATGAGGAAGATTTAAGAAGAGCAGAAAAATACAATCTCAGCAATAATTATATCGTTAAACCCATTACCTTAGAAAAACTAAAAGAAATCATTTACGCAATGAACTAAAGTTCCGTCCTGAATTGGGATTGGATTAAATGCAGTCGCCATTCAAGGAATGACTTTTTTTGAATTGGTAGAAACGAAATACTTACTTCGAAGCCATTTTGACTACGATATCAAATTCTTTTTTTGTCACTGGTTGGATTGATAGTCTTGATCCTTTTTGAGTCACCACCATTTTTTCGAGTCCCTTCGTGATACGAAGTGTATCCAAAGGAATTAATTCTTTAAACTTTGTATGAGGTTTTAAGTGGACTCCAAACCATCTAGGTTCTGTTCCTTTTAATTTAGGATCAAAGTATTTATGGTTTGGATCAAATTGGTAGGGGTCAGGGCTTGCTTCTTTCGCAACTTCTGCGATTCCTACAATCCCTGGTGGATCAAGTCTACTATGATAGAATAAAACCAAGTCACCTAACTTCACTTCATCGCGAAGATAATTACGGGCTTGGTAGTTTCTAACACCTTCCCAATACGAGAGTTTTTCTCGTATTAGGTCATCGATAGAAAATACATCTGGTTCTGTTTTAAAGAGCCAATATTTCATCTATGTGTTTAAGCAGAATATGCTGGTTTTGTTGCCGAACTGCCTTTTCCTTTTTTTGATCCTAATCCCGATTTGGAATCAGCGAACTTATCAAAGGAAGGTTGGACAATGTTTGTCAGTTCTTCGGCATCAATCGTTTCTTTGGCAAGAAGGGCTTTCGCAATCGCATCCAATTTCTTTTGGTTCTTTTTCACCAAGTCGCGACCTTTGTCGAGACAAGTTTGGATGATGCGTTTGACTTCTTGGTCAATCATGGCTGCAAATTCTTCAGAGTAAGGTTTGCTTGTATGGCCATAATCTCTTCCCATAAAAGGAGAGGTTTCACCAGATCCGTAGTGGATGGTTCCAAGTTTTTCAGACATACCCCATTCACAAACCATACGACGAGCAATGTTGGTTGCTTGTTGGATGTCGTTAGAAGATCCATTGGAAGGATCACCAAAGATCAGTTCTTCGGCAATGTAACCACCCATAGACATCACAATCCGATCCAAACAATAGTTTTTGCGATAAGAATGTCTGTCTTCTACAGGAAGAGATTGAGTCAGACCAAGGGCACGTCCACGAGGAATGATAGTGACTTTATGAACTGGTTCGGTATACGGCAGTAAGGTGCCAAGAAGGGCATGTCCCGCTTCATGGTAAGCTGTCATTTCTTTCTCTTTGTCAGAGATAAACATAGACTTACGTTCTGGTCCCATCATGACCTTATCACGAGCTTCTTCCAATTCTTCTTGGGTCACACGTTTTTTGTTACGACGTGCGGCAAGAAGGGCTGCTTCGTTGATGAGGTTGGCAAGGTCCGCTCCTGTAAATCCAGGAGTTCCACGAGCGATCGAGTTTAGAGAAATATCAGACACTAAAGGAACTTTTTTGGAGTGAACGGCTAATATTTCTTCACGGCCTTTTAGGTCGGGAAGGTCCACAATCACTTGTCTGTCAAAACGACCTGGACGAAGGAGGGCTGGGTCAAGGACATCGGCGCGGTTTGTGGCCGCCATCACGATGACACCTTCGTTCATTTCAAATCCGTCCATCTCGACTAACATCTGATTGAGGGTTTGTTCTCTTTCGTCATGACCACCACCGAGACCGGCACCACGAAGGCGACCGACAGCATCAATCTCATCAATAAAGATGATACAAGGGGCATTCTTTTTTCCTTGGTCAAAAAGATCGCGGACACGAGAAGCTCCCACACCCACAAACATTTCGACAAAGTCAGATCCAGAAATGGAAAAGAAAGGAACTCCTGCTTCTCCAGCAACTGCTTTTGCCAGTAAGGTTTTACCAGTTCCCGGAGGACCAACGAGTAGAACTCCTTTAGGAATTCTTGCACCAATGGCTTGGAATTTTTTTGGGTCTTTTAAAAATTCAATGATTTCGAGAAGTTCTACTTTTGCTTCTTCACATCCAGCCACATCGTTAAAAGTCACTTTGACTTTTGGATCTACATTCATCTTGGCACGAGACTTACCAAAGGTAAAAGCTTTGTTGCCTGATGCTTGGAGTTGGCGCATCATAATGAACCAAATGATCCCAAGAGCAAATAACCAAGGAATGATGCCGGAAACAACACTCCAAAATTTATTTTCTTCTGTGGATTTCGCAGTAAAACTAAGGCGTGACTTACGAAGTTTTGTCACCAAATCATCGTTAACTTGTGCTACGTTTGTTTTGAAGAGTTTTGGTTTGTTATCCTTACTATTTTCAGGAATGTACCAACCTTCAATGAGCTCTTTATCAATGATGATTTGTTGTTTGGCGGAAGTTTCCTTTCCGTCTTTGGAGGTAATTTTCCCAATTGGCTTTTTCCCTTCGATGGGTTCCACCATATTCAAAAAATCGGAATAACTGATTTCGTCGGGTTTACCGGCGAAGTCCTGACCTTTATAAACCGTTGCCAAAATGACAAGGAATACGAGTAAAAATAGAAATACGGTTTTGATGTTTTTATTCATGTAAAGACTTCTCGATGATTAGACTGAAATCAAAGGTGATATTTCTGAATCACTTCGTCAATATCCCCCATGGATATGGAACGAATCGCCGCTTCGGCGTCATTGATGATCTGTATCAAGCTCAGGTTCTCTAATGGCTCAAAATCTTCACGTAAAAATTCTTCTCTTTTTTTAGGATTGAAGCTCGAATTAAGAACGCCGATCCGAATTCGTATAAAATTGGGGGATCGTAATGAGACAGAAACCGAGTTGACCCCAGGGTTGACGTCGTTTTCTCCACCTTTGGTGACTACGATTTGGCCCAATTCAAGGCCTACGTCTTCGTGGATGACAACAATGTCTTTTACCTGGATTTTTAAAAAGGAGGCAATGTAGAGAACCGACTCACCGGAAAGGTCACTGAAGGTTTGTGGTTTGAGTAAAACCACTTCGTCCCCTTCAAAGTCACCACGACCGATGAGAGATTTCTTTTTCTTTGTTTTGATTTCGATGCCAATGTTGTTGGCGATGACATCGAGAATCTTAAAACCAATGTTAGATCGATTGTTGTTATATTTATCGCCAGGATTTCCTAGCCCTACAATTAACTTCATTGGTTCTTAAAAGAGGATCTTATTTCTTTCCAGCTTTTTTCGCTGCTGGTTTGCCTTTGCTATCTGCTTCCGCTTTTTCAGCACGTTCAGCAGCAAGGATCGCTTTTGTTTTGCTACAAGAAGCAACAATCGGATCACCATTTACGAGGATTTCCCAAGATGCTGGGTGAGGAAGTTCGGAAACTTTAATCATACCTCCGATATCCAAACCACTTACATCAATTGTGATCACGTCAGTTAAATCTTCTGGAGTAGACTTCACTTTGATTTCGTGAACTAAGTGTTCGAACTGACCACCAGCCTTAGAACCTTTTGCCACGCCAGATGTTTTGATCGCTACTGTAGTAAGGATCTTTTTACCAGGAGTTACTTTAAAGAAGTCGATATGACGGATTTGACCTGTGTGTGGAAATCTTTGGATTTCTTTTACGAAAACTCTTTCTGTTTTACCATCGAGTTCGAGGTCGATGAGAGTTGCCTTACGGATTCCAGAGTCGATGAGTCTTTGAATTTCTTTTTCGACAACACTTGCCGATCTTGCTTCACCGTTTCCGATGATGTTCGCCGGTACTAAACCTTCCACACGCATTCTTCTTGCAGGACCTTTTCCCTTAGAAGTTCTTGTTTGTGCTTTGATACTGATTTTTTCCATGATTATGTTCCTTAAAGTTATGAAAACAGACTAGAGATTGATTCTTCGTTATGAATCCGCTCGATGGCTTTAGCAAAGAGTGGGGCGATGGAGAGCGTTTTCAAGTGATTTATTTTTTTGGTCTCCGGAATGCTGATAGAATTTGAGAGCACAATTTGTTTGAAGTTTCCTTCATTTAATTTTGCTGGTGCTTCTCCAGAAAGAACTCCATGAGATGCACAACATAATACCGATTTTGCTCCATTTTGATACAATGCGGTTGCTGCTTTGGCAATGGTTCCACCGGTATCAATCATATCATCAAGTAATAAACAGTTTTTATCTTTGATTTCACCAATGACATGCATCACCACAGACTCGTTAGCTTTTGGTCTACGTTTGTCAATGATGGCAAGTGATCCGTTTACTTTTTTCCCAAAGTTACGAGCTCGTTCTGCACCACCAGAGTCTGGCGAAACAATCACGAGGTCTTCCATATTGAGGGAGTTGATATACTCAGCAAGAACAGGTGAAAAATACAAATGATCCACAGGAATACGAAAGAATCCTTGGATTTGGTCAGCATGTAAGTCCATTGTGAGAACACGATCTGGACCAACAGTTTCAATCAAGTCGGCTACCATACGAGCAGAAATCGGAACCCTTGGTTCTACCTTTCTGTCTTGGCGGCCATATCCATAATAAGGAATGACTGCAGTGATACGACGAGCAGAAGCTCTTCTTGCAGCATCAATGATGAGTAAAAGCTCCATTAAACTGTCGTTAGCTGGATAGCTTATGGATTGAACCACAAACACATCTCGTCCACGAACGTTTTCTTCAATTTTTACAGAACTTTCTCCGTCAGAAAATCTTTTGACCGAGATTTGGCCGTTCGGAATGCCCAAGTGTTTACAGATTTCCTCTGCAAGAGGTCTATTTGCATTTCCAGAAAATACAACTACTTCGCTGGGATTCATACTCCAACCAACCCTTTGTCTATATATTGTTTTGCGAGAGCCAAATCATCAGGAGAATTAATACCGTGGCTTTCTAAAGCATTCGCCAAGGTTTTTGCTCCGACTTTTTTTCCCAACGATCTAAAAATTTTGATCACGTCTGTGAGGTAATACTCTTTCTGAGCATTGTCATTGCCAATTTGTTTAAGTGCACCAAACAATTCCTCAGTATTGAAACAATATGTTCCTGTGTTCACTTCGTTTACCGCTTTTTCTTCGGGACTTGCATCTTTTTCTTCTACAATGCGTAGAAGGCTACCGTCATCGGAAGAACGAATGATACGACCGTAACCAGTTGGGTTTTCCATCTTAGCGGAAAGAACAGTTGCGGAATATCCATTAGCTTTATGAAGTTCTATGAGTTCGGAAAATGATTTTGCAGAAATAAGTGGGGCGTCTCCGCATGCGACTATCGTATAACCAGTGTATGGTGCTAGCTGTTTCTCTGCAGAAATCACTGCATGACCAGTTCCCAATTGTTCTGTTTGTTCTGCAAATTCCACACCGGGAAATGATTTTGCGATATCGGTAACGATATCTTTGCGGTAACCAACAACGACGACTTTTCGTTCGATGCCGGCGGATTCGATATTACGAAGAACGTGAAGTAAAAGTGGTGATTCGTTCAGTACAACCGCAACCTTGGGAAGTTCACTCTTCATTCGAGTTCCTTTCCCCGCCGCCAAAATAACAGCAGTTACAGTATTATGTAGGTTCATCGTTCGTTCTATCGGATCTTTTAAAACTGGCTGGCCTGCTAGGATTCGAACCTAGGGAATGGCGATACCAAAAACCGCTGCCTTACCGCTTGGCTACAGGCCAGTTTCTAAAAAGAGAACGTTCGAAATTCCATATCGGGAAATCGATTGGAGACAATGCGAAGGGCTTCGTCTCTTTCTCTATCTGAAGGATAAATGCCGTAAAAGCAAGAACCCGAACCCGATAAAGAAGCATAGACTGCTCCCGACTCAAAAAACCCTAATCTCAATTCCTTTAGTAAGGGTTGGGTCTGAAAAGCGATTTTTTCAAACTCGTTCTCAAGCCTGTTTTGCAGGTATGCCCAATCCCCGACTTGAAGACTTCGAATTAAATCCTCTGCCAGAGATTTCCATACTTGGGAACCATAGGGTTTTTGTAAACTTTTTTGAAGGCCTGCGTACATAGATGCGGTAGAAAGTCCGAAGGGAGGGATGGCCAAAATCCCTGTTCCCTTGGCTACAGAAATAGGTTCTAGCACCTCGCCAATCCCACTCACAAAACAAGCAGAGGATTGAAGGAAAAAGGGGACGTCGGCACCGATGGACTTTGCCAAAGAAATCTGCTCGTCCTTGGAAAGTTTTGTCAAAGGGAAGAGTTCTTTTAAGAAAAACCCGGCATTGCTACTCCCACCACCAATTCCCCCTTCTGGCGGGAGATATTTTTGTAAATGGATAGAGACGGAAACTGGGTGAGAAAGGTAAGTGACTAACTTTTGAAAGCTCTTGTAGAGGATGTTTTTTGTAAAATCGCCTCTTTCGGAAACTTCTTCGAACTTTGAGTGGCGGTATCCTTGGAGATGGTTTTCGGAAACGAGATGAAGCACAGAGTTCGAACCTTCAGGTAGAGGGTTTATCTCCACCTCCATCGGATCTCCCAAACTAATGTGAACAAAAACACTCCGAATTTCGTGTAGCCCATCTTCTCTTTTGTAAGGAACAAACAATCCAATGTTAATCTTTCCTGGTGAGATAGATTTCAAGAAAAGTTTCCTATGTTTGCGGATGGAGATTTTGTCTGGAGGGAGCTAGCGACTGCAAATGCAGTAGAATGGAGGTTTTGATTTCATTCGGCTCCGAGACAAGAATTGAATTACCGTAACCAATAATTGTTTGGATAAACCAGTTTTGGTCTCGGATTGGTGTTTGGAACTCTCGATAATTAGAATCACCAATTTGTTTTTGGTTACCCGTCGGCGTAAGGTTCAGTTTCATTCCCAAATGATAAGAAGCTCCATCCGTGATCCAAAGTTTTGCAATTTCTTTGTTTTCCGTATCGGCACCAAATAATTGTTTGAACCCTTCGAGAAACTCACCTGCTGTATCAGGTAAGTTTGGATATTTGGATTCAGAAATGTTAAGATCTAAAATATAATCCAATCGAAAGGATCTGAACCCTTCTTTAGAAAGATCATAAGCCAAAAGATAAGAATCACTTTCTTCCCAAAGGATCCAGGGAGCCAAAGTCCTTGTTTCTTTTTCCTTTGTATCCCTTTTCCAATAAACAATTGTTAGTGTTTTTTTTGCGTCAATGGCTTCAATGATGGTTTCTTTAGTTTTTTGGTAAGGAGACCAGTCACCAGCAGGAATAACTGCATCAATTTTAGATAAAATTGATTTTTTAACTTTAGAATCTTCGGATTTTGAATCGTTGGTTAAAAGGGAACGAAGGAGAGACCATTCTTTAGGCGAAAGTGGAAGTGCAGAATCAACGGCAATGGGGAGTCGGATTTTTACTTTCTCCCCATCAAAATCTAAATCGACTGCATCGGTTGGTGAATAAGGATACATCTCAATCATATACAACTCACCTAAATCTTTTTTGAGAGTTGCGATTGATTTGTGACCAGTGACACTTTGAATTTCTTCTAGTCCAAGACCTTCTGGATGTGAAGCCAGAAGGCGGATTAAATTTAATTTGGAAGCGGCTCGAGCAGTGGATGGATTCATTATGCTTCTAGAATTACTTTTAATTCCTTCGCATTAGATGCACATAATGATTGTTTTTCGATGTTTTTTGCTTTTAAGTGTCCACCAGTTAATCTTTGGCTTACTACACTTGGTCCAAAGTCAATGATTGTGTTAATGGCACTGTCATTGAAAATAGGAGCAATCGCCAAATCCCAGTAAAGTGGCTCGATGAGGACCATCTTAAAAAGGATGTCACGTAAGTTTCCATCTTTTTGTAAGTTGTGACCATCGTAGATACTGTATACAGGAACTTTTAAATCAGCACCAGTATAAGGAAATGGAACCACAGATGCATCTTCTGCATTGAATTTATCAAGCGACGTTTCCATAAATGGGCAGTGGAAAGGTGCAGTTGTTTTCAAATAAACAAACTTAAATTTTTTCTCGTCCATCTCTGCTTTCCATTGTTTACGGAATGCAAGTAAAGAAGAAGGAAGCGCAGAAAGAATCATGGAATCAGGAGTGTTGTAAAGAGAAATAAAAACAGTGTCTTGTCCTTTGAGTCCAAGAGAGTCATTTGTTTTTTTCACTCTTTCTTCTAATTCATCTTTTGTATAACCAATCACTGCAACCATAGGCGCAGGATTTTTATCTCCATTGGCTTCGTTTTCTTTGACTACTTCTTCTGAAACAATAAAGTTAGGATAAACTTTTTGTCCGTTAAATCCTAGATAGAAAACGAATTTTAAGAAGTCTGAATATGCCTTTAAAAAATCGGCTCCGTCTTTTCCTAGACCAACAAGAGCAGAAGCAATCACCCCTTGGCTATGTCCACTGACAGCACCTGTTGCTTTGATGAGATCCGCTGTTGGGTAACCACGTTTTGAAACCAAAACGTAATTGGCAATTTGGGTCATAAAGATTCCCGGAACAGAAATCGGTGCGCGAGCTAAATAATCTTCAGAAGGAGCGCCATCTGGATTTTCGATCCAAGATTTGAAATCAAATCCTTCGTTAAGGAGTGGGCTTTTGCCATCACGGGCAGCGATTTCAGCGATGGTTTTGAAACTGGTTTCGAAAAATTCTTTTAGTTCTGGTTCTGCGTATAATTTTACGAGTTCTTTTAGATAAGGTGAACCCTGTCCTCCAAATTGAAGGAAAAATTTTTGTGAATTTTGGAGGGTGGCAGTAAGGAGTTTGGCCGATGTCATTTAATCTTCCTGAGATATGATTTTTCTGTTACCGTACAGATCGGACTTCCTAGAACAAGGAGAAAATTCAAGGGAGGAACCTAAGAAAGGGAGTGGAATTTTACACTCACTGGCTTTGGTGAGCGGATTGAGAGGGGAAGTGAGTTACTTTGGAGCGTCCGTATTAAAAAATACTGAGTGAAAAGAGTGAGTGAGTTTCATTTTCGATCTAGTGGACTTGGAAACTGAGTGGAAAACGAAAGTCAGTTACGATTTTCAGTGACTTTCAAAGGAAACCCGGTGAAAAAGGTAAGTGAGTTTACTTTTCCTTTTCCACCATTTACCGAATTAGGCAGCTTTACTTTGTTCGAGATTGGATTTAATGCGTTCGTGGTCCAAGGCGAGAAGAACGATATTTTCAAAATAGGTAGAAAAGTCGATCCTTCCAGACGAATAGTCTTCATGGAGAAGGGCTAAAAGAAGATAGAACATAGATCCTCCTGGTGGTTCCGAATCTAGCAATGTGACATAATTCGAAAAGTCTTTTTCAATCAAAGAGTTACCTTGAGTGTCGGCTAGTCTGGAAATTTTTGTAGGAAAATAATTTCTAAGCCTTGTCATTCGGGATTTCCTCTTTACAAAGTTTAATTTTCGCATCACTTACGAGCGTATGTTCGTTACCCTTGGCCCCATTGACTATTTAATCCTTTTGGTTTTTGTTGGGTTCATGATTGTGATTGGGGTTCTCCTGAAGAAATCCATGAACCAATCGAGTGATTTTCTCCTGGCGGGGCGAAAGATCCCCAGTTGGATCACGGGGATTGCTTTTATTTCTGCCAATATTTCCGCATTGGAACTACTCGGGATGAGCGCCAGTGGTGCGGAATACGGCTTTTTGACCTTCCATTTTTACTACTTAGGTGCCATTCCAGGGATGATTTTTCTTGGGATCTTTATGATGCCATTTTATTATTCTTCCAAAATACGAAGTGTACCTGAATACCTACGTTACAGGTTCAACCGACCTGCGCATCTTTTAAACGCATCCATCACATTGTTATCGTTAGCTCTTGGATCAGGGATTTATCTTTATTCTTTGTCTTTGGTCTTTGAAACAATGTTTGGTTGGAATCCTCATCTTTCCATTTTATTTAGTGCCTTTATTGTTTTGGTTTATACATACTTTGGTGGACTCAGTTCCTCTATTTATACAGAGGTGATGCAATTTTTTTTAACGGTTCTCGGTTTGTTTCCCCTTGTGATTATCGGATTGATTCGGTTAGGCGGTTGGAATGGACTTATGCAAAAAATTCCAAATTCACATAAACATATGTGGTTGGGGCTCGCAAATGGAAAAAATGAACTGGGTTGGGACTTGTTAAGTGTCACTGTTGGTTTAGGTTTTGTATTATCTTTTTCTTATTGGACTTGTGGGTTTACGGAAGTGCAAAGGGCAATGGCTGCAAAAGATTACAGAGCAGCAAGAAGAACTCCACTCATCGGTGCTGTATTTAAATTGTTTTTACCATTTTTAACAGTCAACCCTGGGTTAATTGCATTAACTGAATTTTCAAAAGAGATGAATGGAGAGTATAATAAAAGTTTTTTAATATTACTAAAAAACTTTTATCCAGCAGGAATGTTAGGTCTTGGTACCACTGCTCTACTTGCAGCATTTATGGCAGGTATGTCTAGCTCGATTACGGCAATGAATACTATTTTTACGTATGATATTTACCAAACATATATCGATCAAAACAAAGAAGATAAGGATTATTTAAAAATTGGAAAACTTTGTACAATGTTTGCAGTCTTTTTTGCCATTTTTGCATCGTATATCGCAATGCAATTTGAAAACATCATGAACTACATACAGCTGTTATTTTCCTTTTTTAATGCACCACTCATTTCTATATTTTTGTTAGGGATGTTTTGGAAACGAGCGTCTGGATGGAGCGCCTTTTATGGAATGTTATTCGGAACAGGAAGTGGATTGGTTCATTTTATACTATATTCACTAAAGATTATATATTACAAATCGGATATGGTTTCTAATTTTTATGGTGCTATCTATTCCGGATTGGTTTGTTTTCTAACTATGGTGATCGTAAGTTTGATTGAAACGGAAGTTCCAGGAAAGGATCTTCATGGATTAATTTATTCGGATAGGGACAAAACAAATCCATTTTGGGATCCAAGAATTTTAGCCTGGGGTGTTGGACTGATTGTCCTTCTTGCCGGGTTTAATATCATTTTTGCATAAAGATTTATACGTACGTCATAAAATAGTAATTGAATGAGAGTATTAATCATTCTATGTTTGTTGCAGTATATACCAAGACCATGAAACCAAATCATTATACAGAAATTCCAGCCACATTCGAAGTTCAATTGGAACAGCTTAAGGATTATGATTCTAAAAAACACATTAGTGCTAGAGGGATTATGTTTCTCCATCCTTATGACATAGAAGTACCATCTATTTTAAAAGTGTCTTTAAAAATGATTTCTATGACAGGTTCTGTTGACTTTCTTGTAAAAACTTTGAAATGTGAAAAACTTGGAAACGAACCTTTGTATGAAATCCATTGTAATTTTTATGACACAAATGCTGAAAAAGAAGACGAAGTGTTAGGTTTTATTAGTAGTTACTGATTTCGTAAATTACAAAATTGTATTAAAGGGTTCCACCCTTTTCCATCAGAAACTGAAAACTTTCTTCTGAAAAAGATTTTTCCTTTGGTCCATATTGCATGAGCCACCTTGTTGGTGGCAAAAAACCTTCTGTTTTTAGTGCATAACCCCCACCTAACGGTCCACCGATGATTGAACGAAGTTCGAAATGTAAATGCGCGGGATAGTTTCCATTAGCATCTCCAATCGTTCCAATCCATTCTGTTTTTTTCACCAATTGTCCAGGTTCTACATCAATGGTATGAAGGTGGGCATAAACAGTTTCTAAAAACCAAAAATCTCCATTCCCGACATTATGGTAATGCACAATTCTAACCACTTTACCCCAACCACCACCATAATCGGCAATTTCAGATACCACTCCATTCCCGAAAGCATAGACTGGGGCTGCATAATCACTATCACCACCAGTGATTGCATTCCAATCTTCGCCTAAATGTTTTCTCCCGCCAAACTTTCCATTTTCGGCTCCAAACTTTTGAGCCAAGTAATATCCTTCCGCATATTTTCCACCAACAGGAAATTCGAAGTCAGTGGCTTGGAAAGAGGGGTATCGTTTTAGAATGGGATACGGGTCTGTAGTGCGAACTTCGCCGGAGGATTCCATCCATCCAAAGAGAGGGTTTCCTTGGTATGAATATCCTTTGGAGGCACAACCTGTCCCGAGGAGCGCAAGACAGATTGTGAAAAAGAAAGGAAAAAAATGGTTATCTGCTACGAACCAATTTCTTTTTAGAAGTTCTCGAAGATTTAGAAGAATCATGACGTCCTTCCGAAAGGAATTCCGCTCGTGCTTCGATTGGCAAATGGTTTCCGAGTTTTGCCGATCTTTTTTTACCGGTTGCCATCTCTTCTTTCATCTCATATAGAAAAGAATCGTAATCTACTTGGATGGTGTGGCGCGTGCTACTCACATACCTTTTTTGCATTTTGACTTGGTCACTTTCTATGGCTTTTTCCATGTCCTCTTTAGAGGGTAATACATAATTTCCAGTAAGATATTGTGAGATCCATTTTCCTTGGCATTCAGCGAGTGGCATAATAGCACCTAACGGTTGCATAAGACCTACAAAAAACAAATCATTGATTCCCGGTTTGATCATTTTATAAAAAAGTGGGATGTAATTATTGGGAGCAGAAATAAAATCCTCATCAAAGAATGGAAACTTGATATTGTATCCTGTACAGTAAATGAGAACATCCGCTTCCTCTTCTGTTCCATCTGCAAAGGCAATTTTTTTCCCTTTGAGTTCTGTGATGACTGGTTTTGGTTTGATATCCCCTCGTCCAAGCCTTACAAGCAAATCTTGAGAGATGGTAGGGTGTGCTGAACCAAACTTATGATCTGGTTTTGGTAAACCAAAGTCTTCCATCTTTCCGACACCAAAACGAATGAGAAGGTGAGCGAGTGTTTGTTGGATGAAAAAAGGAACCCAATGGGGTGTATACTCTGTTAATTTATCTAATGGTTTTCCAAATAGATAGTTGGGAATGACGTAGGCACCACGTCTTGCTGATAAAAATACTTTTTTGGCAACACCAGGCCTAGAAAGTTCCACGGAGATATCCATTGCACTATTTCCCATTCCAAGAACGACTACGTTTTTTCCTTCACAATTAACGGGTGTTTTTGGATCTACATAAGAATGTGAGTGCATGACTTGGCCCGAAAATTTTCCAGGGAAGGCGGGGTCGGGCCAACGTTCACTCCAATGGTGTCCATTGGCAACAACTAACACGTCATAGTATTTAACTGGTCCTTTCTCTGGAGTGATTTTCCAAATTCCCTCTTCGGTTCGTTCTGCTTTTTTGACTCCGTTTTTAAATTGGATGTGTTTACGAAGTCCAAAGTGATCCACATAGGATAAAAAGTATTTTTGAATGGGTTCGTGGTTTGGATAATCCGCATAATTTGTGGGCATCGGGTAGTCACGGTATTCCATTCGATCCCTGTGCGTGTTGATATGAAGGGATTTGTAAATATTGCTGAGGCCATTGTCGTTTTTGTAACGCCAGTTACCTCCCACATCACTTCCTTTTTCGTAACAATCAAAAGGAATTCCATTTTCCTTTAGAGATTTAATGACTGTTATACCGGAGGAACCGGCCCCGATCACACAAACTTTAGGAAGTGGCATAGTAATTCTCTCGCAACTAAAGATAGACTTAGGGAGAGATTTTCAGAATTCAGAACGTCGTTATCAAGAAGATTTTACTTTTCTAAGTAAAAAAAGAGTTATTTTGACATATATTCAATGTTTAACGATCGGATTTAGAAGGTTTTTCTTGGGTTTCCAAAAAAGAACGAATCTCTGTTTCCATATTGGAGATTTGAATCTTTGTTATTTTACCAGCTTTCAATTGGATCAGGGTTAATGAACCTTTTGTTCTTGGAAAAGGATCTGCAATTTTTTCCTCTCTCACCAAACGAAGAGTATATGGATAAGATTTCATTTTTGGAAGTGCCACAAACTTTGAAATAAGGGAAGGCATTTTATGAATATCGGAGATAAGCACTGCATGCCTTCCTTCCAAATATCCTTTGCCTTCTTTTTCTAAAATGGGATGGATAATTTTACTAGCATCCATATCAGAAATAAAAATCACCTTTGTAGTATCTATAGGGATTGGACTTGGTTCTTCCCACTGGTTTGTATAATTGATTTCAGGCAGGGAGTTTCCAAGAGCAAGTGTCGGGGCGGCCGGTTCTTCTGCGGAAAGAGAAAAAGTTAGAAGTATAATAAGAGATAGACTTGTGTTTTTTAAGAATTGAATCGTTGTTTTGAATTTGTATGAAAACAAATTTTTTGTGAATTGGTTTTTGGTTCGGTTCATAAAATTGAATAGTTTGTGAAAAACAAACTTCTCCTAAAGATGATATAAAAATTCTAGAACTTGTTCTTTTGTCATCTTACTGGCGTTAGAGAACTCTCCGCCTTTTGTTGAAGTGAGAATTTTTCCTTCTGGGCTCAAAATGACAAGAGCAGGGATTCCATTTTGAATGGGGTTTCCTAGTTTTTCATTTAGACTTAAATTTTTGTCGAAACGACCCACATCGACTTTGAAGAGGATAAAATTTTCTTTGAGGATAGCCTTTGGTTCTGGTTCCCCAAAAATCCCATCTAATGCTCTACAGTCGGGACACCAATCGGCACCAAAAAGAACGATGAGCTTTCGGTTGGATTTTTTTGCCAAAACCAAATTTTCTTCATATTGGGAAAATATTATGTCACTTTGTTTGAAACAATGAGAAAGAGCGGAGAGAGAGGACCCAAAAATTAAAAGAGAGAGAAGAGTTCGAAACTTACGTTCCATAAAAAAAAGCGGAAGGAAACTTCCGCATATCTTATTTCTTTGCGATTTCTTTAAGGATTTCTTGTCTTTTTTTATCTTTATCGATATGGGAAAGAGACAACCAATCGCGTTTCAATTGTTTTTCTGAAACACCTTTGAAGGTTGCATATTTGCCGAGGATTTTTGCTGTTTTTGCGTTCATGCCAACCAGATTCTTTTGCCTCGCCTTTCTGTCAATGCGAACCTTGGTTGCTGTTTCATCCTTGACCCCTAAACTCTTTACGAAACATAGTAAAGTGCAAGAAATCCAAAGACCCTATGAAATCACAGCTACCTGACCGTTACGATCCCGAATCTGTAGAGCCCAAATGGATAAAAACCTGGGAAGAAAAAAAAACCTTCGCGCCTGACTCTTCTCGCAAAGAAACATTTTCGATCGTCATCCCTCCACCAAACGTTACAGGGAATTTACACATTGGTCATGCACTCAATCATACCATCCAAGACATCATCATTCGTATCGAACGTAAAAAAGGTAAAAATGTAGTTTGGGTTCCTGGAATGGACCATGCTGGGATTGCCACACAAGTAGTCGTGGAACGTGAGTTAGGAAAAGAAGGAAAGTCTAGAACTGATTTTACTCGCGAAGGATTTATCGAAAAAGTATGGGAATGGAAAGCTCATTCTGGTGGAATGATCGCCAAACAACAGCGGTTACTCGGTGAATCGGTAGACTGGTCGCGCGAACGATTTACGTTTGATGAAGGTCTTTCCAAAGCAGTTATTAAAGTGTTTCGTAGTTTGTATGATGAGGGTCTCATTTACCGTGGTGAACGAATCATCAACTGGTGCCCGGTGACTAAAACCGCGATCTCTGACATTGAAGTCGAGTACAAAGAAAAACAAGGCAAACTTTATCATATCAAATATCCTAAAGCAGAGTTTAAATCCAAAGATCCAAAAACTCTTACCAAAGGTGAATACATCGTTGTCGCAACCACAAGGCCCGAAACCATGTTTGGTGACGTGGCTGTTTGTGCTCACCCAGATGACGTTCGTTATACGGATTTAAAAGATAAGTTTGTCTTTTTACCAATAGCCGGTAAAGAAATTCCAGTTTTGTTTGATTCCTTCGTAGATAAAGAATTTGGATCGGGGCTTGTGAAAATCACTCCGGCCCATGACATCAATGACTATGAAGCGGGACTTCGTTTGAAACTCACTCCACTCAATATTATGAACTTGGATGGGACTCTAAACGAACATGCTGGTAAGTACAATGGACTCGACCGGTTTGAAGCTCGTAAACGAGTTGTGGAAGAACTCGAAACCAATGGTTATATTGAAAAAATAGAAACGCATATCCACAGCGTAGGACACAACCAAAGAGGGGGAGCGGTCATCGAACCGTTGTTATCGACTCAGTGGTTTGTAAAAATTGAATCTCTTGCAAAACCTGCCATTGAAGTTGTGAAATCTGGAAAGGTTCAATTCCAACCAAAGATGTGGGAAAAAACATACTTTGAGTGGATGGAAAATATCCGTGATTGGTGTATTTCTCGCCAACTTTGGTGGGGCCATCGTATTCCAGCTTATTATGCACCAAACGGTGAGATGGTGGTAGCTGAATCCATCGAAGAAGCAGTATCTCTATTTTCTAAAAAAGGTGTGAGTGTTACAAAAGAGACCATCAAACAAGACGAAGACGTTTTGGACACTTGGTTCTCATCCGGACTTTGGCCTTTTACTGTATTTGGTTGGCCTGAAAATTCAAACGAACTCAAACAATACTATCCTACCTCCGTTCTCGTGACTGGATTTGATATCATCTTCTTCTGGGTAGCTCGGATGATTATGAATGGTCTTAAATTTATGGGGGATGTTCCTTTTCATAAGGTTCTCATCCATGGCCTTGTTCGTGATAAAGATGGTAAGAAGTTTAGTAAGTCCCTTGGAAACGTAGTGGATCCTTTGGACATGATGAGTAAATACGGAACCGATTCGTTTCGATTTTTTCTCGCAGCCGTTTTACCGGAAGGAAAGGATATTCTTTTCGACGAATCGCGGTTAGACGGATATAGGTCTTTCTGTAATAAAATTTGGAACTCAAGCCGATTTATTTTTATGAACCTACCGGAAGAGTTCGAGGCCAAAGAACCAGAACTTAATTCTTTAGAAGATACTGACCTTTGGATTTTGAATGAATTTGATCGGATGCTTAGTAAGTATGAAAAAGCTTATTCCGGTTATCTTTTTTTCGAAATGGCAAATGCTGTTTATGATTTTGTTTGGGGATCGTTCTGTGATTGGTATTTGGAATTAACCAAAGCTCGTGTTTATGGGAATGTAACTCCAGAATCACAAGAAAAAGCGCGGTTTGTGCTTGTGAGTGTTTTGAAAAAATCACTTGGACTTTTACATCCGTTTATGCCTTTCATTACCGAAGAAATCCATTCTTTACTTGAGACTACCGAACTTGCAAAAACTGAATTTCCAAAACCGTATGGAGTTTCTGATTCCGCACCGGCTGTGGTTCGTATGGAACTGGTGCGTGAGATCATTACAAAGATTCGAAACATGCGTGCAGAACTCGGAGTGAAACCTGAGAAAAAATGTAAGGTCATCATCAAGTGTAATCATAAAGAATTAAAAGAAATGATGGAAAGAGAAATCAAATCCATCCTTCAACTTTCTAAAGCAGAGAGTTTGGAATTTTTAGATTCTTATGAAGCAAAAAATACAGATTCCGTAGGTGCTTTTTCGATTGGAGAAATTTTTCTTCCTTTGGAAGGTATTTTTGATTTTGAAAAAGAAAAACAACGATTGGAAAAAGAGAAAAAACAAATCCAATTGGAAATGGAAAAGTTGGAAAACAAAATCAACAATCCATCGTTCTTAGAAAAAGCAAAACCGGACGTCGTAGAAAAAGAAAGAGAAAAGTATAATACCTGGAAAGAGAAACTAGAAAGTACGGTAAGGGCTTTAGAAAAAATTGGAACATAAATTTAAAGTTTTACTCATTGGAAGTGGCGGAAGAGAACATGCGTTAGCGGATGTCATCTCTAAATCAAAATCTTTGGAATCTCTTCGGGTATTCCCAGGTAATGGTGGTTTTTCGAAAGATTTATTATTGGATCCAAAGGACATATCCATCACTGATAAATCCAAATTTTTTGATTATATAAAATCTTCAGGAACAAATCTTGTTGTGGTTGGTCCAGAAGATCCTCTTGTGAACGGACTCTCTGATTGGTGTGCTGAAATAGGTATCCCTTGTTTTGGGCCTTCTGCTTATTGTGCGCAAGTGGAAGGAAGTAAACACTTTGCCAAAGAAATGATGAAACGGGCCAAAGTTCCTACAGCTTCCTTTGCTGTATTTACAGATCACGAATCGGCTTGGAGTTATGCCCAAAAAGAAATTTTACCTCTTGTGGTAAAAGCAGATGGTCTTGCTGCCGGAAAGGGTGTCACTGTTGCTTTCGAAATGAAAGAAGTGAAACAGGCGTTAGATGAAATCTTTTTAGAATCAAAGTTTGGGGAAAGTGGGAACAAGGTAGTTTTGGAATCCTTTTTAGAAGGCGAAGAAGCATCACTTTTTGTCATCACTGACGGAGAAAGGTATATGTGCCTTCCTGCAGCCCAAGACCACAAACGGGCGTATGATGGAGACATTGGACCGAATACAGGGGGGATGGGTGCTTATGCACCAGCACCGATTGTGACAGATGTTGTTCTATCTAAAGTTAAGGAACTCGTCATTGAACCAATGTTAGTTGAATTTCGCAATTCGGGCCATCCTTATAAAGGACTTCTTTATGTTGGTCTTATGATTACCAAAGAAGGAAATCCCAATGTAGTGGAATTTAACTGTCGTTTTGGAGATCCAGAAACACAGTGTGTATTACGTTTGTTGGATGAAGATATTTTACCTATTTTTTATGCCTCTGCGATGGGCAATCTCCCGGAGAGAAATCTAAAACTAAAAGAGGGATCCTCTGCCATTGTGGTTCTTGCAGCGAAAGGATATCCGGACGCCCCACAAAAAGGAATGCCTTTGGAGATTCCACCAAATGAGGGAAATGTGGTGGTTTACCATGCAGGAACCAAAAGCCAAGAAAACCAAATTTTGGCAAATGGTGGACGAATTCTCGGAATCACATCATTCGGTACTTCTTTAAAAGACGCCATTAATGATTGTTATGCGTTTTTAGGGAAAATCAAAGCACCAGATACGTTTTATCGAAAAGATATAGGAAGGCGTGCTCTCTAATGCCATTTAGTATCTCTGGAAATTTTAAAAATTGTGAACGTGTTAGCCTTCGCAATTTTGAAAAACATCTAGGGATCATTTTGTCTGAAAACCAAACCCAACTCCAACAACATTTGATGATTCGCCGTGCCCTTCAAAACTTAAGTGGATCGGTAAGTGTGCTTTCGGGTCTTAGTCGTCAAGAGTTGTTATCGTTTATTTTTATCCTCACGCAATTTGGTGATATCATTCGTTCGGAAACTCCACCTGAGTACCTTCAATTAGAATCCATCCCTTATGTGATTGAATGGGCCAAAGGCCATTATATGATCCCAATGGAAATTTTAGAACATCTGGCTCATGAAAGGATATTCAAAGACCAAGGTTATTTGTTTGCACTGATTCCTGCTTTATCCATCAAAGAAAAAAAATCTTGGATTCGTTGGATCGGTGTGGATTTTGAAAAGGGTGGAGACCGGGATTTAAACTTTGAAATTTATTCCCAGTGTCGTGTTTTGCAAAAACCTTTCCTTGGTAAGTCGCTTGTCCAAGAATCGGAAATTCGTTTGGAACAAATTTGGCCACGCGGCAAAAACGAATACATCGATTGGTTTTATAAAGGTCTTTCTACTTTTTATTATTCTATGGAAGAGATGAGTAGGAAAGAAAAAGATCCTTTTTTACTCCATGTCATTGAACTCATTAAGTCAGGTAAATTCATACTCAAACGTTTGCCTGATACATACGGAAAAGAATCAAGTTATTCTCTTGTGGGAACTGTGGAAGGAAACACTCCGCAACTCAGAGAAACAATTTTCCAATGGGAAGTAGAACGACTTCGTAAAGATTCTTTGTTTTAAAACTTCCACTTCGGATTTACGCATTATGGATAGATCACTAAAAGACTTAAAAAAACAAACATCAGAAATGATTGAGACTTTCCAATCCTATTGGACGGCCCAAAATTTCCAAGAAGACTATGACCGTTTATCTTCACTCATTGAAAAAGCAAATGATCCCAAGTTATGGGATTCCCCTGACCAAGCAAAAACAGTCACTCAAAAACGAAACGAGTTACAATTAAAGTTGGATCCCTGGTTGGATTTAAAAAAGGAACTCATTGATTTTCCTGATTTGATTGAACTCACATCCGAAGAAATGGGTGAAGAGGGATTAAAATCATTAAACGATGATTTTGATCGAATGTTTGAAACATTCGAAAACTTGCAAATGTTAGATGCTCTTGCCGGCAAAGATGATGGCAAAGCTGCTTTTATCAATATCCATCCAGGGGCTGGTGGAACAGAATCCCAGGATTGGGCAGATATGTTACTGCGAATGTACACAAGGTTTTGTGAACAAAAAGGGTATCGTGCCGAACTTGTGGATTACCAACCGGGGGAAACTGCGGGAATCAAAAATGCAACGCTTTACATCCAAGGGGATCATCCCTTTGGTTATTTAAAATGTGAATCAGGAGTCCATAGACTTGTTCGGATCTCTCCATTTGATTCGAATAAAAGAAGGCATACTTCCTTTGCTTCCGTCTATGTAACACCCGAAGTGGATGACGACATCCAAGTAAACATTGAAGAAAAAGACCTTCGTGTGGATGTGTATCGTTCTTCCGGTGCAGGTGGACAGCATGTCAACACAACAGATTCTGCGGTACGTATCACACATATCCCTACAGGTGTTGTGGTCTCTTGCCAAATGGAAAGGTCCCAAATCAAAAACCGAGATACGGCGATGAAGATGCTTCGTGCTCGTTTGTATGAAATGGAAAAACAAAAAGCGGAAGAAGAAAACGCTAAAAAAGCGGGTGAAAAACGTGATATTTCTTGGGGATCACAAATTCGAAGTTATGTGTTCCATCCATACAATTTGGTAAAAGACCACAGAACCGATTTCGAAACAGGAAACGTTCATGCAGTGATGGACGGAGACTTGGAAGATTTTATCATTGCTTACTTAAAATACCTGACAAACCAAAAGGCAAACGCAAAAGTATAACCAAATGTCTGTAAAACAGGATATTTCCGGTGCTCTAAGGAAAATCCAAAAAGAAATTCAACAACTTCCGAATATTACGGATCGATTGAATTTCATTTTGGATATGACTCTAACTTTGTTTGGAGCCTCTACCGGTAGTATTTCCATTATGGACCAGGAAGAAAAAGTCCTCACCATTGTGGCCGCCAAAGGTATGGATTGGGAGAAAAAAATTGCCGCCAAACTTCCTTTTAATTTGGGTGTTACGGGTCGTGCGGCATCCACTAGAGAAATTATCTATGTTCCCGATGTAACTTTAGATAAAGACTATGTAAAACTCATTGAAACGGTTCGTTCAGAACTTGCCATCCCTCTGTTAACAAGAGATTCGACAGTTGGAGTTTTAAACTTAGAATCGGATAAGGTAAATTTTTTCTCATCCGATATCATCAACCAAGCCACACTATTTGCTTCTCAATTAACAATTGTTATTTTGGAAGAACGAATAGCCAAAGAAGCCTTTGAAAAATCCAAAAGAGAAGAAGACCCGGTCGAAGAAATTCTTGGCTATGATCCAAGTATTTTATTTTTAAAACATAGAATTCGTCAAGTGGGTCCCTCTGATACTTCTGTGATGATCATTGGAGAGGAAGGGGCTGGTAAAAAACTTGTCGCAAAAGCCTTACATTATATTTCTCAAAGAAAAAATGGTCCTTTCCTTACTGTAGATTGTTCGGGACTTAGTTATGAATTATTGGAAGCAGAGTTATTTGGTTCCCAAAGTGGAAAAATTTTTAATCCAGGAAAATTAGAACAAACCAATGGGGGTTCGTTGTACATTGAATCCATTGGTGATTTACCAACCAATCTACAAACAAAACTCTTTCATACAATTAGAGACAAAACGATTCCAAATCCTTCGACCAAAAAGAAGGATGAGGTTTTAAACATTCGAATTTTTACAGGTAGTAAAAGGGATTTATTAGAAGATATCCAGAAAGAAACTTTTTCGATGGATTTGTATTACCGCCTAGCGGAGGTTCCATTGCGGGTGCCCCCATTACGAGAAAGAAGAGGGGATGTTCCGCTTCTGGCACATCATTTTTTATACCAATACAACAAACAGTATGGGCGGAACAAAACCTTCTCCACTGATGCACTCAAAGCACTCACGGGAATGCCTTGGAGTGGGAATGTAAGACAATTACAAAGTGTGATTCAATATGCGGTTCTTGTCCCACCGGAATCGGTTTTGGAACCTCATTCATTTCTGCAGGATGGGAAACGAGAAACGGAGGCTCCAGCGAAGGTCCAGAGTTTTAGTCTGGGAACAGAAATTTTATCTCCTTCGGAAAATTTATCTCTCAACATTGCCATTGAAAGGTTGGAGGCAATTTGGATCAAAGAGGCCTTCCAACGAGTCTCCACTCAGGAAGAAGCTGCCAAACTTTTGGGAATTAGCCGAGGTTCTTTGCAGTATAAGATCAAAAATAACCAATTTCTGGACGGATTCAACACCTAAAGTCCAGAAAAGAATGGATAGATTGGCCAACCCTGTCGATATGATTACTAAGGAGCTTTCACGTGGCAGATAGTTATTACCGTACCATCAGTGGTAAACAATATGATAATGAATTGTTAGAAATTGCTGAAAAAGCCACCAAACGTAGCAAAGCTCCTATTGGTAAAAACGTCGCCAAGACCTTATTTGATGCTATCAAAGATGGTGGTGATTATACAGATGTTGAAAAACGAACTGTAAAGTACATTCGAGATAATTTTAAATTTTCACCGGAAGCAGATGAATACCTTCGTTCCGAAATTCGTAAATGGGCCGCGAAAATTTCCGTTCCTGCGGCAAAGAAAAAAACTTCGCCTAAAGCATCTGCGAAAAAAGAAAACACAACAAAACGAAGTTCCGCTCGTGCTGTTAAGGCTTCCGATGAAGGATTCACTCCTTATAATGAAAGTTATGAATTTGGGGAAACTTCTCATGATGAAGTAGCACCAACGCCGGAATACAATGAACTAGTTGCTTTGAATAAATTTCAAATCACACCAAGACAAAATCGTATTGGAAGATTGATTTTACTTGGACTGGTTCTTGTGTTTTTGATTGTTCTGATTATTTTTGGAATCCGTAGTTGCAATCGTAGTTCGAAATCGCAAACCACAACCACAGATCAAAGTTTGAATGGTTCCTCCGATTTGGGAACTCGCTCTTTGGAACGAGTGGAGTTATCCCAAGGAAAAGTTTCGGACAAGTTTGAATCCAGAGCTTCTGCCATTCGATATATAAATGACTTACAAATTCGTTTCATCAAACAAAGTATGCAAACAGAAGACAGTGCGAGTGATAAAATCGCAACTCTTGCGGAAGCATTAAAGGCATATCCTGGGATTCGTGTTCGAGTGAAAGGACATACTTGTTTTATTGGTGAGATGGATGAAAACAAAATTCTATCTGATGAACGTGCTAAGTTTATTTTTGATGAACTAGTCAAAAATGGAGTCAGTGCGACCCAACTCGACTATCGCGGGTTTGGTGAAACAGCAGAAATTGATACCAATTCTAATGAAGCGGGTCGAATCAAAAATAGACGGGTTGATTTTACTGTTCTATCGGTAACCGAATCACCGAACTAGTTACAACATTCGATAGAGTGATTTTGTGAGCATCCGTTTGGTGGACTGAACGGATGTATATAATCCTTCATACAATAACAAAGATTTTTTTGCCACAGCTAACCTGGGATTTTCTTTTTCTTCCAAAGTCAATTGGTCGTCATAACCTTCGGTGATGGTTAAAATCACTCTTTGGATTCCCAAACTTAAAATTTCATTCAAACCTTTTTTTCCAGATACTTGTTCATCGATTTGGTCCATTTGTTTGATGTCTTCTGTAAAAGTTTTTGGATTAATTTGGTTTAATTTGATTTGGTTGTAAATTCTTTGTGAAACCGTAAGTCCTTTTTTGACAATCGTGACAAATTCTAATAAGGCTTCCGTTGTGGACTTTATTTCTGAAACCAATTGGTTTTTTTGAAAAAAAGAAGACTCTTCTTTTCGTTTGGATTGGATTTTCTGACGAACCGCATCGACCAAAATTTTTTGTTTTTCTATCTCATCCTTACCATCAGGAAATTCTTTAGAAAATTCGGAATGAGGGATTCCTTCTAGTTTGGCACCAAGCTTGGTGAGATTGGTCCAAGGATTCTCCTTGGCATGGTCTTCGAACCATTTTTTAAAGATTAACATCTTTTCATTGGTGATATACGTCTCACCCAAGTTCCCTGTTACTTTTTTTTGAGGCAAAGCAAACAGCTGTTTGTAGTTATGTTTTTCCCGACGAAACTTTCTGGATTCTAAATAGTTCAATCGTTCTTCGAGGACTGCACCTTTGGAATGAGCAAGACCTTTGGTAAAACTCAAATCTTGTCCCACCAAAAAAACAGAACGTGCTCCCATAAGTGTGGCTAGACTTGCTGCATTGGTGGAAACAGAACCACCAAAGGGAACAGATCCAATTTCACCATCGCCCGATCTTTCCAGTAGTCCAATCAAAGGAAAAGGAGAAGAAGTCACAAAACCCTTGTTTGGTCCTTTGTCTAATCGCAAACTCAAATAAGTAGATGTGGGATCAAAAATAAGAATTCCATCTCCTGCATAATCTTCCAGGTATTGGCTATTTAAGGCCTGCGGGTCGACAGAAAAAATCAAATCAGGATCAACACCAAAAGAAGTGAGGATGGGAAGAGCTGTATCAACTGCGAGAAGAAGAAACTGGTTTCTATACTTTGTTAAATCAGGTATGGATTCGGAAAGGCTTGGACCTGCACCACAGACAACAATAGAGATTCCTTCTGCCATTCCAAACAGATCGGATACCGGACGAAACTTAGACAATTCGGGAAGGTTATAACAAATATTTTTGGCCCAAATTTTTTCAAATCGGGTGAGGGTGGCAAGGTTCACATCTTTTTTGTGAAACATCTGTTCGGCGGTATGTCGAAGTTTTAAATAATCGGATTCTCTCCATTGCCAAGAACCACGATGAGGAACAAAACTAATGGGATGTGTTCCCTTACCTTTGACAGCCTCGGAGAGTTGGTCTTCTAATCCTTCTCCTGTGATGAGGATAAGTTTTCCTTCTAACAATGGTTTGGAAAAATCAAAAATTTGAAATGCTTCTTTGATAAAAAACTTATGTGGTTCCATCCAAATGATGGTTACTTTTTCTCTTTCTAAGAGGTAAGGAAGGATGTATCCAAGGCCTGCACCAAACAAAAGATAAATGCGTTCACTTCCATCATGAGGAAGTTCTGTGGCAAATCGTTCCGCTTCTTTTTTGGGATCAAACCGGCTATGGATCCAAACTCCGTCTAATTCTAAAGTGGGATCTCCCGTTTTGGAATTCGTTAGTTGGTAAGAGAAATTGGATTCGGAATCTAAAGATTTGTTCACCTCAGATTTTGTATCTGAATTTTGAATGAGTTCCGCTAACTGGGATGGTAAAGCAGCAAGATTTTTATCCAGATAAATTTTGTTCACTTAAGGTTCCAAAATTATTTTGATGGAAGAATCAGGTTTTAAAGAAGTACCAGCTTTCGGTTCTTGTGTTTTCACAAATCCAGAACCTTCGATTTTATATTCTACTTGCAGTTGTTTTACAATTTGAATGGTTTCAGATGCAGTGAATCCGCTAAGATCAGGCATTACTTTGGGATCAAGTTTATAGATTTTATTTTTTTCTCCTTTCAGCCGATACACAAGTGCCTTCTCACTTTTTTCAACAATAGGAATGATACTTTCCACCACCTCACGAAAGACAGGTGCTGCGATCCCACCACCCGTATGAGTTTCTCCACCAGGTTCATCAAAAACAATGAGACCCACATACTTAGGTTTCTCTGCGGGAAAAAAACCAAGGAAACTCGCAGTAAAAAGACCAGCTTGGTATCCCGCACCCGCTTTTGCTTTTTGTGAAGTTCCTGTTTTTCCTGCGATGAAGTAGTTTTCTAAATAAGCTTTTTTCCCTGTTCCTTGCGAGACTGCTTTCCCCATTGCATTTAAAGTTTTTTTAGCGGCACCTTCTTTGATGCCGAGTAGTTCATTTTTAATTGAAAATTCATGTACCAGTTCCCCATAAGAATTGGTAATTTGAGATACAACAGATGGTTCAAATAAAATCCCACCATTCACAACGGCTGCGGCTGCCGTGATGAGTTGGATGGGTGTTACCGAAAGTCCTTGGCCTATGGATAAAAAGTAAGGTGTACTTTTGTTCCATTTGTTTAAGGGAGGTAAATATCCTTTGGCTTCGTGGATGGAAAAGTTAGTTCGTTTTCCAAACTTAAATTTTTCCATATAATTGTAGTAAGTTGCTTCATCAATTTTTTGCGCAGCTTTGATGATCCCTACGTTACAAGAGTATTGTAGAATTTCATCCAAATTAACATGACCATGATTGTCAGTGCAACGGATGGTGGTTTTTCCAATTTCTATATAACCGGGACAATGAAATCTTTCATTGGTGAGGATTTTTCCTTCATTGAGTAACATAAGGGCAATGAAAATTTTCATCGTCGATCCAGGTTCATACACATGGCGGATGGACCAATTGGTATGCGATTCCAAAGGAAAATCTTGGAAGTGATTTGGATCAAAATTAGGAAAAGAAGCCATCGCAAGAATTTTTCCCGTTTCCGTATCCATAATCATACCAATTCCACGTTTGGATGCAGTTTGGAGAAAAGCTTTTTGTAATGATTTTTCTAATCGATATTGGATGATACTATCGATTGTTAGATGGACATTGTTTCCCTTACTCGATTCTGCATCGGGGGTGGATAATAATTCCAAATTGAATAACATCTCAAGTCCTGAGAGTGCTTTGTCATCATCATAACCAGTGAAGCCAAGTAAACTTGCGGCCAAACTTCCTTGTGGGTAAATTCGTTTGTATTCTTTTTCGACTCGAACACCGGGAAGAGACAAGGCTTTGATTTTTTCTGCTTTTGAGAGTTCAATTTCTCTTTTTAATAAAAAATAATTTTGTTTATCCCTTATGGTTTCAATCAGTTTGTTTGGAGGAATTCCAAGAATTGGACCTAACTCTTGTGCGGTGAGATCGGGATCATAAATGTTGGTTGGATCAATGCCAACCGTTGCCGACTCACGAGAGATTGCAAGTTCAATCCCTCGTCTGTCATAAATGGTTCCTCGTTGGACATATTTACTCGACTTTAAATTGATGATGTTATCGTTAAAATAAGTAAGATAAATTACCCGAAAGAGTAAAATCACAAAAAGGGAGAGGATAAAAAGAATAATATACTTAAAACGTTGTTTGTATTCTGTCATCGTTAGAAATAAAAAATTACTTTGCCTTTGATTTTTTCAACAGGGACAAGCCCAAACGAACGGGAGTCTGTTGAATATTGTCTGTTGTCACCCAAAAGTAGATAATAACCAGGAGGAATCCTTCCTTGTTTTTCCATAGCAAGAAAAGGTGAATTGTGGCGGTTGAGAAATATGGATGTACTCGGTTCGCTTGTATAGGTTCCTTGCGGAAGATAATTTTCCAATAACTCCGTTGAGTCGATGAGAACTCGTCCAGATTCAATGGAATAAAATTCTCCAGGTAAACCTATCACTCGTTTGACGACAAGTTCATCCTCTTGGCTTACAAATAATACCAAATCCAACTTTTCAATTTTTGGATCTGTATAAAGGAGTGGTGTTCCAAAAAATTTGGCAGAAATGGCAAATCCACCTTTCCAAACAAAAACCACGGACCCATGTTCTAAGGTTGGATACATGGAATTTCCTTGGATGGAATAAATTTGGAATAAAAAGATGCGCACAAATAAGAGGAAACAGAGAAAGAAAAAGATGAAAATGCTGCGACGAGCGTAACGTTTGAATTTGACCCACCAGCGGGGAGAATGTGTTTCTGTTTCCATATCCATCAAAAAACGATAAAAATCATTCGTGCATTTTTCCCCTTTCTCCAGAATGGAAAAGGAACTTTCCGTAAATCTGAAGCCTAGAGAAGTCTATGTCACTTACAAAATATCAATTCCGAGCACAGTTTCGATGCACCAACGAATCTTGTCGCAAAACCTATCCTCTCCACCAAGTGATTTATTCCTGCGAGTCTTGCGGGGAACTTTTGAATGTCGAACATGATATAGACAGCCTCAAACAAGTTTCGGCAAAAGAATGGAAGTCGGAATTTGAATCTCGGTTCCGTTCTAGCCAATTCCCGAATGCGTCAGGAGTTTGGGGGAAAAAGGAATGGGTCCTTCCAGGAATTCAGGATGAAAACATCATCACATCGGGAGAAGGAACCACTCATTTGTATGACGCATCCCGGTTTGCCAAAGATTTGGGACTAAAAAGCCTTCATGTCAAACAGTGCGGAGTTTCGCATACTGGCTCTTTTAAAGATTTAGGAATGACGGTTCTTGTAAGCCAGGTCAATCAAATGATTGCGGACGGAGTTCCCATCCAAGCGGTCGCCTGCGCATCCACAGGAGATACCTCGGCAGCCCTAGCATCTTATGCGGCCAAAGCAGGAATTCCTTCTATTATTTTACTTCCAGCTAACAAAGTATCAACGGCGCAGCTCATCCAACCTGTTTCGAATGGGGCTCTTGTGTTGGCACTTGAAACTGACTTTGATGGTTGTATGGCAGTGGTGAAAGAACTCACCAAAGAAAAATCAATTTATCTTGCAAACTCAATGAATTCACTGCGAATCGAAGGTCAAAAAACCATTTCGATTGAGATTACGCAACAGTTAGGTTGGACGGTTCCGGATTGGATTGTGATCCCCGGTGGAAATTTAGGAAACGTCTCTGCTCTTGGAATGGGGTTTGAGATGATGTTGGAACTTGGACTCATCGACAAACTACCGAGAATTATTTTGGCGCAAGCCAAAAATGCAAGTCCTCTGTATGAATCGTTTAAGAAAGGTTTTGCGGACTTTTCTCCGGTAACAGCTGAAAAGACTTTAGCCTCTGCCATCCAAATCGGAGACCCAGTCTCTGTGAAAAAAGCCATTCGTGTTTTAAAGAAATTCAATGGAGTTGTGGAAGTTGCCACAGAAGAAGAGTTGGCCAATGCCGCCGCACGTGGTGATTTGTACGGATTGTATAATGATCCTCACACTGGTGTGGCACTTGCTGCCCTATTGAAATCGGTAGAATCAGGTGTGGTGGGGAAAGGTGAGTCGGTGGTTGTGATCTCTACAGCGAATGGACTCAAGTTCACTGAATTCAAACTTGCTTTTCATGAAGGGAAAATCCCTAACATAGATGAGAGACTCAAAAACAGAATCCAATCTTGCAAACCGAACTTAAGTGGAGTGATGGAAATCTTAGGTAAACAACTGAAGAAATGATAATTCGCTAGACAAATCCCCTACATGTTGGCAAATTTTTTCAGTTTACCGGTATGTCCCAAGAGATCCAACTAACTTCCCAGTTTTGCTCCTCTGTGGATCGTGCCGTTGAACTTGGAAAAAAAATCTCCATGATTACTTATGTGATGGGGGATATTGGTGAGACCAAACTGAAGTACATTCTGTTTCGTATTTTGGGTTCTCTTGGTCGTGAAGACTTGATGGAACTCTTTTACACTGCTGCAAAGGAACTCATTGTCAATTCAACCAAAGCGGCAATCAAACGAATCATCTTTGAAGAACTCAAACTCAACATTCAAAACTTACAAGACTATGAAGAAGGAATGAAACTTTTTAAATCTAGTCTGAATGAAAGAAAGTTTCCCACATATAAAAAGAAAATGAGGGAATCTGGACTCTTTGTAAAGATTACTTGTATCTACCGAAAGGATAAAATTGATCTAGAAATTAGAAATAATTTCCCATTATTGCCCATTGAGGCCGAACGCGTAAAAGAAAAGTTTATTAATGCGAAAAAGTATGATAATCTATTCGAGTTCTTTATGGAACACGGTGATAGTACGGAAGGAGCGGGAATGGGAATCACGATGGTAGAAATACTGTTGTCTCAGTCTGGTTTTGATCGTCGATTGCTCTCTATATATTCATCAGAAAGGAAAAAGGAAACAGTAGCGCGTGTGGAAGTACATTTAAGTGGATTGCCAAAATCTGCTGAAACACATGAACAATTGTTTGTAGAATAATGTCCGAATTAAACTCAAAAGCAGACCAACTCAAAAGACAAGCAGACCTGATTGGTCTGACCAGAGAAGCCGTGTTTACGGATGAACAAGCCAAAGAAGTTTTACAAGGTAAAATTACAGATGGATATCTTGTAAAAGTAAAAATCGACTTGGACAGTTTGAACGGAATGGTTCTCATTCTAGTGTCCTCCATTCGAAAACATATCATGGAACTATACGCTGTTGTAGGAACCTCTCCCACGTTTCGAAGGATTCGAACCTTTGCCGATCATGTACAAATCTCAACCGACTTGGGTGATATTGGAAAAACGGGAGGTTACGATCCTGCGATTTCCGAAAACATTGGTCGTGCCGTTCACCGAGCCTTCACCAAAGAGAAGTTAGAAGAACTTCTTCCACTTTGGCAAAAAAAAGATCCTTCTCATATTTCTGAACTTTTGGAAAATCCAATCCTTATGGCAACAAAAGGGAGAAATATAAAACTCCAGGCAGAAGTGGACAAACTTTCTACCGCAAAGTTTCGGTATGAAAACCCAATGAAAGGTGTGATTTTACCGATTCCAAAACCTGATGATGAAGCCGCAGCTGCTAAAGATGCTTCTATTCCTGGTATCTCCACCGAACCAGCGAAAGGTGAACTTTCTTCCCTTGAACGCCAAATTGCTCAATACAGATCATCTTTTCCTAAAGAATTGAATATGAAAACGGTGATATCTCCTATCAATGGTGTGGAATTTGATAACTTGGTTGAGGGTATGGAAATTTTATTCCGAGTTCCCACGGAAACTCCAGAAGGATTAACCAATGCCCAAATCCTTGGACTCATTGATGAAGAAGGAAAAATTTCGAAGGAACCAGTGGTTGGAAAGTTTTTAGGAATTGCAGGAAGCAAAACAGAGTATCATATCTTTGCGGAAGGTCCAAACCAATATTTGCTTCATTCTGTGGAGGAACATCCTGTAAAAGTAGCCATTCCGAAACCAGCCGGTATGACCAGTGGAACTAACAAAGGATCGGCGGCACAAGGTGCTAAGAAAAAAGTTGGAAATGCTCAGGCCCAAGATTCAAAGTCTTCTGGCGCCAACTTGTTTATGTTAATGGGGGCTTTTGTAACGATTGTACTTTTTGGGGTTTTGATTTTTGTGATGGTGATCTTGTAAAAGAATATGGAAATTAATAAAAAGTCTGATCAAATTCTTATCTTCCGATTCGAAAGATAAGAATTACAAAGATGTATTAATTCTTTTTCCAGCTCGCCCATTGGACGCGATTGGTTCCAGTCCCATCAATCGATACGATGACCCAAGTATCTTTTCCAAAAGCGATACCTTTCCAGGAATTGTTAGCAGCTGTTTTCTGGGCTGTCCATGAAATTCCATCGGTGGAAGTCATAATTCGATTGTTACCCGTAAATGATGCTGCCAAATACATTCCGTTCCCATACATGACTTCATACCAATCGTTTTGTTCTGATGATGTATGTGAAGTCCAATTGATTCCATCAGTTGATGTCATCACTCGATTTGTACCTGATCTAGCAACCGCAACAAATTTTCCTTTTCCATAAGTGACAGAGCGCCAGTCGTTAAGTTCTGCCGATGTTTGGAGCGTCCAATTGATTCCGTCAGTGGAAGTTGCAACTTGATTTGTACCTGAGCCAGCGACAGCTACAAATAAATTGTTACCATAAGTGACACTTCGCCAAGCGTTCGCAGCAGGTGCGGACCTCGTTGTCCAAGTGATACCATCCGTTGAAGTTGCCCAGCTTCCTCCACTTGCGACCGCAACAAAGATTCCATTTCCAAACGTAACCCAATCAAAAGTACTACTTGGACTAGTGCGTGCAGTCCAAGTGATGCCATCAGAGGAGCTCATGATTCGATTTGTTCCACTATTTGCAACTGCTACGTAAATATTGTTACCATAAGCAACGCTGAGCCATTGGTTTGCTTCAGAAGCTGACCTTGCTGTCCAAGTAATTCCATCGTTAGAGGTCATCACTCGATTGGTTCCATCTTGTGAAACAGCAACAAATTGATTGGCAGCATACAAAATCCCTGCCCAAACATTCGCCTCTGTGGCTTGGGCCAAAGTAAAACTACTGAGCGAACATGACTCGGGGGAAGTTTCACATGTTTTTGAAGTTGAAGCATTTAATAACAGATAGGCACTCTAAGAAAGTGCGTGAATCGTTATTTGATTTCGAATGACAAGAAAACAATAGGAAAAAAAACACAAAAGACAAACGAAATTGAATACCACAATGAACCATGAGATACCTCAAAGGATTTAATTCGGAATTCGTATATTAGAAGGGATCAGTGTTTGAATGCAAGAAATTATTGATAGGTTTTTAACCGACCACTACGATATTGACGAGTTTTCCCTTCACATAGATTTCTTTTTTGATTTCTTTGCCTTCCCAGAATGGTTTTGCTTTTTCCACTGCTTTGGCAAGAATCAAAACTTCTTTTTCTTCTATCTCTCTCGGTGCGAGGAACTCCCCTCGCATCTTTCCATTCACTTGAATCACAATTGTGATGTTGGCATCAATCAAATACTTCTCATCCCATTTTGGGTAAGGATGGTAGGCGAGGGATTCTTTGTATCCGAGTTTAGCCCAAAGTTCTTCGGCTAAATGGGGAGCAAAAGGAGAGAGTGCGAGAACAAAAGGTTCCAATACTTTTTTTGGTTTTCTTGGATTACTTGTGAACTCATTGATGAAGATCATCATTTGAGAGACAGCTGTGTTGAATGAGAAATTATCGATATCGTCTTTTACTTTTTTAATGGTACGATGGAGAGTTTTCAGTTCGGCTTCGTTTGGTTCAATCTCTTCTACAAAGAAAGATTCGTTTTCGCCAGAATGAAATAGTCTCCAAACTCGATTTAAAAATCGGAAGACCCCATCCACACCGTTTTTACTCCAAGGTTTGGACATCTCAAACGGACCCATAAACATTTCAAATAGGCGAAGTGTGTCAGCACCAAATTCAGAAACCACATCATCTGGATTGACAACATTGCCTCTTGACTTGGACATTTTTCCTTTGTCTTCCCCGAGAATGAGGCCTTGGTGGACTAACTTTTGGAAAGGTTCTGGGGAAGAAACATGGCCTAAGTCAAAAAGGATTTTATGCCAAAATCTAGAGTATAATAAGTGTAACACGGCGTGTTCTGCCCCACCCACATAAACTTCGACAGGCATCCAAGCTTTTTCAAGTTCTGGATCAATGAGTTTGTCGTTGTTTCTAGGATCGATATACCTTAAGTAATAATAACAAGATCCAGCCCACTGCGGCATGGTATTGGTTTCTCTTTTGCCTACTTCACCTGTGACTGGATCCGTATACACAAGCCAATCTTTTGCTAAAGCAAGGGGAGATTCCCCCGTTCCCGAAGGTTTGAATTCTTCTAGGTCAGGCAAAACTAAAGGAAGTTCTGATTCAGAGAGAGCTTTTGGAGTTCCATCAGCAAAGTGAACGAGAGGAATGGGTTCACCCCAATACCTTTGTCTTGCAAATAACCAATCTCTGAGTTTGAATTGGATTTTTTTACGACCAATTCCTTTTCCTTCGGCCCAAGTCGTCATCATTTGGAAGGCATCTTTGTAAGATTTACCATCTAACTTAACTTCTGCGGAAGAAGAGTTGATACAAACTGAGTCTTTCGAATCAAAAGCAAGGTTTGGTTCCATTTTTCCATCGATCACTTGTTTGATCGGAAGTTGGAACTTCACAGCAAAGTCATAGTCTCTTTGGTCGTGGGCAGGAACGGCCATAATGGCTCCGGTTCCATAGGAGATTAAAACATAATCGGAAATATAAATGGGAACTTTTATAGATGGATCCGTAGGCAAACTTGCATAAGATCCCGTAAAAACTCCGGTTTTATCTTTATTCAGTTCGGTTCTTTCTAAATCACTTTTTAAAGAACAATCTTTTTGGTATTTTTCAACTGCCGATTTTTGTTCTGCAGTGGTGAGTTCTTTTACTAAAGGATGTTCTGGGGCAAGGACAAGGTAAGTGGCACCAAAAATCGTATCAGGTCTAGTTGTATAAACAGTGATGTCTTTGGATAAGTGGGGAACGTGGAAACTAAGTTCCAATCCTTCGGATTTTCCGATCCAGTTTCTTTGCATTTCCAAAGTGGAAGTGGGCCATTCACAAAGAGAAAGATCATTTAGCAAACGTTCGGCGTAAGAAGTGATCCGCATCATGTATTGGCGCATGGGTTTTCTTTCCACAGAATACCCTTTTGAGGTCCATTCTTCCACTTCTTCATTGGCAAGAACGGTTCCCAGTGCCTCACACCAGTTGACGGGGATATTGGCTTCATACACCAATCGGAAATGAGATAAAATATCTTCTTTTTCTTTGCGGGATTTGGACTTCCAATCAGCAGCAGAGAACTGCACTCCTTTTGGGAGTTCCTTTCCTTCAAAAAACACTGATCCTTCGGTTTCCAATGTTTTGATGAGTTCAACAATCGGGAGTGCTTTGTTTAACTTTCTGTCAAAGTAGGAATTGTAAATTTGCAAAAAAATCCACTGGGTCCAACGGTAATAGTCGGGATGAGTGGTGGAGATTTCTCTTTCCCAGTCATAAGAAAGCCCAAGGCTTTTGATTTGGCGACGGAAAGTATCAATATTGTTCTTTGTTGTGGTGCGAGGGTGGACCCCAGTCGTCATCGCATATCGTTCTGCAGGTAGACCAAAGGCGTCCCAACCCATAGGATGGAGGACTTCAAATCCTTCCATTCGTTTGAGTCTAGAAATGATGTCGGTAGCTGTGTATCCCTCAGGGTGGCCTACGTGAAGGCCAGCGCCACTTGGGTAGGGAAACATGTCTAAACAATAGTATTTAGGTTTGGTTGAGTGTGCGTTTGTGCGAAAGGTCTGGTGGTCGTCCCAGTGTTTTTGCCATTTTTGTTCAATATCTTGGAATGGATAATTCATCGACTAACGTAGAGAAAGTGTAGTAATTCTACTTTCTCACGGAGTCGATGATTTTTACAAGCTTTTTGAAACTCTTGGAGAGACAAACTTTACAGAGATTGTATTGATAAAGGTTCGTGACGGATCCGCATTCCGCACAAGGTTTAAGATTGTTGATTTTCACATTCATAAAGTCTGCAGTATTTATCTTTGTATTGCATTCGAGCATTCTATATTTACCTGTATGAGTCCGCTTATCGACAGTGCTGTTCATAACTTCCCAAAATTCCTAAAAATAGGGGTCGGGGAAACACTACGATGAAGTTACTTTATATGAAACCCGCCCTTTGGGGTCAAAAAAAATTAGGATGTACGCTCAAAAAGATAAGTAAAAATTTGTCAGAATTTTTTCGAATCGGTGCAATATAGTTGGAACGAAAATGAAAATTAAAAAAATTATAACTGTTATGGAAAAAATTGAAAAATCGTTGTTAGGCGGTATTTTTTCTGATAAATGCCCGTTATTAGTCATGTCTTATGTGTTAGGTGATAAAATCTTTGGGGGAAAAACCTAGTGTTGGAATTTAAAAATGTGTTCAAATCATTTCACAATGAATCGGAAACGATTGATGTGTTGAAAAATATTTCATTTCGCATTGAAACGGGTGAATTTGTAGCGATTATAGGCCCATCAGGATCTGGTAAATCAACACTTCTTGGTGTAGCGGCCGGTCTAGATAAACCAGATACAGGGGTTGTGGCACTAGATGGAATCGATCTCACCAAGGAAAATGAATCCAATTTAGCTGATTTACGTGCAGACAAGATTGGTTTTATCTTTCAAAACTTCCAATTACTCCCTGGTCTCAATGCCATTGAGAATGTAGGGATTCCATTGTACTTAAAATCTTCACTGACTGAGGCAGAGATTTTAAAAAAATCAGAAAAAATTTTAGAATCTGTTGCTATGTCTCACAGAGCCACTCATTTCCCAAAACAGTTGTCAGGTGGAGAAGAACAAAGAATCGCCATTGCAAGAAGTTTTGTCAACGATCCTAAAGTAATTTTTGCAGATGAACCAACTGCCAATTTAGATTTTAAAAATAGTAAAACGGTTTTAGATCTTTTGTTGTACAGAAACAAAGAACAAGGCACCACATTAGTTGTGGTCACTCATGATCCTGATGTAGCAAAACTCGCAGATCGTGTTCTGGAGATGAAAGATGGGGAAATTATTTCGGATTCTCGCAATAAAAATAACGGAAAGAAGAATTCATCCAAAAAACTGACCTCAAAAAAGACCACCAAACAAAAGAAAACGACTGGCCTTGTTAAGAAGGTTAGTAGATGAAAGTTTCCCTTTTTCGTTTTTACTTAAAACGTGAGCTTTTTTCTCGGTTTCGGTATTCTGTACTCATTGTAGTTTCCATTACCCTCGGTGTGGGTTCTGTGATTGGAATCCATTCCTATAAAGACAATACGGCAAATGCCATCAAAAAAGAAGCAAAATCGATTATGGGGGCCGATATCGCCCTCCAATCCCCCCAAGAAATCACAAAAACAGCAGAAAAATTGGTCGAAACAAGTCTTCCCAAGGGTTCAGAGACCAGTGCTTCCATCCAGTTTTTATCCATGATTTCCAATGAATCGGGGGAAGAAAACTCCCTTAGTTTCATCAAGGCGGTGGAAACCAATTACCCTTTTTACGGGGAAATGAAAACCGAACCGGAGTCCGCGTATCGTAATTTAAAACCAAGCCAAGTTCTTCTCGATAAATCTCTCGTGGAAAATCTCAAACTAAAACTTGGAGACCGTGTTCGTTTGGGTGATAGTTTACTTGTGTTAGCTGGTGTTGTGGTAAAAGAACCAGGTGCTGTCGGTTCCTTTGTGGGATCGGCTCCAGGATCCATCATTTTGAGAGATACAGCAAACAGGACAGGGCTTGTCCAACGAGGAAGTCGCATTCGTTATACCATTTATGCCAAATTTCCGGAAACTGTAGACAGTTTGGGTTGGAAGGACAAAGAGTTTGAAGCACTCATCAAAGAAGATTTAACCATCTATCACAATACAGAAGTCAATTCGGGATCCCAACAGTTTATCAAAAACACTTTTGATTATATGGCACTCCTCGCCCTTGCTGGCTTTTTTTTAGGAGCCATTTCTGTTTATACAGCCGTGAGGACTCGGTTACTCGAAAAACGAAATGAAATTGCGATCTTAATGTGTCTTGGTGCCAAACCGAATGTGATTTTACTTTTGGTTTTTGCTGAAATATTCATTTTATCAATACTTGGAACCACTCTTGGGCTTGTCCTTGGCTATGGGATCCAGTCCATCTTACCTGATATCAGTGGTCTGATGTCAGTCGAAACTGGAATTGCCTTTGGCCTTTCTTTCTCTTCTCTTTTATGGAGTGTGGTGCTTGGAGTGGTGTTGCCACTTCTTATCTCTATTCCCCTTGTATTAGAAACAAGATCGGTAAAACCTTTGGCAGCATTAAAAGAAGTGGAATCACAAACCAGTGGAAAACTTTCCACATCCAAATGGCAATTTGGATCTTTCCTTTTGATTTATCTTTTGTTTACCAGTCTAGCCGTGCTCGAAACAGAAAGTATCTTTAAAGGAATTTTGTTTACATTGGTTCTATTAACCTTACCTGTTCTTGTGTACGGATTGTACATTTTGTTTGGGCTTCTCATCACAAAAATTTCTAAATGGGGATGGTTATCCAAAGAATGGAGCCTCGTGACAAAAAAAGTCACACGTAAATCAGGAGCTTTACGACTTTCGATCATTGGACTTGGATCTGCACTGTTTATCCTCACCTTATCACTCATTTTACAAGAGAGTTTACTGGAACTGAGTGGCGCTCGTGAGATTGAACGTAGGCCCAATATGTTCCTTTTGGACATCCGAGAGACACAAAAGGATGATCTCCTAACTGCAGTTAAAGCTTTTCCTGTGGAAAAACAATACTTAGCTCCTGTCATTGGAGCAAGGCTTTCCAAGGTCAATGGAGAACCCATTAAAAAAGAAGATACCATCAAAAACGCTATGGATCGCAATTGGCGCGCCACCGCAAGAACTCGGGAATACTTTTTATCCTACCGAGATGAGTTGTATGATACAGAAGAGGTGACCAAAGGTTCCTGGTGGGACGAATCGAGGCGCAATGAAATCTCCGTAGAACGTGATTTTGCTGGGTATTTGCAGGCGGGAGTGGGTGATGAGCTGACTTTCAATGTCCAAGGCCGTGAAGTTTCTGGAAAAATTTCGAACCTTCGTTCGGTGAACTGGGCTGATATGAAACCAAACTTTGTAGTTTTATTTTCCAAAGGAATTTTGGAGAAGGCTCCTCGGTTTTATATCGTTTCCTTACTCATTGATTCTAGTGAAGACAGATACCAATTACAAAAGGTCATTGTGAACCGATTTCCCAATATCACCGTGATTGATACGGAAAAAACCATCCAAGCATTTATGGGAATTTTGGAAAAGGTGACACAGATGATGGCTCTGATGACTGCTTTTATCTTAGCTGCATCCTTTGTTCTGGTATTTACAACCTTGTATGCGAGCCAATCGGAAAGAAAACGGGAATTTGCTTTGTTACGAGTGATTGGTGCGAACAGCCGTTTTATGGTAAAACATTTTTTACGAGAAGCACTACTGGTTTCTGTGATTTCGTTTTTACTGGGACTTGTTTATTCCATTGTTTCCAACGAGGTTCTCAACCGTTCGGTTTTAGAACTAAGAAGTGTTTATCCTTACGGACAATTGATGTTTGTGTTTTTGGGAATTTGTTTGGTGACGGTAAGTTTGTATACGTTAGGACTATTTAGTTTCTTTCGAATGCCCACGAAGACGGTCTTAAAGGAAATCAAATAAAACAAAAAAGCCCGGGGTTTTAAAACCGGGCTTTCTCATTGAAAGAGATGTTTTCGGGATTATTGTGCTACCGAAATAACCTCATCTCGGTTGATTACGTTAACAATATGTTTGTATTCAGGAGAATCTTTTCCATATTTTAACTCAGTGGCACGTAATAAGTGAACGTTCTTTTTGTAACGATACTTGAAGAGCATATCATCTGGTCCTTTTGACTTTTTGATCATGTTTTCTTCGAAGCTATATGCACTTGCAAGATACTTATGAGCAGGGTATTCTTTCTCGTTATCATCAATTTCGATGTAAAGTTCAAGAATTGGGATGGTTTGAGGAAGATTTTGTAGGTCATACTCAGCCATAATCCAAGAACGATAAACGTCAGAAAGAAGTCTTTTGAACTCAGGTCTTTCTCTTAAGTCAGGGTTTTTAATTTCATCAAGGTGATTGATCGCTTTAGAGAAGTAGTTGAGAGCGTCTTGTTTCGCTTTCATTTTTTCACGGTAAACTACACGTTCTTCTCTTGCTTTGCGATCTACTTTTTGCCAGTACCATTTTTCATCTAAGCGTTTTTTCTCAGCTTCTTCTTTGCGGTACTGCTCTACCCAATCTCTATTTTTCATAACGGTGTTAACACCGGATTGGTAGTTGGAAAGAGCCAATCGGAATTGGTTGTTTGCGAAAGTTTTAGAAAGTTGGTGTAACTCTTGGAAAGTTTTGTTATACCCTTTAAAATCAGGATTCTTCCAAAGAGATTCCTGTTCCATAATTTCTTTCTTTCTCTTTTTTTGGTCTTCGGTAAGTTCCGCATCGTCATTCTCAGGAACGAGTTCGCCTTTGAGAAGTTCGTCGACTTGGTCTTTAGCCGCTTGGCTATCTTGAGCGTTCGCAGGCTGAGTTTGTGCGAAAAGCACACTGAAGCCGGACACCAGTTGGAGAATAAGGAGATACTTAATAATCTTCATAGTCGTGTGACCCTTTTGTCTCTTTCAATATTTTGAACAAATAGGTTTATCTATTTCTTCAATGAAAGTATCGGAATGGCAAGAGTCAATAATAACGAATTAATGAGGAAAAAAACCTAATCATGAACTTTTTCTTCCGATTCTCTTTGATTTAAAGGGACATAAGTCCTGAAACACCTAAAAAATCTCATTCCTTGACATCTTAGAGAATTCGAGAAGATTGCTCCTTGGAGATGAATTTATCCGAAATTACTGCCATCCGGGACGGAAATCCACAGTGCAAAACCTGTGGTGGGGTCGGAATTACCTTAGCTGAACATGTTCGCGGCTCTCGTTCTGGGGCCCTAGTCCTTTGCCATTGCATCGGGAGCGACTGTAACACTTGTGAGTCGAAGGGGCAGGCGCCTTTTATGACTTTTGACAGGAAGTTGGACAAAATGCTCCCTTGTGTTTGCCATAATGCAAGGTTTTCCCTTCGTAACCTTGAGAATTTAGTCGAAAAGGCAAACGTTCCAGCGAGGTATCGATTCCAATTTTTGTCCAACATCGACATTGGAGATACCGCAAACGATCCTGATATGTCCTTTATCATTGCTCACGACTGGGCCAATGAACTCGTTCATAAGTTTAAGAACCCTGATTTTTCACCGCAAGGATTTTATCTTTGGGGTGGGACTGGATCTGGGAAAACCTTACTTGCCTGCGTCATACTAAATGAACTGATCTTTCGTTATGGGATTACTTGTAAGTACGCTAAGGTGAATAAAGACTTTTTATCTGCCATTCGTGATACTTACCAATCCGATAGCGAAACTCATGGGCAAGAACGTTCCATCGAAAAGGAATTTGCCAACGTGGATGTCCTTGTGATTGATGATTTTGGAGTCCAAAAGGAATCAGAATTCAACAATCGGAAGTTATACGATCTCATTGATAGTCGTTATGAACAAGAAAAACTGACTTTACTTACTTCGAACCATTCACTCATCGAATGGAGAGACCGAGGACAAGGCCGCATTTATTCCCGTCTTATGGAAATGACAAAGGAGATTGAACTTAAGTGTCCGGATTACCGCACTAAGTTTGTAAAGAGGTAAGATTATGAAATATTCCAATATTGCCTTTTTGTCTCTGGGTTCCAACATCGGTGACAGACACCATTTTATGGACCAGGCAATTTGGGAAATTTCAACCTTACCAGAAGTTCAAATTTTAAAACAATCAGAAAGATTGGAAACAGCCCCGTTGGAAAATACCAACCAACCTTACTTTTTAAATCAAATTCTAAAGGTAATGGTTTCTTCTGCTTTCACGCTTCCTTGTTTGTTGGATTCTCTCCAAGCCATTGAAGACAAATTGGGGAGGAAACGTAGGTCTTGGAAGGGCCCTAGAGAAATTGATATCGATATCCTAACTTACGAAGCAGTTGTAATGAAAACAGATTTTTTACACCTGCCTCACCATTCGCTTTATTCAAGACCATTTATAAAACAGTTGTTAACTGATATGGGAGAAATTGGAGTGTATGCACTCTTTTTGGAACTAAACCATGAAAAACATTATTCTACAGTATAAAAAAAAATACGATGCGGGAGAACCTATCTCTGTCATCACCTGTTACGATTATACCTTTGCGACTCTCTTTAACAGAACGGAAGTAGATTGTATCCTTGTCGGTGATTCTCTGGGAATGGTGATCCAAGGAAATCATTCCACACTTCCTGTGACTTTAGATGAAATCATCTACCATACAAAGGCAGTTTGTAAGGGAGCTCCCGACAAAACCATTGTTGCCGACTTACCATTTTTATCTTACCAAACATCGATCGAAGAAGGGATTCGTTCTGCAGGCCGTGTCTTAAAAGAGACAAATGCTTCTTGTGTGAAACTGGAAGGGGATTCTGAATTTATCATCGAACTCACAAAACGAATGACGGAATCAGGAATTCCAGTGTTTGCCCACTTGGGTCTCACACCACAATCGGTTCATACCCTCGGTGGTCACCGTGTCCAAGGAAAAACGGAAGCCGCTCGTTCCAAAATGGTTCGTAAAGCCAGAGAACTCGCAGAAGCAGGCGCCTTTGCCTTGTTACTCGAAATGGTTCCTGAATCTCTCGGAAAAGAAATTACAGAGTCCATTCGGATTCCTACGATTGGGATTGGCGCTGGAAAGTATACATCGGGCCAAGTGCTTGTCATGCAGGATTTACTGGGTCTGAATGAAGACTTTCATCCTAAGTTTTTAAAGAAATTTGGGAATCTTGCAGGGCCTGTGAAGGATGCGGTGAATTTATACCACCGCGAAGTTTCTAAACGTGAATATCCGTCGGAAGCCCACGCGTTTTTAGATAATTAAGTGGTTTGAAGGAATTGGCTAAGACAAAATGAATCTA
Organism: Leptospira bourretii; assembly: GCF_004770145.1. Lineage (NCBI taxonomy): Bacteria > Pseudomonadati > Spirochaetota > Leptospiria > Leptospirales > Leptospiraceae > Leptospira > Leptospira bourretii. Next base: position 645,295 of record NZ_RQFW01000005.1, on the reverse strand, counting down.
TTTTGTCTTAGCGCAAGAGTTTGATTCTTTTTCACTCGAATGAATTTAAAAAACGAATCTTTATTTCCTCTTTCTAGCTGCTTCTGCCAATCTTTCAAACATAGGAACCGTTGTTTCCCAAGAAACACAAGCATCTGTGATGGACTGGCCATAGGTCAGAGGTTTTGCGTCAATGGACTGGTTTCCTTCTTTCAAATGGCTTTCAATCATCACACCTAAGATATGTTTGCTACCTTTGGCAAATTGTTCTGCTACCGCATCAATCACAGCTGGTTGTTTGCGAAAATCCTTTTGGCTATTGCCATGAGAACAGTCTACCATCACTTTAGCAGGTAGGCCGGCTTTTTCAATTTGTGCACCCAATTCATTGACAGACACCTCATCAAAGTTAGGTCCTTTGTTCCCTCCACGTAAAATCACATGAGTGTCTTTGTTTCCTGCTGTGCGAAAGATAGCACTGCTACCTTGGTTCGTAACCGATAAAAAATGATGGCTAGAACTTGCGGAACGAATGGCATCCACTGCAATTTGTACATTTCCATCCGTTCCATTTTTGAAACCGATTGGCGCAGAAAGACCCGATGCTAGTTCCCTATGGACTTGACTTTCTGTGGTTCTGGCACCAATGGCACCCCATGCCACTAAGTCAGCAATGTACTGGGGAGAGATTACATCTAAAAATTCGGTTCCACAAGGGATTCCCATGTTGTTAAGATCTAACAGAAGTTTACGGGCAAGTTGCAACCCTTTGTTGATATGAAAAGATCCATCTAAATCAGGATCATTGATGAGTCCTTTCCAACCAACTGTAGTTCTTGGTTTTTCAAAATAAACTCTCATCACTATGAGAAGTTCATTTTTAAACTCTTCGATTTTTGGTTTGAGTTTGGATGCATATTCCATTACGGCACCAATATCGTGAACAGAACATGGTCCTACTACAACTAACATACGCTTGTTGTCTTTTCCGTGGATGATATCGGAAATTTCACTTCTAGTACGGAGAACTACATCGGAGGCCGCATCCGTTAATGGAAGTTCTTCCATGATGACCGAAGGTGGGATAAGACTATGTTGTTCTAAAATTCTTAAATTGGCTGTAGGTTTCATAATTAATACTTTTGCATGGAAGGATCGACTAAATCGGAATAGGCTAAGGTTCCTCCGGCTACGTTTTTATAGGACTTAAATCCTGCTTGGGCTAAAATTCCACAGGCCATTCCCGACCTTCCACCGGAACGGCAATACACTAAAATTTCTTTATCGATTTGGTTTTTGATTTCCTCAATTCTCGCAGCAAGTTCGCTCACGGGAATGAGTTTGTCTGTGCCAGGAACCAGAGCAATCTGTTGTTCATTTGGGTTTCTTACATCCAATACAAAAAAATCATCTTTTCCTTCTGCACGTGCATCCAGACGTTTTTTAAAACTAACTACATCGATTTCCGGTACCATTATGTGACTCCGCCCATTTCCTCTAGTTCTATCGTTACATCCTCCCAACGTTTCGTAAGGAGGCCTATCTCTCTTTTAATATCGTTATAAGTGTCCATTTCCAACTGAAAACTTCTGTTTTTAAAGAACTCTGGATCCTGTAAAAGTTCCTCTTTGTCCTTTTTATTTTTTTCCAGTCTCTCTATTTGGACTTCCAAATCGGCAATTTCTTTCTCTAATTTTTTTCGTTTGTTTTTGCTGGCTTGTGGATTGGCCTTTTTTTCTTCCAATTTAGATTTGCCAGAAGTATTTTGGGCCGGAGATTCCGTTTCCTCTTCCTTATGGAACTTGAGGTAATCATCAAAACTACAATTTAGGTTTTGTAACACCCCACCGGAAAGTTGGAAGGTGCGGTTACAAAGTCCCTTCATAAAATCGGGATCGTGACTAATGATAAGAAGGCTTCCCGGAAAATCAATGAGAGCCCGTTTGACCGCTTCCCGAATCACAATGTCCAAATGGTTTGTGGGTTCATCCAAAAATAAACAATTGGAGGGATGGTTGACAAGTAGGGCCAACCGAAGCCGACTTTGTTCTCCACCTGATAGGTGTTTTACGGACTTGAATACACCATCCCCAGGAAAGGCAAAATGTCCAAGTAAGGTTCTTGCTCTTTCTTCACTGAGTTCTGGATATTTTTTGATTACGGTTTCAACAAGGTTGAGACTTTCATCCAGGTCTTCCCCGTGGGTTTGGGAAAAGTATCCGAGTTTGGTTTTTGGACCATAATAGAGAGAACCTGAATCCAACTTATGTCTTTCCAAAAGACAACGCATGAGTGTTGATTTTCCGGCTCCATTCGGGCCAACAAGCGCCACTTTGTCGCCTGCGGAAATTTCGATTTCGGCATTTTCAAAAATTGTTTTTTTCACACCTGTGTTTTTATCAGGATAAGAAAAAGAAGCATTTTCCAAACGAAGGATGATATTACTCGAAGGAAGAAATTGGAATTGGTAATCTGGTTTTTGGTTCCAAAAAGATTCTTCTGGATTTTCTAGTTTGTCTCTTTTTTCCAATCGTTTGATGACCGATTGGACCTGTCTTGCTTTGGTCGCTTGGGCCCGAAACCGTTCCACCCATTCCATTCGGCTTTTAAGATAAGTTTCTTCTTTTTCGAATTGGGCTTTGAGTTGTTCTTGGATTTCATTTTTGGCTTCAAAAAATTCTTCCAAACTTCCTTGGAATTCAAAAGTTCCATGGGGATTGATTTCGATAATCGTATCCACTGTTTGGTTGAGGAATTCAGGATCGTGAGTCACAAGAACAAAGGCTTGGTTCTGTGAGACAAGAAAGTCAGCTAACCAAGATTTGGTTTTATCATCCAAATGGTTTGTAGGTTCATCTAGTAATAATAAATTATGAGGGTTGAGGAGTGCAATGGCAAGACCAATGCGGTGGTGGTATCCTGGTGAAAATTCTTTGGTTTTCCTTTGGAAATCGGCCGTGGAAAATCCAAGACCAGAAAGAATTTTTTTTGCACGAGCTTCGAGACCGTGTAAGTCGTGTAAGTGGGCAAATTCTTCTAAATCACTTTGTTCATGAAGGAGGTCTTCAAAAGCAGGATCTTCATGATCTATCGTTTCGAATTTGGATTCGATGAGTTTTCGTTTCCCATCATACTCAGCATAGAGTTTGTTTTCATCAAGGACAGTGTCGATGACAGAAGTCTCGGGACTAAATTCCGGAATCTGTTGGAAAAGGGAAAGGACAGTATTTTTCGAGCGAATGACTTCCCCAGATTCGGGTTTCATTTTACCCGCGGCCATTTGGAAAAGTGTGGTTTTGCCAGAACCGTTGGGCCCGACAATCGCAACCCGGCAACCGGGTTTGATATGCCAGCTAAAACCCTCAAAGAGAACCTTGGGGCCGAAGTGTTGGTGGATTTGGATGAATTGGATCAAGGCGCTTTGCGAAAACCCGCCGATGAGGCGGGGGATTTAGGAGGGACTAACCTTATTTTTTGGCTAGAAGTTCCTCTTTTCTTTCGCGAAGGTGTTTCACATAAAGGCTAGATTCGCCGTTCATGGTTTCGACAGACTTTTTGATGGCCGCATCAATTTCAGCTACAGTCATTTTCGCGATTTTTTTGTTCTTCTTTTCTTTTTCTTCTGACATGGAAGTTTTCCCCTTTTAGGTACGTCACTGAGATTCTTCCAGGGTTTCCTCACGAATCGAGACTGCAAGAAAAATAAGACAAAAATACTGACAAGTTGCAAACTGGCCGGATGAAACGACTCCGACGATTTTTCAGTGAAGTGTACTTGTACGATGTCCATGGCCTGGCTTCGGAACTTTCGTTTACTTTCCTCCTCACTCTCTTTCCCCTTTTGGTAGTTTTTGTGACTCTTCTTGGGCTTTTACAAGATCCAAGGACAATCAATTTGATGACGGACCAAATGGGAAAATTTTTACCTGCTCCCATTTTTCAACCCATAGACAAAAGTGTGGAAAACCTAACGAGAGTTAAAAGCTATAATGTGATCGCACTTAGTATTGCAATTTCTTTTTTTTCGAGTTTAACCATTTTTGGAACCATATCCAAAGCTCTTCGGTTTATCTCTCGGGATGAAACAAAGGTTGGTTTTATCGCATCGCAGTGGATCAACTTTCGTTTGCTCGTGATCTCTCTTGTTCTACTTGTTTTGTATTTTTATTTAACTTATGGAATGGTGCAAACAGAACGGTTTATGTTTCAAAAGTTTCGATTTGGATTTTTTCGAACAAATCCTTATCTTTCAGTATCTCTGATCATTTTGCCATATTGTATTGGGCTTTTTACATTCTATTATGCTTATATTACCAAAGCTAAAACTACATTAAAAGAAAATTTACCTGGCGCCATTTTTGCCTCCCTACTTGTTTTAACGATGAGTTTTGGATTTCAGTTTTATTTAAAAATGAAAAACGTAGGTGTAAATTATTCCTTAGCCTATGATTTGATATCTAAGATGGTGGTTCTTATGTTGTATACTTATATCAACTCAACATTTTTTATTTGGGGATTTTTATGGAACCAAGTCCTTGCGGACGATCGTAATAAAAAATCTCAGTCTAAAAAGTAATCAGGTTCCAAGATTCTCGGGCAAAAAGAGATGATGATTCCGAAGTAGTGGCGTGCGAGAGAAAAAAAGAGCCACTCCCCACCAGAGGAAAGGATATCATCCGCATCAAGATCGGTGTATCCTTTTTTGTGAAACAATTGGTCCAAACTCCAATTCTCTTCTCCAGGAATCACTTGGACTTTGAGATGCGCATAAAATTTTTTTTCTAGACTATGGTAACGAAATGCCAATGCTCTTCCACCTAACGGATTTCTGATGGTGAAGGTAAGCCATGTGGGGAAATCATTTTCTGGTTCTGAACTCAAGTGGTAGAGTTCCCAACCTACATCTTTCGCATTTCCAAAAAACTCTTGAAAGCTGGATGTAAAAGCAGATTGGTATTCGGCAGTGATCCCCATTTCTTTTTTGATAGAAATAGAACCCTGGTTTTAAGGCAAATTTTATCTCGTTTTTTCTACGAAAGATTTAAAATGTTTTTTGAAAAAGAAAAACAAATTCCGGTTTCCCTAAGAATGAGTTCCATTAGGATGGGGACCTGAGGTTTGCAACATGATCGAAACCATCAATATCAATTGGCCGAGTGGAGCCATCGATCCCGTCATCCATTGTCCTGCTTGCGGAAGCCTTGTTCTAAGTCCATTGGAAGAAGAGGGGCCCGGATGCCATCACATTCAATTTATCATCGATAGTGAATCTGGCGAATTCAACTACATCACAGAACCTTTTGATGAAATTTTAAAAGAATTTCGTCAACCTAATGTAGAAGAATTTGATGAGTGGGATGCCACAGAATTGTTTTTAGAAGAAGCAGAATCCAATACATTTTATGTAATGAATTTAATTTTACCAAGTAATGTTTCTATAGAAGATGATCCTGTTTGTCTGCGCATTGGATTTGAATTATTTTTTAGTGAAGACCAAGAAGAATTGTACGAAGAATTAGAAAGAAGACATGATGAGGAAGGGTTACATGACCACAGCCAGAACTAATATGATTAAATTTGGATTTTTTATTTCAATATTTTTTATATTCACCAATTGTTTGATCAGCTATAAAGATCATCCCAAAATTCTTCCTTTGCCTGCAGAAGAAAAATCGAACGATGCCAACTTTGTTTATGCTCTGCCAACTTTTCCTCAGATGAATTTAGGAGGAAGAGAAGCATTAAAAAACTATTTTCAAAACAAAACTCGTTTTAAAAACACGGTGGAAGGAGTGGATGTTCCTAAATCTGGATATTTGGTAAATGTAAAGGTTAACTACCGTTCACCGTCTCCAGAAGCCACAGTATTTCTTGGAATTTCCACTTTGACCGCCACTCTCCTTCCTGCTTGGTCCACACAAGATGGTTATGATGTACAATACCTTCTTTACAAAGATGGAAAAAAAGTGGGAACCTATGAGTATCATATCTTTCGAAATTATGCGCAGTGGTTACTTTTCATTCCTATTTCTTGGTACAATTTTGAAACAGCTACGGAACGAGAAGTGTTCGAAAGAACCACTCTCAAATTTTTTGAGGATGCTAAGGAACATTTTTAAACTCATTGGACTTCAACTTTCAAATATACAATGATTTTGTCTGGGGTTTTTGGCCCGGAATCATTGTTGTTTTTGGAGTTGGGTTCTTTGTTGGATACTTAGCTTCCTTTTTGGGACTTGGGGGTGGATTTATTTACACTCCCTTCTTCCATAGTTTTTTTCACCTCACTGCCGTTCAGGCAGTTGCCGTTTCTCTCGCACAGATGCCGGTATCCTCTCTTTCAGGGCTTTTCGTATATTACCAAAACAATAAAATTCGTTGGAAACAAGGCCTACTTTTGCTTTGTACATCAATTCCTTCGGCTCAGTACACGGCCTATAAATTTGGAAGGTTTGAAGATACAGAACTCGGCAAACAGTTGTACTATGGGGTTCCCTTGTCGGAGTTTATTTATCTCATTGTATTTACATTTTTTTTAGGAATTTTAGCAATTTACAATTTGATCACGGCTCTTAAGAGGAGAAAAAAATACTATCAGTCTCTAGAGGTTCAGTCACAAACATTCAATCCAACCCCATCTTCTAGTTCTATTTCCTCAGGTGCAAAATCAAATCTAGATACAGATCTTACACAAGATTCTTCAGTTAACAAAAGTGATGTTGACTCTTTTTTCTATTCACCAAAATCGATTTTGGTTGTTCTATTTACTGGAATCTTTTTTGGATTGTTTTCCTCTTTATTTGGGATAGGAGGTGGTTTTCTGGCAGTTCCTTTATTTGTGTATTACTTTCGTATGAGTCCTGTAGAAGCCGTGGCCACATCTTTTCTCGGAATTTTTCTCACATCTTTTGGAACAAGTCTTATGTTTTTTTTCCAAGGGAAATTACATTTGGAACTTGCTCTGATTGGAAGTTTCGGTGGGATTTTTGGGGCAAGGATTGGTTCTTTAAAAGCGGTGAATGCAAAACCATATAGCATTCTTCTTGTTACCGCTATCTTTCAATTTTTGGTAGTGGTATGGTATGTACTGGGAAAACTTCCCAAATTCTAATTGCCATTTTTTGTTTCCAAATATAGAATTCGTCTAAGTCATATAACTGCGTTATGAAATTAAAATTTCCTGAAGACCAACTCGTTACGACTAAGGAAGGAAAAATTCCCAAATTATACAGTTGTGCAGAGTGTCGCAACGGCGCAGGTTTGGATTTTTCGTTTACAATGGCGTTCCAACCCATCGTTGATTGGAACAAAAAAAACATCTATTCCCATGAAGCGCTTGTTCGTGGAACCAAAGGGGAATCTGCCTATTCCATTCTTTCCAAAGTAAACTCCAACAACAGATACCAGTTTGATCAATCGTGCCGGATCAAAGCGATCCAACTTGCTAGTCAGATTCGTATTCCTTCTTATTTGAATATTAACTTTTTGCCAAATGCGGTTTACCAACCGGAGACTTGTATTCGTACCACTCTAGAGGCCAGTAAAGAATACGGGTTTCCTTTAGATCGATTGGTGTTTGAGTTAACGGAAGGAGAAGAAGTTCAGGATCATGATCATATCATCAATATTTTTAAAACTTACCAACAATATGGCTTTTTGACAGCGATTGATGATTTTGGTTCGGGATACTCTGGACTCAATTTACTCGCAAAATTCCAACCTGATCTGATTAAGTTAGATATGGAACTCATCCGAAACATCCATCTGAATCCTGTGGCTCAAAAATTAACAAAAGCCATTGCAAATGTTTGTCAGGAAATAGGAATTGCAGTGATTGCTGAAGGTGTAGAGACGAGTGAGGAATTGAAAGTTTTGGTAGATATGGGAATTTCTCTCTACCAAGGATATTTGTTTTCCAAACCAGCATTTGAATCTGCTGGTGAAGTGATCTTTCCCACTCTTTAAATTAGAAAACTACTCAATTCTCTTCTGGGAGAATCATATTCATAAGAACTCCTTCCCATCCTTGCGATCAATTGGATTTGTTCTTTTGGTTTTAAGCCAAGGATCGTTTTCAGTTGTTTGGTGAACTGGCGACTTTCTGGATAATCTTCCACAGCTTGGTTCATGGTGTGAAAGGCAATTCCTCTGACGGCACAAGCCAAAGTGAAACGCATAAAATCCCTACCTGTTTCCAACCAACTTCCTTCCTCATCAGAACCTTCTGTGATGAATAAAACAAGAGCCTTAGAAGAATACACTTGTTTTTGGAACATTTGGATTCCTGCTTCTTTGGAAGATGGGGAATGCCATGTTTCTTTTGACAAATCCACAAAAAATGTTTTGGCAAACCAGAGTTTGATTCCGGAAAGTCCATTCCCTTCTAAAGTGAGTCCATCTCGTTTTGTATAAATGTCTTCTTTCGAAACACGAAACCATTTCCGATTCAGTTCGTTGGATTCCGTACGATTGGTTTCCATAGAAAAAGCTGCATCTAAAATGGGTAAGATAGATTCTAATTGTTTTGGGTCATTCACAAAGAGGAGTTTATGTTTAGTCGGTCCCATTAACATTTGTAAGTCATTCATTTCTTCTTTTGTTATGATATCTCCAGAATAAACGGAACGGTTCATTCTACGATTGGGGACACCGGCAAATAAAAAATCATGAACACATTTTGTTTTTGGGAAAATTTCAAATTTTGCAACGGGCAAATTAGAAAAGGTTTTGGGTCCAGGTTTTCCTTTGGGGAAGTATGAGATTTTTGTATCAAACATTAGTTTATCGGCTGTTAAATGAGCAAGTTCCAAAAAACAGCCATGTGTATGGAAAAATTGCCGATTGAGGGAATCGATTTCTGGAAGTTGTTTTTCTTTGTCACCAAAAAGTAAAAATTCAGAATCGGACACCCTCCTAATTTTCCAAGGTTGGGAATTATGGGAATTGGGGGCAAGGAGAGCCGTCACAAGGATTTGGTCCAGTGGTTTGGTAAACCCTAAAGATTCTGCAAATCCTAAGGGATCCTTTCTGTGAAAATTCGAATCGTTTCCACTGTATGCATATAAGTTTTTTTGCAGTGTAGAGAGCGAAACCAAGGCACCGGTGGCAAAACTATTCATTAGAAAACTTTTTCTTGTGAGCTTCATTATTTTTCCGTTTATGGTTCTAGACCTTAATTGGATAGGAGTCTAAGATAAAATGTCAACCAACTCTGAACCTTTTTCTATTGATATCGTGTCCGATGTAGCTTGTCCCTGGTGTTATGTAGGAAAAAAGAAACTGGAGTTGGCCCTCCAAACCGTCGGTGACCAAATTCTCCCCCAGGTACGATGGAGACCATTCCAACTTTCTCCAGAAATTCCAGAAGAAGGAATCGATTACAAAAAGCACCTAACACAAAAATTTGGTAGTTTGGATCGTTTGGATGGGGCTTGGCAACGATTGACAGATATCGGAAAATCTGTGGGAATTCCTTTTCGATTTGAAGACATTCCCAAAGCTACGAACACATTGGTTCTACATGCTCTTGTAGCTGGACTTTCTACTTTAGAAGAACAAGCAAAACTTGTGGATCTGTTTTTTTCTGCTAACTTTACTGAGGGAAAAGATCTCACCGACAAAGAAACCATTTGGAAAGTAGCAGAACCTTTGTACAAAGATCGTGATAAGTTCGAAGCCATCTTTGCAGATCCAGAACTCAAAGAAAACATACGACAAGAAATTTTATATTACCATCAAAATGGAATTAGCGGTGTCCCTTATTTTATTATTGGTGGGAAGTATGCTGTGAGTGGCGCGCAAGACCCTTCTGTCTTTGTGGAAGTGATTGAGACTGTTTTAAAAGAACGCGAATCAGAAAAACAAAGTCAATAAATTTCGTTTCATCTTGACCCAACATTCAATATTTTTAGATTGATTCTAACTGTACTATATTTATGAAAAAAATTATTCATTTCTTCGTCTATAAACCATTAGTTGCCAATTTGGTATTTATTTTCCTCTTCCTTGCGGGAATGATCTCTGTCCTTTCTATGAAACGAGAAGCATTCCCTCGCGTAAATTTTCGCCAGGTGCGAGTTCTTACTGTCTATCCTGGCGCAAGCCCAGTGGATGTGGAAAAAAAAGTAACCATTCCCATTGAAGAAAAGCTGCGTGAAGTAGAAGGTTTGGATTCTGTTCGTTCGATCTCTCGTAACTCCGAATCAGATATCAGTATCAAAATCGATTTAGAACATGCAAATCCAGATGGAGTTGTGAATGACATCAGGCGCGCAGTAGATCGTGTCACCAACTTACCAACACAGGTCAAAGATCGTCCCATCGTCACAGAACAAAAAAGTTCCAACTTCCCCGTGTTAGAGTTAGCCATTCATGGTGCTATGGATGAAATGGAACTTCAAGAAATGGGTCGATTCATCGAAGATGAAATGAGAAAAGTTTCTGGTGTTTCTCGTGTGGATGCATTTGGAAAACGAAAAGAAGAATGGCGCATTCGTGTTGATCCCGAATTAAAGAAAAGATATACACTTGGTTTTTCCGATATCATCAATGCAATTTCGAAACGTAATATCAGTGTTCCAGCTGGATCCTTTTTACGACCCATCACCCAAGACATCCGAGTGACCGGTGAAATTAACGAAATCAACGATATAAAAAATATTCCGGTTCGTTCCAATGAAACAGGAAATACAATTCTTTTATCACAAGTTGCAAATGTAAAAGATACTTATGAAAGACCGCGTGTGATCGCTGTTGTCAATGGAGAGCCAGCTTACGTTCTTCAGATCATTAAAAAAGATAGTGCTGATATCATTCGTACGGTGCAAGCTGTTCAAGAGCGAATTGATGAATTAAAAAAACAACTTCCTGCTAACATTCAGTTTACGGAATTGAATAATGAAGGAGCACGTGCCATCAAACGTTTGGATGTGGTGATTACCAATTCATTACAAGGTTTGTTTTTAGTTGTGGTGGTTCTCATTCTCTTTTTTAGTTTTAAAGATTCACTTCTCACAAGTCTTTCTTTGCCACTGACCTTATTTGCAACAACCATCGCATTCCCTATTTTTGATGTATCCTTCAACTTAGTGTCCATGCTTGGGATCATCATATCTTTGGGGATGCTTGTAGACAATAGTATCATTATTTCCGAAAATATTTACAAACATAGATCTAGAAAAATCGATTCGAGAGAAGCTGCGGTTCTTGGTGCGAGTGAATTATTTGTTCCTATCATTGGTTCTTATCTCACTACTGTTGCTGCATTTTTGCCAATGGCTTTTATGTCTGGAATTATGGGTAAATTCATTTGGCAAATTCCATTTATGGTAATTGTTGCTTTGACTTTATCCTTGTTTGAATCCTTTTTGTTACTTCCTGTTCGGTATGCTCAGTTCACTTCTCACGAAGTAAAAAAACGTTCGAAACATAGAGAAAAATTTCGTTCTGTTTTAGAAAACGGATTTGAGTCTTTAAAATCTGGATTTACAAATTTTATTACCAAGGTGGTAAATCGCCCTTTCCTAGCACTTGGATCCATACTCATAGTTTTTTTATCTTCCTGTGGACTTGTCGGACTCATGAACTTTAATTTATTTCCTAAGGAAGGAATTGATTATGTTATGGTTCGTGCAGAATTTCCTCCTGACTTTTCTGCTCAAGAAACCACCAAACAGTTGCAATATTTCCAACCAATTTTGAACAAAATTCCAAAAGAAGAAGTTCAAAGTATCATTTTAAAAATTGGAATCCAACAAACTGATCCAACCGATCCACTCACTCGGATTGGTGAACAATTGGGAATGGCACAGATCATTCTTGTCCCGGAAACAGAACGAAAACGAACGGCACAAGAAATCTTTGGTGAACTAGAACCTGATCTAAAAAAACTTCCAGGTGCCGTTTCAGTGATGGTGGATTTAGTAGTCAATGGTCCTCCTATTGGAGCTGCAGTCACGGTTGCGATTGAAGGTCGTGACTATAAAACTCTAAAACAAATTTCTACTGAGATGCAGGATTTTTTACGAAAACAAGAAGGTGTCATCAATATCAACGATGATTACAAACCTGGTAGAGAAGAAATCCAAATTCGAATGAAAGATACTGCTTCTGCCATTACCGGAATTGATACAGAAATTACTGCTTATTATGTTCGAACAGCGATGGAAGGTTTAGAAGCATCTAACTTACGGAAAGGAAAAGATGAAGTAAAAATTGTCATTCAGAACGATGATAAATTTCGGGATGGAATGGAAGATTTGGATTCCATTCAAATTTCGAATAAATTTGGTCTCCTAACACCCATTACTGCAGTAACTACGAAAACTACCGTTCAAGGGATCGAGGCTTTGTATCATAACGATTATGAAAAAGCGATTACTGTTCTTGCGGACGTAGATGAGACCAAAACAAGTTCAAACATTGTGAACAGTAAAATCGTGGATGAGTTTGGAAATATTGGTAAAAAGTATCCCGGTTATAAAATTAAGTTTAGAGGAGAACAAGAAGAAACTGCCAAATCGATGGTGTCCCTTCTTACTGCTGGTGTTCTTGCCTTTTTTGGAATTTTCGCCATCCTTGCGATCATCTTCAATAGCATTAAAAAACCAATTCTCATCTTACTTTCCATTCCATTAGGTTTTGTGGGAGTGGTGTTTGGATTCTTAATTTCAGGAAAGGCTTTAAGTTTTCTTGCGATGATTGGAATCATTGGTCTTGCAGGTGTGATTGTGAATGCATCCATTGTACTCGTTGATACGATTGAAGAATTCCAAGCGAGAGGAGAGGGGTTGTATAAATCTCTTATCACTGCTTCTTCTGAAAGATTTCGTCCGATTTTGGTGACAACACTCACCACGATGGCTGGAATGATTCCCACAGCGTATGCCATTGGTGGATCGGATCCTCTTCTTATACCAATGACACTCTCATTGGCCTGGGGACTTGGATTTGGAACTTTTGGATCCCTTATCTTTATCCCCGCCAGTTTTTCCGCTTATTACAAACTAAAAAAACGAAAATAAGAATTTGTTTTAATAATGATTTAGAACGTCTTCGGCAAAACCGAGGATGTTCTGAAGTTTTAGAGTTTTTCCGTCATCCAAAACTACCGTCCCATTAAACATTCCAAACACTTGGTGTTGGACAGTTTTGATGACTAAAAAATTCATATAAGAATTTCTATCTACAATCGGAGTAAAATCTAAATTCAAACGGTTGTTATTTGAAGTAAACTTCCAAGGTGCCATATAATTTTTGGTATCGATAATGAAATTCACTTCATCTAGTTTATGAATTTTTCCATCATAAAAAATAACATTTTCAGAAGCGGGAGTTCTATCGGTAAATCCATATCCTAAATTGAGACCAAATGGTTTTCCACCTATCCATGATGAGACGGAACTCCAATACCATCTATTTTTATAAGTCCAAACTCCGCGTCCCCAATCCAAAGCACCAAAATCTTTTTTAGAATCGAATTGATAACTAGTATTCCCTAGCTGCACTTGACCTGCTGCTGGCATACAATTGATTTTGGTATTATAGTAGAATGCTTTTCTATTTTCTTTCCAAGAGGTTGCAATATTCATCGAATCCATTTTTGGTTCTGTAAGTTCGATTTTTCCTTGGATCCCTTTGCCTCCATCAGGGGCTTCAAATGATTTTGATTCAAATTCTAAAATTCGTTTTCCGCTTTTGACTTCAAATCGAATTTTTAGTTTTTTATCCTCAAACTGAACGACTCCACTGTTATTCACTCTTGGAAATCCAGTTTTTCCTAAAGGCAAAACGGAAAGTGTATCAATTTGTTTGAATGTCCCTCGTTTGAAGTCTAAAAAACAAATTGCAAATAGTCCCGCATAACCTAAATCAGATGCCGTGATCGTAATTCCAAAATCCTTTGTGGGGGAAAGGATGGAATAATAATCCCATTCTTTAATTTTGAGTGCAGAGGCAGCGATACTTTCTCTGTTGTAAGTCCAAAAAGGTGACCTGGCCCAACCTTCTTCAGTCAGGGTTCCGTCGTTTTTGAGTAGAGGAATTTGTTTTTTAATCTCAGGCATGAACCGATTTAAAAGGATTTATAACTTTAGGCGAGAAGTTTTTGTTAGATTCGATAAGAGCGAATTGACAGGAATCGAATTCCTTTGCAGACTCGGTTTCGCTCACGCACCACAAACAAGGAAAAACGAACCATGAGTCAATCCATTCCAAAAGAACAAAATTATGATTATGACTTTATTATTGTAGGGTCTGGTTTTGGAGGTTCCGTTTCTGCTTACCGATTATCGCAAAAAGGTTATAAAGTTTTAGTGATTGAATCCGGTAAAAGATGGAAATCAACCGACTTTCCAAAAACAAATTGGAGCCTTCGTAAATACTTATGGATGCCAAAGTTAGGTTTTTATGGAATCCAAAGAATCAACTTACTCAATGATTTTTTACTAGTGAGTGGTGCCGGTGTCGGAGGGGGATCTTTAGTCTATGCATGTACATTATATGTTCCTTCTGCTAAAGTATTAAATTCTCCATTGTATTCCAAAATGGGTGGAGAAAAAAGTTTATTACCATATTATGATGTTGCCAAACATATGCTTGGTGTGACTGAGAACCCACAACTTTGGGAACCAGATCAACTTTTATTAGAAACTGCCAAAACCTTTGGTAAAGAAGATACATTTCGAAGGACACCTGTTGGAATTTATTTTGGTAACAAAAAAGATCCGAAAGATCCTTTTTTTGGGGGAGATGGTCCAGACCGAGATCCTTGTAATTTTTGTGGTGGTTGTATGGTGGGTTGTCGTCATAACGCAAAAAACACTCTCGATAAAAACTATTTATATTTAGCAGAGAAACTTGGAGCAGAAATCCTTCCTGAAACCAAAGTCACATCTCTTGTTCCTCTCAATGAAAAAGGAATTCCTGACCCAGAAGCCAGTGGTGAGTTTGGGTATGAATTAGAATCCAATAGTACAACAGGTTGGTTTGGTTATCCGAAAAGAAAATTTCGTTCGAAACAAGTTGTTCTTTCTGCTGGAGTGATGGGAACTGTCGGCCTTTTACTCAAAATGCAATTTGAAAACAAAATGATTCGTTTATCAGAAAAGTTAGGTGATACCGTTCGAACCAATAGTGAAACTGTTTTACCAGTAACTGTTCCTGCCAGTAAGAATGTGGATTATTCTCGTGGGATTGCCATTACATCCTCCGTTCATCCTGATGAAAATACTCATATTGAACCAGTTCGTTATTCTAAAGGATCGGATTTTTTTGCTCTCCTTGCCAGTGTGATGACGGATGGAGGTGGAAAGTTTCCAAGACCACTCAAATTCTTTTGGACAATGTTACGCCATCCCATCTATTTTTTGAAAGCTCACAATCCAGTTGGGTTTGCAAAAAATTCTATCATCTTACTTGTGATGCAAACTGTTGATAATAGCGTACGACTTGTACGGAAAAGACGAATCATTTGGCCTTTCCAAAGAACCATCACTTCGGCTCTGTCAACAGGTGAACCAACCCCAACTTATATTCCGATTGCCAATGCCTTCACAAGAAAACTGGCTGAGATTGTAGGTGGAATTCCACGCAGTTCCTTCAATGACACTCTCCTCAGCGCTCCTTTGACCGGTCATATTATGGGTGGTTGTATTGTTGCTGACTCAGCTGAACGTGGTGTGATTGATATGGAAAACAAAGTATTTGGGTATGAAAACCTTCGTGTCTGTGATGCCTCCATGCTTACGGTAAACTTAGGTGTGAATCCGAGTTTGACCATCACTGCTCTTTCTGAAAGAGCCATGAGTTTTGTTCCCACCAAAAATAAAACTGCTACCCAATTTTTATCTTTTGAAATCAAAAAAGGTTTTGATAAAATCCTTAGTTCCCATCCGAAAAAATCTGCAGTTAAAAAATCGACTTCTGTGAGGACACGTGTATCATAACCTAAATGAGTTTGATAGACGTAGCCAAATCAGGAAGTATTGAAGACTGGGATAAAGAGGTCAGTGCCGGAGCTGATCCGAATGAATTAGATTCTTATGGAACCAATGCTCTCTCCTGGATGTTAAAGATGGAGAGTGCAGAACTCTTTCGCCATGCCATACTTAAAGGAGCCGATCCTTTATCTCCTTATTCCATTCCAGGCAATGTTATCTTTGATGTGTTGAGCCAAAATAAAGAATCCTTTTTACAAATTTTAGTGGATACCGTTTCTGTTTGGAAAAACTCAAACCATCTTCTCACAAGGGATAAAAATGGAAATACCATCTTTCATTTGGCAGTCCTTGAGTCCGCTGAATCACTTTGGGAAGTTCTTGTAGATTCATTAACCGAAGAGATAGTTTCTCTACGAAATGAAGAAGGGAGATCGATTTTTTTAGAAGCAATTATAGAAGACCGTATGGAGATTGTCACAAGGCTTCTTTCAAAGTTTCCGGAAGTGATTCACCATAAGGACCGAGAAGGGAAAACTGCACTCCATTTGGTTGCAGAAAGAAACTTACATGAGTTATGTTCTTATCTCTTAGAAGAAGGAAATGTTTCATTAGAAGCAAGAGACGAATTGGGAAACACTGCTTTGTTTTTATCAGCTTCTGCTGACGCCGTTGAATGTTTGGCCGACATTCTTCATGTTGGTGCCAATCCTTTTGTTTGGGGAGAAAATGAGGAATCGATCACAAGATTACTCGACCGCGAAAAATTTGGTCATTCATTCAAAACATGGAAAGATTTTGTGATCCAAAAAGCAATCCTCGGAGCCGGGTATGTACGCCGAGAGGAAATGATCGAATTTCTTCGGAAAGAAAAACCTCTCAAACCAGAAGAATTAACCAAAGCAAAGTTAGTTGATTTAATCTAGTTATAGTTTTTTTGTCTTATTATATTTTATAGAGTGGATCGAATTACTTTTGTGGTGTGGAATCATCTCCTAAAAATTTTGGCCCATAGTTTCCTTCCCTGTCCGTATAAGACCTTTCCGATTTGGGACTTTCAAAAGTATAATGTTGTTCTATATTGGTTTTGAATGGAGCGTTCTCAGGAGATTCGCCGTATTGGTGTAACTCTCGAATCCTTAAATCAGATCTAGGATGTTTACCGAGTCTTCCTCGAAACTTGAAAAAGGATGATAACTTCGGATCTACTTTATGATGGCCGTCAGGATCTTTATCAGCTGTTTGATCCACCCAACCCGGTTCTTCCCAAGCAACTAATCTTTCGATTTTTTGTTTGATCATCTTCCGAGCATCGATGTAACGAGTGGGTTCAGGTAAGTTGTCAGATTCCGAATCTTCTTTCGTTTGGATCGATTTATCTTTGATCCCTGAACCAATTTTAACACTCGTTAAATCTTTTTCAGATAAATCTTTGGGAATGATGAGAATGGAGTTTTCTGGATCGAAACTTGGGAACACATCCCAAGGATCAGAAATATAATTAAAAAGTGCATTTCCTGCATGTAGTTTGACCGTATAACCACCATACGCTGATGTTGGGTTTCCACCATCTGAACCCATATTTCCTTTCGCCACATAAAGAATGGGGTGGTTTTTTAAAGAATTGATATTTCGAAAATCCGTATCAAGTAGGATATGATCATGTCCTGTGAGTAAAATCCGTTTTGGTTTTCCATCTCTTGAAACGAGTAGGGCATAAGATTCTAAATCGCCTTGGTGGATATTCCCGAACTTAGTCGGGCCTTCGTTCCAATCATACCAAATCCAATAAGAGATGACCATATCTCCATTCCCCACTTCATACCAATAGTTGCCATCGTCTCGAAATCCAGGGAGAGTCTCTTTTGTTGTTCCCGATACAGTCGTTTTGGCATAACGAACATGATAGTACAAATGAGTTTGTGTTTCTCTATCTCGTAGGTCAGGAAATTCTACATAGTTCCAAGTGGTTTGGCCGAGAGATTTGCGACGAATGTCTTTATTCGGAAGTGTGTATTCTTTCGGATGAAAGAAGTTTGCATACTTTTCTATGTTAGTTGGTAAATATTTTTTATCTTTGTGAAAAACAAGGATGGGTGCAAATTTTGAAGCCAACTCTTCTTGTTTGCGATTGGGGATCAGGTTTTCTTGGCTTACAAAAGTAAACTCATGAGTGATGTTCTGTTTTTTTAAAATTGAATCTGTATTTTGAATCCAAAAAGGATTGTGCCCAGGTGAATATTTTCCTTGGATTTTTTCGATTCCTTCTAAACGAATGGAAAGATGAGTCCATTGGTTTGGAATCACTTCTTGGAAAGTAATTTGGTCTATAGATGATTGAAGTGGTTTTGCAATTTTTTGTGTTTTAGTGGAAACCGGAGTATAACAATCTTTTGCTTTGCTATCAGGACAAAAATAAAATTGGAGAGTGTAAGAAATTCTTTCTCCTTTTAGTTCCTTTGGAATCGATTTGAGTTTGAATTGGAAACGAATGGGACTTGGATTTATATTTGTAATTTCCAGTTCTTTTCCATTGGAACTAGAACAGAAAGTAACACAAAGTAAAAATACAGCTAACGATATATAGGTGGCAGTTTTTTTAATAGGTTTCATTTGGTTTGTCGGGGCATAAAAAAACCCCTGAATCCAGGGGTTTTTCAAATCAAAAGGGCTAAGATTACTCAGCGTCTTTCTTTGCTTTTTTCTCTTTTTTGGCTTTCTTAGCTTTTTTAGCCTTTTTCTCGCCATTTTTATTATTCTTTTTCTCTTTTTTCTCACCGTCTTTGTTGTTCATTTTTTCTTTTTTAGGTTTAACGGTTTCGGAAGCTTCGTCAGCTTGCATAGTAGGTTCTTCGTCTGCTTCTGTTTGAGCAAAAACGCCGAAAGTACTGAAAGAGAAAATAGAGAGAATCACAAGAAATTTTTTCATTTTTTACCTCGTATGGAATGTGCACCAATTAGATACTATTTCGACGAATAGACAATCGTAAATTTTAGATTTTTTGTGAATTATTTGCCCACACAAAATTTACTAAAAATCCTACCAAGGATTTCTTCGTTTTCCACATGACCATTGACTTCACCAATTTCTTTGAGTGAGGAATTGATTTCCTGGATATAAATTTCAGCAGGTGTTTCTTCTTCCATCAATCGAATCGCTTCCGATAAATTAGATTCAATTTTTTGAATATGATATCTTTGCCTGTCTTCTAATAAAACTACATCTTCTGAATTATCTTTAGAGGTGATTTTTGTTTTTAAAAGTTCTAATAAATGAGGAATTCCAATTTTTGTTTTACAAGAGATTTCAGTAATTTCCAATTCAAACTCATTCTGTAATTCATCCAATTGGTTTCGGTTCCAATCTTTATGTTTTTCATCAATTTTATTGGCAACAAGGATAGAGCCATGAAGTCTTTCTTTATGTTTTGTTAAAAACGAACTTTTGTCGAATGGTACTGAGGTATCTATCAAAAGTAATTTTACGTTGGCACTATCGGCTTCTCGTTTGCTTCTTTCAATTCCCATTTGTTCAATGTTATCGGATGTCTCCCGGATTCCTGCAGTATCTACCAGTCGAATGGGAATTCCATCTAAACTCAATTCTTCCGCAATATAATCTCTGGTGGTACCGGGAATGTCCGAAATAATCGAACGATCTTTTCCAATCAGTAAGTTCATTAGACTCGACTTACCCGTGTTTGGCTCTCCAAATAAAACAACAGTGGATTGTAAAATTAATGTTTCTGCTCGTTCAGAATCTTTGATCAATTTAGAACAAAGATTTTTTAGAGAAACCATTCTATTTTTTCTTTCCTCTAAACTTTCGAAGGTTAAGTCTTCGGTTGAAAAATCAATTTCTGCTTCACATTCTGCTTTGAGTGAAATCAGATCACTTCTGATTTTCGAACTTAATTTTGTGATTTCACCAAATACGTTTTTTTGTGCTAATTCTAGTTCATACCGAGAACGTGCTTCGATGAGTCGCCCAATGGCTTCCGCTCCCGATAAATTGATTTTTCCATTTAAGTAAGCTCGTTTTGTAAACTCACCTTTCTGTGCGGGCCTTGCTCCTTTATCAAAAAGAATTTGTAGGGCACGTTTGAGTAAAATTGGATTTCCATGTAAATGAAACTCTGCCAAATCTTCACCAGTGTATGAGTTAGGTGATGGAAAATAAAAAAATACAATTTGGTCTAGTGGTTTTTGTGCGTCGACAAAATCACAAAAAATAGCACTGCGTTTTTGGTTTAAAATGAATTCTTCAGTGAGGGGAGATCCGTTTTTATGTAAAACGGCAAGGGCAATGGGCAATACGGCAGAGCCCGATACCCGAAGGATGCCAATCGCTCCGGGTCCTTGGGCAGTGGACAATGCCGCAATGGTATCAATCAAGATCTTCTTGATCTACTCCATCTGCAAAGTCTTCTACAGGAAGGCCTTTTTTAGATGGATCTTCCAAATCTTTGTATTTATGTTTTTCTTTTGCAGAGATGACACGAACTCGTTTAAAAGTTCCGTTTCCTTCCGATCTTGTGAATACTCTTTCGTCATCTTGGATTGCCATGTGCACAATTCTTCTTTCGAATGGATTCATTGGATCAAGTAGTTTGGATCTTCCAGATTTAATTACAGATGCAGCAACGGATTTTGCCAATCGAATGAGAGATAACTCGCGTTTGTCGCGATAAGATTCAATATCCAAAACGATTTTTCGGTTATGACGAATTTTTGGATCAACCATTAGGTTAAGAAGGAATTGAAGAGAATCTAAAGTGCCTCCTCTTTTACCGATGATGAGTCCAGATTCTTTACTAGTGAGTTCGACATAGATTTTTCCGTCTACATCACCCATTCCTACCACTTCAGCTGGAATTCCCATTTTTTTCAAAATGGTGATGATCACTCCATGAATGATTTTTTCGGATGGGATGTCGTTGTTAGCAACAAACGCGCGTACAACGGCTGGTTTTTTTTGTGTGATTCCTAAAAATCCGGATTTTCCGGAATCAACTACTTCGAATCGTAAATCGCCTGGTTGGAGACGAAGTGTTTCGAGAGAATATTCTTCTGCCTCACTTTTCGTTTTTCCTTCGGCTTCGAAAATGTAATTATTCATCTGTGATCTTCCTTGTTAAACAATGATTTCATTTTTTCTTTTTGTTTTGGTTTCTAAACCCAGGTCTTGCAACCGCAGAAGCTTTGTTTGCTGGTTCTGGCCCATTATTTGTTGGTTTTTTATCTTCTGATTTTCCGAACTTATTCGTATACACTTGTTGTGCGATGGATAGAATGTTTTGCATGGTCCAATACATTGTCACACCAGCAGGCATTGACCAGAAGAAATATAACATGATGACTGGCATCATGTACATCATCATCTTTTGGTTTGGATCTGTAGAGACAGTTGTCATTCTAGATTGAACTACTTGCGTTGCTACCATGATGAGTGGAAGGATATTGATCGCAAGGGCTCCAATAAACGCTAACTTTGGAGTTGTATAAACAGTATCAGGTTCACTTAAATCTTTGATCCATAAAAATGGAGAATTCCAAAGATCAACTGTATCGGAAAACGCAGTATACAATGCAATAAAGATAGGAATTTGGATGAGCATCGGAAGGCAACCCGCCATTGGATTGGTTCCGTTCTTTTTGTATAACTCTACAGTTTTTTCTTGTTTGAGTTTTGGATCATCCGCATACTTTTCATTGATGAGTTTGATTTGTGGAGATAACTCCTGCATCTTCTTCATCGATTCCGCTTGTTTTTTGTTCAGTGGATAGAATGCTAATTTAAAGAGGATAGCAAAAATGACGATTGCCCAACCGTAGTTAGGAATGACGAGATAGATCTTTTTTAAGATCCAAACAATTCCATTACGAAGAGGGGTTGTAATCCCTTGGTTAAAGGATTTGTCGAGAGATTCACTGAGGCCTGCAAATACGGAGTCTTTGTTGATTTTTGGATCAAGTTTGCTATCGCGGAAAGCAGTTCCGTCAAGTTCTCTGACACCGACATAAGCTGCATAATCTAAGTTTACTTCTTCACCTGGTCCAAGTTTCCAATTGTCATAAACTAAAAGAACACCTGTTTCGTTCCCTTTGCGGTTATCAAGGAGGACTCCAGCTGGTTTATCATCCAATGGGTCGATGACACCGATAAAATATCGGCTTCCCGTTCCTACAAAGTCTACTTTTTCGTTCGAACCTTTTTTGATTTCGTAACGAGTGTCTTTTCCATCATTGGAACCAAATAGGTTATCAAAAAAACCTTGTGTGCTGGTTCCATCTACGTGGTCTTTAAAACTTCCATCTAAGTAGTAATAACGAAAGTAGTGAGCGTTATCACGATCATTAAAGTCTTCTTTTTTCTTAAGTACTGGTCCAAGGGAACTAAAAGATCTAAAGTAAACATCAGATTTTGAAGGGGAAATATTGATGGTTTCTGAGGATCTGTTTTTAAGGGTTAAATGAAATTTGAAATAGTTTTCAGATGGGAAAAACTGAAATTTCTTTTGGATCGTATATTTTCCATCTAACGAAGGTGCTTCGAAGATGACAGTTTTTGTTTCAGCATTGTAATTTGAACTAAAGTTTACTAAGTTGTATGCAGAAAAAGGAATGGTGTCTTTGTCTTCAATGATGTTGAAGTCAAAACCTTGTCCTCTAGTGAGTTCTACTGCTTTTTCTTTTTTCCCATCAAATTCAATTTCGAATTTAGGATCTTTTGCAATCGCAAATTCAGAACCATCTGGCTCTTTATGATCTTTAATGTAGTATTCTGTGATTCTTCCACCTAAGCTAGAAAAATGAACTAAAAAAGAATCTGTCTTTAAAGAAAAGGTTTTTACGTCTTCTGGTTTTACTGGATTTAACTTTGTAGATTCAGTTGTTGGGTTTTTTATTTCAGATTTTGTGTCCGTTGCATTTCCGTTAGGTTTCTCTTTTTCAGAATCAATTTTTTTGGAAACTTCGTCCGCGGTTTTTGGTTTCGGAGGTTGTGGTGGAAAGAAGAAATAGTTAATCCCCATCCAAACTGCTAAGCTTAGGAATAAAGCGAGGAATAAACGACCTTGTCTGTTAGTGGAATCATTTTGCATAAGTTAACTCTTGTTAAAGGATTTCGGTAAAGGATCATGCCCACCTTCGTGATAAGGGTGACATTTTGAAATTCTAACTACACTAAGAACAAGCGCCTTATACCAAGGATAAGTTTCAAACGCTTGTTTGGCGTATTCAGAACAACTGGGGGTAAACCGGCAAGCCGGAGGCAATAGAGGGGACAGCAGTTTTTTGTAGAGAAAAATAAGAACCAAAAACAGCCGATTCATGGGAATTGTTTTAGAACCGAAAGGAACAAAACCTCTCGGTCTTCCTTGGATAACTTCGCAAATTCTTTCTGAACGAGTAGGGCACAATCGTATCCAACAGGTAACAAAGAAATATGTTTCCTAACCAGTTCTCGGAGAATTCGTTTGGAACGGTTGCGTTCAACGGCTGTTTTGTGAGTTTTATCGGGGCAAAATAAAAAACTGGCAAACGGAAGGCCGTTTTTTCGAACAAGCCATCGCATCGGTGGCCTGCCCATTTTACGATTCTGACGAAAGAGTTCCTGGATCCTGGTTTGGTCGCGAAGGGTCTCCGAAGGAAGCTCCTAAATTAGAACTTTCTCCCGATTTTTTCGTCGGAAACAGTCAATTTAGCACGGCCTTTTCTTCTTCTGTTGGCTATCACATTTCGTCCGCCTGGGGTAGCCATTCTGGCTCGGAATCCGTGAGTTCTCACGCGTTTAATTTTACTCGGTTGGAATGTACGTTTCATGAAACACCTAATTAATCTATATATGATCGCAAAAATATGAGGTCTTTTGAAAGGTTTTTGGTACCCCCATGGAAGTCAAGGTGAATTGGGAAAAATGATTGGACAGTGCCTTTCTTATGAGACATAAGGCAAAATTTGATTCGAGATCAGGACTATGTGAGATGCGGGTGAGTGACTTTCCTTTTCTACTTTCTATTGTTGGTCATCGGTTGAGTGTGTTTCAGGGAAGGACCAAAAAAGCGGGTGGTTTTTGTGTATGGGTCACTTTGGAAATTGAGTTACTTTTTCGCATTGTTAACTTTGGAAATTGAGTTACTTTTTTGCATCTTTTTCCTTGGAAACTTGGTTACCTTTTTGCCTATGAATTCCTTCCCAGTTTTCAACTAGCTCCCAACCAACTGTTTTAATGGTTTTCAGAATTCCAATGCCAGATGAAACAAGATCAAGATGGGAAATGGGAATCCGCTGGAAAAAGAAAGTCACTTTCCTTTTTGTCTCACGAACCAAATGATCTCAGTTTCTTTATTGATTGGTTCATTTTCGATTGTTGATTTATTTGCAGAGTCAAATAAGTTTCACAACCATCAGCACAATCAAAATAGCAAAAACCAGTCCTCCGGATTTCATTTCCCTCAAACTCTAAAACCATTCAATCAGATGGATTTTGTACGAGATTCAAATTTGGAATCCGCGTTAAGAGAATCGATACAACACTTAAAACGATTGCCTAAAGATAATAAATTTCGATTTGGGGAGAAAGAATTCACAAATGAAGAAATCCTTCGGTCATTTTCAAATCTTCAGTCCATCATTCACAATACACCCGATGATCAGATAAAAAGTGAAATCGAAAAAAATTTTCAATATATTGAGTTGAGACCTTCCACTGATTTACCAACGATTACTGGATATTATGAAGTACGAATTCGTGGAAAAAACAAACAAGAAGGAGAATTTCAATATCCTGCATTAACTCCTCCTATTTCAGACCCAAGTTTTCCAGAGAATCCTAAACACTTTCATCGGGATAAATGGAATCAAAAATCAATTTGGGAAAAATATTCGAAACCAATTGTTTTCTTAAGATTGACAGACTTACATTTAGCACAGTTGGAAGGGTCTGCCCTTGTTGAAATGGAAACCAATGAGAGATTTCGCATCAATTATGCTGAAGACAATGGGAAAGATTATATTAGTCCTTCTGTTCATCTACATGGTATTTGTCCAAGTCTTAAACCATATCATTTATCAAATTGTATCCAATCTAAACCTAAGGAAGTAACTGAAGCAATTTTAAAGAATCCTAGATATATATTCTTTCACAAAGAATCATTGTTAAATGGTGATATGAACCAATATCATCTGGGTCCAAAAGGTAGTGGTGGCATTCGATTGGTAGCTTACCGATCTGTGGCAATGGATATAAAGATTCCTTTAGGACTTCCTGTCCTTCTTTCTTTTCAATCAAACAAAGAATTGGTGAATAACCGTTTGGTTTTTGTTCATGATAGGGGAAATGCTATCACCGGTGTTGGTAGGTTGGATTATTATTTAGGGAGTGAAAATGGAGTAGAAGAGGAAGCAAACAATTTGTTAACAAAAGGAAAAGTAGTTTTGTTACTCCCAAGGAAAGAAAAAAAATAGATAAATGATGCTAATTTAAATAAGTTTAAATCAATTCGAGATTTCAATGTTTGCTGAAAGGTTCCTCAGATTTATATTTCGTTTTTGATTCCTTGGTAAAAAATGATAAAAAGAGTTTCAATTTCTTTGTTTGGGTCTATAGGATATTTGGGTGCTAATACAAATTTTGTAATTAAAAAACTAGCGGCCAAACTAAAAGAAGCCCTTACAATTTGATTCGGATCTAAATCCTTTCTGATTTCACCCATTTGTTGGAAATACTCGATGGCTTCTACGGAAGT
The DNA here is from genome assembly GCF_004770145.1 of Leptospira bourretii. Lineage (NCBI taxonomy): Bacteria > Pseudomonadati > Spirochaetota > Leptospiria > Leptospirales > Leptospiraceae > Leptospira > Leptospira bourretii. Next base: position 619,632 of record NZ_RQFW01000005.1, on the reverse strand, counting down.
ATCATACAAATTTATTTTCCAAAGATTTCCAAAAATCTCGGAGAATTCTTTTGAGAAAAGTAGGGCACCGAGAAGTAGTTTTAGTTTTTGAGGTTCTTTTGCTACGGCAGTATATCTTGCCTTTAAAATAGTAACATACCATTCTTTGAAATTTGGTTTCAACGATTGTAATCTTTCTTTGAGGTCAGACATATGGCCGGGTAGAATCGTTGAAAGAAGTAAACCTGAAAGAACCCGTCTATATAAATCCATCTTCGAGGGAAAATATTTAAAGAGTGTACGTTCTGTTACACCGGCCCTTTTAGCTAATTCTGCAGTTGTAGCACCGGAAAATCCTAACTCAGCAAAAACATCCTCCGCAGCTTTTACTATGTCTTTTTCCTTTTCTGACTCGGGATTTTGGTAAGCATTAAATTCGTTTTGTAGTGACTTTAGGGTTAGTTTCATGAGTTTACCAGTCTCCGTTTTGTAACATTTTTTAATTGTAATAGAATTTTTCGATTGATTTTTTGTATAGTATTTACTTTACAATGAATTTATGCAAGTATAGTATTTGCTATACTTGAGGGGAATGTAATGAAAAAAGTTCAATTAGGGTTTTTGGCAAAGTTGGATATACCTTGGAACAGGAAGTCTGTGGAATCGGCAGAATCCGGAAGAGAAGTGCTTGCGGATGGACGGGTTAAATATTGGATTCGGCATGATACAATCAAAGGAGTTTTTCCAAAAATGTTGGTTTGGTGGTTCCAACATTTAGAAGGTGATATCGAATATGAAGGAAAGATCTATAATCGTTATCATGTTTGGCATCCCGAAGACCATGTTCATGTTAGTTATGAAAAAAGGAAACCAGATGGTAGTGTAGGGCCTGGTGCAGTTTTAAGAATTGTAGAATACCTTGGTAGGAAAAAGGATTATTTAGTGAATGTGGTCAGTCCCATTGAAAAATTAGATGAGGAAGGTTTTATTCATAATCCAAAACTATATGGATTTTTACCGATTGCAAGAATGGAATATAATTTTAAGGAAAGTGCCGAGGGAACTCGGTATGAAAATTGTTTGATTGTCGGATGGAAAGGATTTAGTTTTAAGTTGTTACGACCAATCTTTGAGTTTTTGTTTTTTGACAATCAACATGGTTTTTATTGGATAAAACATAACATTGAAGAGGTGGGTCAGTTCGAAAGTTTTTTACCAAATCTTTACAGGAAGGAAAATGAAAATTTACGGTGACAGACAATCAGGGAATAGTTATAAACTTTTACTCGTAACTTCCTTTCTAGAGATTCCATACGAATGGCAAGATATTGATATAAAAAAAGGAGAAACCAAAACAGATTCATTTCTAAAAATGAATCCGAATGGAAAAATTCCTATTTTAATTTTGGATGATGGCAGAATTTTATCAGAGTCCAATGCTATTTTAAATTTTTTGGCAGAAGGGAGTGATCTGATTCCTAAAGATCATTTTGAAAAAGCAAAGGTCTTACAATGGCAGTTTTTTGAACAATACAGTCATGAGCCTTATATTGCAGTAGCAAGATTTATTAGGCATTATTTGGGGATTCCCGAGGAGAGACGAGCAGAATACGAATCTAAACAAGAAGGTGGACATAAAGCTTTACGTGTTATGGAAACCCAGCTAACAAAGAATAAATTTTTAGTTGGTGATTATATAACTACAGCAGATATATCTTTGTTTGCTTACACACATGTGGCACATGAAGGAGGATTTGATTTATCATCATATCCAAAAGTTTTAGAATGGATCAAACGAATTGAATCATTGGATAGATTTAAACCAATGAATTCAATCTGAATGAAGTTTGCATTGTTCGGCGTCAGTTTCTAATTCAATGGTAGTATGGATGATTTCAAATTCTAATGCAACCTTTCTAATTTTTTCTTTAATCTTTTGAAATTCATTTAGTTTAACAGTTTTGTCTATCAGCACATGCAGGGAAGCAACATGGTGGTTTCCGTCTAAACTCCAAATTTTGATATCATGGATCGAATGAATTCCTTTGATTTTTTCCCAATGTTCAACTAGTTCATGACGATCAACTGATTCAGGCACTGCCTGTAACATAACGATCATAACCTGTTTGATATTACCATAGGCATTCCATAAAATCCATAATGCAATCGCCAGTGATAGTAATGGATCAAACCAAGGAACTGAGAAATACATCATGACAACACTACCGATAAGGACTGCAATCCATCCGAGTATATCTTCTAAAAAATGAAGAAAAACTGCTTTTTCGGTTAATGATTTGCCATGGTTGAGTCGTATCATCGCTGCTCCATTGACTATGACTCCAATGATAGCAAGTGCAAACATAATATCAGCTTTCGTTTCTTCGGGAGTGATGAATCTTTTGATAGATTCAATGATCATAAAGATAGAACCAACTGATAAAATAACTGAAATGATAAGTGCTCCAAGTATGGAAAATCGTTTATAACCATAGTCAAAATAATTGTCTTTTGGTTTTGTGGAAATTTTTTGTAAATACCAGACAAGGGCAAGAGACAATGCATCACCAAAGTCATGGAAAGCGTCAGAAATAATGGCAATGCTATTGGAAAAAATACCACCGATTAGTTCTAACAAAGAAAAACTTAAGTTAAGAACAAAGGCCCATGCCAAATTTTTTGTAGAAGTTGAGGTATGGTGGTGGCTATGATTGTGTGAGTGGTGGTCTTGTTTAGAATGATTATGACCTTGTCCCATAGAGGATAGAATTTCAGATTCGTTTTTTCTCTGCAACTAAAGAAAGAGAGGAAAAATAATTAGAAATTCCTTTTGTTTGTTCTCACCTAATCAAAAAGTATTTGAGGCCTTGAATAAAGGTAACCTTGGACTACATGGCAGGAAGTTTGTTTTAAACGATGAAGTTGTTCTTCGTTTTCAATCCCTTCTGCAATGGTTTTAAGCCCTAAAGAATCGGCTAAATGACAAATAGATTCCAAAAGTAAAAAGTTTCGATCGGAGTTTGCAATATCATCTAAAAATGATTTATCGATTTTTAATTCATCAAATTGAATTTTTTGCATATAATGAAGAGATGAATATCCTTTTCCAAAATCATCCAATGAAACTGAAATTCCATTGGATCTAAGTTCTGAAACAATTTTTTGGATGGTTTCAATTTCATCTAAAAAAACATCTTCTGTAATTTCAAATATGATGTTTTTTGGATTAATTTTATGGTTCGATAAATATTGAATAATGTAGTCGTTAAAATTAGGATATAAAAAGAAAATTGGAGAGATGTTGATTGATATTTGTATCTCATTTCCATACAGCTCCAGTAGTTTGGGAATATGGGAAATGGCTTTTTCAAAAATACATTTTCCGAACGGTACAATTAACTCTGATTTGGTGATAATTGGTATAAACTCTTCAGGAGAAATATTTCCGAATTCTGGCAAACTCCAACGTGCAAGTGCTTCCAAACCTACGGTTTGTTTAGAACCAATATCTACTTTTTCCTGGTATGCTATTTTGAAATTTTTTTGATTGATTGCTTTCTCTAAATAGTTTTTTAGTTTTTGTTCCCTTTCTATTTTAGATTCCATACCAGTTTGGAACCATACTAACTTTGTTAGGACACCTTCTCTCGCCACATTCATAGCGATGGAAAGTTTCCGGATCGCTTCATCCAAATGATTTGTATCCTGAGGATATTGAACCCCTGAAACTCGGTATTGAAGTCTATGTCCTAATTGATCTGGAGAAAGTAACTCATTATTATTGAAGTCAAATTTTACGATAGCTTCTTCGATTTTAGATTTTGTAGAATTTTCTATCCAAAATATAAATTCATCGCCACCTAAACTTGCAACAAGGACGTCGGGTCTTTCGTCTGTATATAATTTTAATACACATCCTGTTAAGGTTAAAATTTGGTCTCCAAAGCCAATGCCGTGTAGCGCGTTAATGACTTTTAAACCTTTTAGATTGATTAAAAGTAGAAAAGACTCTGATACTCCTGAACTGATTCTATTTTGGATTAATTTTTCAAACAAATATCGATTCGGGAGATGTGTTAGTGAATCATAAAATGCTAGTTTGTCGATGTGTTTTTGAGATTTTAATATTTTACTTCTTGATTCCTTAAGATAAACAATATTTTTTATGAGTTTTCCTCTCAATCTTTGGATTAAAAATCCAGTTAAAACAGAAAATAAAATTAAACTTACAGAATTAAAAATCCATTCTCTTGGATTATTATTTCTGAGTCCTAAGGATTCAGGAAACCGAACCCAGGAAAAATAAATTAATCCACCAAATAATGCTGGTAATAAAGATATGATGATTGAAGAAATTAAACTTATGATAGGTGGAAGGAAAACATAAAAAGAAACAATCATAAACGTTAATGATATTTCTGCGCTACCCAAAAGACCACTTCGAACATACGATAAGATAGAGATAAAAATGGTTGTAGAAATTAAACTTAAAACACGAATGATTAAAGGTACTTTGTTCTTTAATAAAAATTCTAAAAATAGAATGATCGCAAAACTAAAATCAACCGTAAAAAATAAATAATCTACTGCACCTTGTTGCGTAAAAAAAGGAACAATGTGTAAACCTGCAGCGATGAGAAACAAACCAGATGCGGCCAAAAGGAAACGACGAAGCAGCGGACTTGTATCCTTTTGAAATTTGGTCCAATAGACATATTTATTTTTATCTTTTAGCATATGATTCTCATTGGACGAATAAAACTGATTAGATGAATTCTTAAAAAAGCCTTTCCTTGGGGATTGGTCAAGAGGAAGTTATCCTCATTGTGACGAATCCTAACGATTTACCAGCCAAGTCACCCCAAGAATCCGCAGTAGAAACAAGGCATATTGTTCTACCCAATGATGCCAACCATTATGGAACTGCATTTGGTGGAGCCATTATGAGTTGGATCGATTTGATTGCTGCTATGTCTGCCCAAAGGCACTCTGGACATGAGGCAGTAACTGTTAGTATCGATCGGATTAATTTTATAACTCCAATTCAAATTGGAGATCATGTAAATTTAAAGGCAATGGTGAATTATGTTGGAACTACTTCAATGGAAGTGGGGGTTCAAGTAAACCGTGAAAATCCCTATACGGGAGAGATGGTTCGAGCAACAACCGCCTATTTATCGTTTGTTGCTTTGGATGAGAACAAAAAACCTTGTGCTGTTCCTCCCTTGCGTTTAGAAACAGATTTGGAAAAACGGCGTTTTGCTGAAGGAAAACTTCGAATTGAAATGGCAAAAGAGTTTTCTGCCAAAATTAAAGCTGGAAGAAAAACCATTTAACAAATAGTTTAATGGTTTTATTTTTTTAATTTATATACAACCCAAGTAGCTAAAAATGTTTCTAAGATGCTAAGTGGGATAGCGTATAAAAGAATTCCAATCGGTAGAACTGATAAGTTCCAAATTACTATCCACATCAATACAAATCCTATAAACCAACTAAAAATAAACGTTTGTTTGAATTTTAAATGGTTGGATAAATAGAAAATAGCAAACGCTAAACCAAGAGACCAAATTCCCCACACTGCGCCATTGATTGGCTCAGATGGAAATGTGATTCCTAATTGGTTGTAATGATTTAACCAAATTGATTTAAAAAGTATTTCGTTTCTAAAGAATTCCGACAAACTGATCACAATTGTAGCGGAAAATATGGGGAGAATTTTGTTTTTAAACATACAAAGAATTATTTATAGTTAGGTGATGATTTGGCAATTATTATTCATAATTATGATTCGAAAAATCTTTCGTATTCTGCGATTTGGGTTGTGCTTTCGACAGAAGGGACAAAATATTTTTCTCTGACTTTTTTGTAATCTGGATCTGCGAAAAAGCTGAGTTTCCTTTCTTTGTTTTTAAAATAGATTAAAAATACTCGATTGATTGGATTATTTGTTTCCGATTTTAATGTTTCTCCAATTTTGAAATCATATCGAAATCCCCCTTCGTATTTTTCTAAGAGTTCTTTCATTTCTGCTCTATACTGTGTATACAGTTCATCATCTTTTACTTGTAGACCAACGATAGTTTCCCAATGAGATTGATTTTCCATTTGACTATACCTTCCTTCGTTGTGAATGAATATAATACATTGTGAATATACTCACAAATAACAAAAATGGAATGCTGACTAAATTTAGATTAAGCCAGCCAATTTTATTTTCCAGGTAACCCGCGCTATATGTAGATAGAATTGCAAAAGAATATACAATTGTATCATTTGTAGCTTGGATCGAATTTTTTTCTGAAGGATGGTATTGTTCGACAAGTAAGTTGGTGCCACCAACATACATAAAATTCCAACCAATGCCAAGTAGTATGAGTGCCATTGCAAATGGTAAAAATTCTGTTCCTTGTAGAGCAGCAAAACTTTCAAGTCCCATCACAAAAATTCCTAAAAGTATCAGATACGGTGCTGTCATTTTTCGTACCAATTGTCCTGAGAAAAAAGAAGGAATGTACATTCCTAATACATGCCATTGAAGTACCAGAGTGGATGCATGCATTTCATGCCCATGGGATTTCATTGCCACTGGCACTGCGGACATCAGCATTGCCATCAGTCCAAAACTAAAAGCTGTTGCCAAAATCGAAACCCATAATCCTAAATTTTTTATATGATAAGAAAGTGGGCGAATCGTAAATCTTGGGGAAGGGTCATTAGATTGTGAAGGTATACTAGATAATTCTTTATTGGGTTTTGGTAAAAATAAAATAAAGAAAAATTGTAAACACAAACTGGAAATTAAAATTAAATAACATCCTAAATACAAAGAGTTTGGAAAAATTTCTTTCCCTTGGAGTCCAGCCAATGGACCAAGAAATGCTGCTGGAATACCTGCGATTAAAATCCAAGAAAGGGCACTGGATCTATCATGTGTTGGTACTGATTCCATTGCCACAAATCGTAAATACTGAACAAATGATTGATGAAAACCATATAACAAGTGTGATATGGAAAATAAGATAAAATTCTTCTCATACATGGAATAAGATGCAAGGATTGCACCAATGATACCGATCACTGTTCCAGTGAGTAAACCCACTTTGCTACCTTTCCATTTCATATACTTTGAGGCAGGAACCAACCCAAGAAGAGTTCCTAAAATCACAAATGAAATTGGAAGTGAAGCTGATTCTGGCGAGGGGGCAATGCTTTGTCCAGCAAGTGCAGAAACAGCCATAATCATGACGGTTCCAATTTGAAAAACAGTCTGTGTGATAGAAAAAATTCCCAGGATTTGCAGTTTATCTATAATTTTTTTCATAAAAGAGATATGGTTTAGACAGAAAGAATTTTTATTTTGTTGGTTAGATGCCTAACTTTCCAATGATTTCTTTCGCTTGGTTTACAAAATGTACTTCTTCTTCTTTTTGAAAGGGCACAAAGATGTTTTGTTGAAATCGAACAGAAAGATGGGCGTATTCAATACATCCTGCTACTGTCAATTCTGGCTTTGCTTTTCCTGCAAATACTTTGATATCTGAACCGTCAGGTACGACAAGAGATCTGGGTGGAATTTTTTTCCCTCCTCGAATCATACAACCGGCAGCAATTTGAGAGCCATCGCCAATTTCAGCATTATCCAGAACAATAGAACCAATACCAACAAGAACTCCTCTCCCAATTTTACAGCCGTGGATCATTACATTGTGACCAACTAATGTCCATTCGCCGATACTAATGGGGCTTGTGCTGTCAGTATGTAAAGTGGAATTATCTTGGATATTCACATAATTTCCTAATTTGATGGAGTTCATATCAGCACGCACCACAGCACCGGGCCATAAAGAAACGGAAGTTCCATATTCGATCATCCCAAAGGCAGTTGCAGATGGGTGGATGAATGGATTGGTAAAAACTGGAATTTCTGAATAGGACATGGATATCAAAATCAACTTAGACTTTGAATTTCGCAACCGATAAATGTAATATCGTCTTGTTTTACATCACCTTCTGTAAAAGAAGATAGTTCACTGAGTACCTTTGCCATTGTATGATCCAAACTCATCTTCAGGTTCTCTTTTAAAATATCATACAAACGGTCTTCACCGAATAGTTCTTTTTCAGGATTGAACTGTTCAAAAATTCCATCGGTAAAGAGAAAAATACGATCGCCTTCTTCGATTTGGTGTTCGATGATCCGGTACTGGGTATGGTCCATAAGTCCTATGATTTTCCCAGTTCTTGGTAAAAGTTTTATATCATCAATTCTTTGGTGTATTTGATCTGGGTGACCTGCTGAAGAATAAAAGAGTAATTTGTTTTTTAAGTCAATATCACAAACAGAGCAGGTAAATATTGTTTGAATATTGCTATATTTGTTAATAAAGATTTGGTTCATATGAAATACTAAATCATCAGGATGATCATAAATCATTTTGAGTGATTCGTATTCCGCTTTGATGGCCATTGTGATGAGGGCAGCTTGGATTCCATGACCTGTAGCATCCGCTACAAAAATTCGATAGTAATCAGGTTTAACTTGTGTTAGGTCGTAAAAATCACCTCCTACTTCGGACATCGACTGGTAGTAGGAGTGAAAATGGATTCTTGGATCACTAGTTTTAATATCAGAGAACAAAGTTTTTTGAATTTTTTTAGCAACATTCAAATCCTTTTTGATTAAGTTTAAAGATTCATCCAAAGTTTTTGTACGTTCTCTTACTTTTTCTTCAAGAGTGACAAGTGCTAAGGCTTGGGTGTTTGCTTTTTCTTCTTTTAATTCGTTGATTTTATTGGCAAGTGCTAGTGATAAAATTCCCGCTTCTAAAGTGGAACCAATTTGGTTTCCATAAATTGTGAATAGATTTACAGGCAAAACTCCGTTTTGCATCAATGTGTACATCAAAATCCCAAAAAGTAGGGTACTCCATCCAAATAGAAACAACCTTGCTTGTTTATTTCCGGTGCTATAATTAACCAAAGCAACGAGAAGTACTGAAACCACAAAAACTTGAGCAATTAGATTTCCCAATCGAACTGCAATGGCAATTGGTAGGTAAGAATATGGAATTAAAATATAGAATAAAACTACAAATTTTAAAGATTGGATGAGTCTGTGTGACCAAGGATTTAGTTCTCGCAAATTCAAAGTTTGTTGGGCAAATGTCCAACCCGAAACTGCGGAGCAGGTGACTATGATACTTCCGATTCGGTTATGAATTTCTGGATGGTCCAGTGTAATGACTTGGTTTAATATGCCATTCAAATACATTTGAAGGGCTAGGTTAAAAAAAATGGATATGGAATATGTAATATATGCTTTTTCTTTTAAGATAAAATATATAAATAAATTGTAAATCACCATGATTAATATGGTTCCATAAAAAAAACCGAGAATGGTATTTTCTAAATTTTCTTTTAAATAAAATGTATCTTTTGAGTAAAATCGAATCAGGTAACTGACGTTTGATGAAGATTTGGTTTCTAAAATTAAAGTTTTAGCTTCGTTTTCTTTCCAATCCAATTCAAAAGCGATGGATTTTGAAAAGGCATCCCAATGAGAGTGTGCAATAAAATCTCCACCTTCTTTGATAGGTTCCGGATTTCCTTCTTCATAAACTCGGACAAAATCTAAATGTGGATTTCCTAAATCTAAAATTAGTTTGTTTGCAGAAGTTTGGTTGGTTGCTTTCAATCTAAGGAAAACATGGTCCGATTGAAAACCTAAACTTAAGTTGTTTTTAAAGATTGGTGTCCATCGAAGTTTTGGAAAATTGGCATCGGAACCAGAAGAAATCGCATAATCGATTTTTTGCGGAACAAAGCTGTCATCTGTAATGGATTTTTGGATTTCCAATCGGGAACATGAAAATACCAAACCCGACAAAATGACTGTTAGGAGTGTCCGCATAAACTCGGATGATTTCCCGATAAAAATCGGGATTTGTCAAAGCAAATTTATCTTAAGCTGTATCCGTTCTTCTTTGCGATATCTACAAGAGAATCAGAAAGTTCTTTGAACCTTTCTTGCGTAAATGTTTTGTCATAGGACATAAGTCTAAATCGATACGTGACAGATTTTTTTCCTTCACCGACTGTTTCCCCTTTGAAGATGGTTTGAACAAACACAGATTCTAGTTCAGGAATTTTCATTCCTTGTACTAGACCTACAAAAGATTCTGTTGTATCTTTTTCGTTCATCAGCAAAGAAAGATCTAATTGGCCTTGAGGGAAATTGGATGGTGGAACAAAATGTGAGTTCCTTCCTTGTTTCTCCCAAACATCCACTAACTTTTCCATATTGATTTTAGAAAGAATGGCTCTTCGTTTTAAGTCATAATCATCTGCAAAACGTGTGTGGAGGATTCCCAATTCCGCAATCTCTATTCCATCGTAAGAAAGAACAAGTCCAGCATTGGGATGGAAGTAGTTTCGATTTGTTTTTTCCCATTTGTATTTTGGTAGATTCAAATATTGGAAAAGATCGGAGATTGTTTCTCTAACCTGTAAAAATTCTAATTCAACAGCTGTTAGGTCATTCGGTTTGTTTTTCGAAAGAGAAAGGATGGCCATCCAACGTCTTTCTTCTGCTAGTTCCGAACCATTCCCTTCTTTATGATAGGTTCTTCCAAGTTCAAATAAATTTACAGACTCAAATCGGTCTTGGTTGAGTTTTGCTTGTTTGATGATACCTGGAAAAAGACTATTTCGTAATAACGAATGTTCGTCGGGCATTTCGTTTGCAATTTTTAACGAAGAATGTTCTTCTTTTGCTTCTAATTTGGAATCTGTTTGTGATGCAAAGGAATAATTATAAACTTCATTAAATCCAACTTCTAAAGCGAGGAAGTTTTTAACTCTTCTTTCCAGTTCGCGTAATGGGTTACGAATTGGAGTTTCCACTGCCATCGAAAGGGCTTGAGTTTGGATGGATGCGTATCCAATAGTCCTTCCGATTTCTTCCACAAGGTCTTCGGGTATGGTAACATCGTAATTTTGTCTGAATTTAGGAACTAAAACAGATAATTCTTCCCCTTGGTTTGTGACTTTGAAACCAAGCCGGTTTAAGATATCCGTGACTTCATTTTGCGAAATATTTTTACCTAATTTATGGCGTAGGAAAGAAAGATTTGTTTGAATGGTCACAGACTTAGATTCTGTATGATTGAATCCTTGCGGTTCATATACTTTGATCTTTGGGTTTCCATTTTCTTTTAGTAATTGGACTGCTCTGCGAATTACCGGCAAACAAGTGTAACTATCTAAACCTTTTTCGTATCGAACAGCCGACTCAGTACGGATATTGGTTTTGCGAATTGTATAACGAACATCTTCTCTTTTGAAAACTGCTGATTCCATTACAATGTTTTTTGTGGTATCGATCACTGCAGAATCTTTTCCTCCCATCACACCGGCGAGGGCAACTGGATCTTTTCCATTTTGAATGAGAAGCAGATCTTTTTGTAATTTAGGACTTGTGTCATCTAACAAAGGGAAGGAGTCGCCTTCCTTTGACTTTGAAACAGAGAAGGTTGTGGACTTTAATCTTTCTCGATCAAAAAAATGTGTTGGTTGACCAAGTTCTAACAAAAGATAGTTGGAAACATCTACAACATTGTTGATGGACCGAATTCCACATTTTTCAAGCCGAGATTTGATTTTGGTATTTGAAGGAGCGATGTTTACATCTTTGATGGAACAGACATAGTAAGCATGTGCATGTTCTGTTTTTTCCACAACCAGTCCCTCATTTCCTGATTCCCATTTTGTATCTGTTTGGAAAGGGAATTCATTCAAAGGCAACTGGAGTTGGCTTGCAAGTTCACGTGCAAATCCAAAATGATTCCAAAGGTCAGGTCTATGTGTGATGGATTTGTTATCGATTGTGAGAATCGTATCTTCCCATAAATAAAATTTACGAACTGAAATTCCAAGTGGAGTGTCGTTTGGAAAAATCAATACTCCAGAAGATTCTAAAGCAAGGCCTAGTTCTTTTTCGGAACAATACATCCCTTGGGAACGAACACCCCGAAGTTCCGAATCTAAAATTTCTTTTCCATCTAGTTTGGTTCCAGGAAGGGCCAATGGAACGATGTCACCTACCTTTACATTGGTAGCGGCAGTCACAATCTGGTAATCTTTGGAACCGTCTGTGGCGACAGTAGTGGATAGTTTTTCCGCATTGGGATGTTTTTCAAGTGATTTGATTTTGACAGTGATAACCGATGATAGGTGAAGTTTAAATTCTTCCACATCATCAATTTCGCAAATGGATGTATTAATTTTTTCCAATACCTTTTCGAAAGGAATTTGGGAGAGGGGGGTAAATTCGTTTAACCAATCAACTGAAAGTTTCAAGTGAAATCCTTAATTGATAAAAACGGTGGGAAAGCGACCGGGTCAATCCGAAATTCCAAGTTCTGTCTTCAGAAAATGAAGGCATTCCTCAGAACTCATCGGTTTGGCGAAATAAAATCCTTGGATGAGATCAACTCCACTTTCGGCAAGTAACTTGACTTGTTCCTCAGTTTCTGCTCCTTCCGCCACAACACTCAAACCAAGGTTATGTGCTAGATTGGAAACAGCATGGATGATGGTTTTGGAATCTTTGTCTGATGTGATTTCAGATACAAAAGAACGATCAATTTTTAAAGAGGAAATCGGAAGTTTTTTCAAATACCCCAAACTACTATAGCCGGTTCCAAAATCATCAATTGCAATTTTGGCACCGAGTTTTCGAATCTCTTGCATGGTCCGGACGGCAGCGTCGGCATTTTCCATAACAGAACTTTCCGTGAGTTCCACTTCCAAATCATGCGGATCCACTTTGAATAGTTTTAGGTTTTCAGCAATCGTAGAAATTAATCTTTCGTGTTTGAACTGTTTGGTGGAGATATTGACCGCCATCGAAACATCATTAATCCCTTGGTCTTTCCAATATCTCATTGTTTGGATTGCTGATTTTATGACCCATTCACCAATCGCAAATATCATCCCTGTTTCTTCAGAGATGGGAATGAATACATTGGGAGAAATAAGTCCGCGTTCAGGATGACGCCAACGGATGAGGGCTTCAACACCCACAGGTTTTTTTGTATAAAGATCGATTTTGGGTTGGTACATCAAAGTGAATTGGTTTTCGATGATGGCAATCCGCATCCTGTTTTCGATTTCCAATCTTTCTGCCACAACAGTTTGTAGTTCTTCTGTAAAAAATACATAACAGTTTTTCCCTTGGGATTTTGCTAAGTTGAGAGCACTGTCTGCATTTTTTAGAAGTGTGTTGGAATCTTTTCCATCTGTAGGATAAAGTGCGATCCCAATCGATATGTTTACAAAAATTCTTTCCCCATCGATGACAAATGGATGAGTCATGGCATCCAAAATGGATTCGGAAATAACAGCTGCATCTCTTTCGTTAGATAAATCGGGCAATACAACTGTGAATTCATCGCCACCTTGTCTACTAATCAGATCATAGACTCTGATACTTTCTCGGATTCGATACGCAACGAGTTTGATAATTTTATCACCAAATTCATGGCCACGAGAATCATTGATGATTTTAAAGTTATCTAAATCAATGGCAAGGATACCTACAAGATTTCCATGCCTTCTTGCTTCTTCAAAGATTGGAAAAAGTTTATCAATCAAAGAGTTTCTGTTGGGAAGATTGGTGAGTTGATCAAAAAAAGCTAGGTATGCTATTTTTTCTTCTGCATGCCTTCTTTGTGTGATGTCAAGAAACGCAACGGCAAGGCCAAAGTTTTCGAGAGGAATCGGTGTTGCTAAAATATCAAACCAAGTAATTTTTTCTTCTTTGATTAGACCAATCTCCATATTACGAATCACTTCTTTGTGTCGCAACGCACGCATGAGACTGGAATTTCTTGGATAAATTTTATTTCCATTCGGCTGAATGAGAGTGTATTTACGAATGTTTAAAGTACGATTTAAAAGTTCCCCATCTTGGATATTGAAATAGGTTCTTGCTGTTTTATTGGTCTCAACAATTTTCCCCTTTTCATCGGTGATAGCAATTCCCATGGGAAGGTTGTCAAAAATAGATTTATACTTCTGTTGTTGGAGGAGGAATTCGAACGAAATGTCCTTTTGGATGGTAACGTCTCTATCGAATCCAAGAATAATTTTTGATTCACGTAAAGGAATGAGTAACCAAATGATCCACACTTCTTCGTTTGAGTGGGTGACTAAGCGGTTTTCGAAATTTACAATATTTGGATTTTCGCCTAAACTATCAAAGGTATACTTTGTGTTTTCTTTGTCGTCTTCGTGGGCAAAATCAACAATGGATTTACCAACAATATCTTTTGGTTGAAATTCTAAAAACCGAGCAAATCGTTCGGTAACAGAAATAAAATTTCCTTCCCAATCTAAAACTTGAAAACTATTCGGATATTCCGCAAGGAGTGACTTAACGGTGAGACCAGAGAGAATTTTACTGCCTAATGGCTCATTTTGCATGTATTTCTTTGCCTAAAAAGTAAACTGCTTCGATGGATCCAGGAAATTGGAATCCCTCAAAGGGTGACCAGCCGGACTTACTTTTAACCATTGATTTTTTAAATTCAACTGGTTTTTTTAAATTTAAGACAGAAAAATTTGCCGCATAACCTTGATTAAGGATACCAACCCCTTTTCCAAATGTTTCCGGTAAATAGGGTGCCACAAACTCTCCTGGGTTTTTGGAACAGATTTTTGCAATTGTAGTCATCGGAATGTTTAGTTTGAGTATCATATAGGTGACAAATAACCCATACGTATCCAGTTGTGAGATCCCACTTGTCCCTTTTTGTTTTTCTTCTATGGAGTGGGGAGCGTGGTCTGTCGCCAAATAATCGATATGTCCATCCAAAATCCCTTTCACCATCGCTTCGCGGTCTTCTTTTCCACGAAGGGGTGGGTTCATCTGAAACCATTTGTGATTGGTTTCTGTTAACATATCCGTATCAAACATCAAATGTGTAGGGGTGACTTCACAAGTCACATTCACTCCTCTTTTTTTCGCTGCGATGATTTTTGAAAGACCATCTTTTGTAGAATAGTGACAGAGTTTTCCTTTGAGATTGTATTTTTCGATTAAATACAAAGCAAAATCCGTCGCGACTGTTTCAGCTTCTTTGGGACGTCTTTTTTCGTGTGTCGGTTGTGATTGATTTGCTACTAGAATCTCTGGGTCTTCACAGTGAAAACTAATGTCTTGGCCAACGTAATGTTTGATCACTTCTTCCAATGAAGCATTGTCATGAAAAAACAATTCGCCAATGGAAGGTCCCATAAACACTTTATAGGGAACTTTTTTTTCTAGTGGTTTGGTATGAGGTCCAATCCCTGCATACAATGTGATATGAATGGGTGCTTTTTTGGTGAGCGCTTGTTTGGCGGCATAAGATTCATCGTCAATGGGAGGTACGGGATTGTTTGGCATATCTGCCACATGGATCACTCCACCATTGATGGCTGCATTCCCGGCAGAAATAAAATCTTCTTTGTAAGTATGTTTTCCACTCACATCTTCTCTTGCGTGAATGTGGATATCTCCAAAACCAGGAAAAATCACTGTACCTTCGGGAAATTGGCAAGCTTCTGGATCAATTCCATCTTTCACTTCTGTGATGAGTCCGGTATTTGAATCGAATTCAATTGTACCTTCCCATTCTCTTTCGTGAGTTACGATCTTCCCTGCAATTTTTTCCATTTTGCCCCTATGAATCTGCAGATTCTAAGAGACATGGAAAGTTTCAAGGGAATTTACTTTGGATGTGACTGAATCTAAGTTTGTTTCAAGTCCACTATGGACATGAACTAGGTTCTAAGATTTGATCGGATTTTCCTTCGTAAGAGGACATTTAGTCCCATTTGGATAAGATTTCAATGATATCATTTCCAAATCGTTCCACCTTGGCCGGGCCCACACCCTTTGTGGCTTCGAGCTCCGAAAGGTTTTTTGGTTTTCTTTCCGCAATTCGTTTGAGAACAGGATTTTGAAATACCATAAACTTTTTCCACTTGAGTTGTCTTGCTTTCCGATCGCGGTAATTCATCAGTTCTTTTAAAATTTGGGAATGGAGAGTAGGTGGTTTTTTTATTTTTGATGGAGATGAGTTCGTATCATCAGAGTTAGATGAGGAAATTTTTGATTTTGTTTTAACAAAATTGGGTAAATATAATTTTGGGTATTTGGCCCCTGCTACTAAAACTTTTTTTTCCTCCACCCAGGTTTCAAGTTTTGCAACGACTGCTTCTTCCGGAATTCCATCCAATTTTCCATGGAAGGGATTTCGTTCCATTCGATACCGAAGCACATCTTTTGTGCGTTTGCCAACAAGAGTTTTGGCAATGATGGTTTTTCCAAATACAGCAGGATGTTCTTTTAAAAAATTTTGAATGGTTTCTTCTTCCCATTCCGAAAGTGGGTATTCCCTTTTTTCATTTTTCTTTTGGACTTTGGCGGCTTCTGTTTTTAAAAAATGGGATCGATGGAGGTTGGAGCCAACCTCAGTACAAATATCGCAATTCCCACAAGGAGAAATGGTTTCACCAAAATAAGAACAAAGTTGGACTTGCCTACATTCCTCTTTGCCTGCATACTCTTTAATGTATTTGAGAAGAGTGTCACCACCTTTGAAGTTGGTTTCTTTCGATAACATAAAAGCTTGTGTGGCCACATCACCCGCTTTAAAAAACAAAACACATTCTGACCCAAGCCCATCCCTTCCGGCACGACCCGCTTCTTGGTAATAAGCTTCGAGAGAGGCTGGAACTTGGTAATGCACAACCAAACGAACATCAGGTTGGTCCATGCCCATTCCAAAAGCATTGGTAGCGACAAGGATAGGAACTTTTCCAGAAGTGTAAGCATTTTGAGTTCGTTCCCTGATTCCATCGGTTCTTCCGGCATGGTATTTTCCCACAGAGAATCCAAAGTCTTTTAAAAGATCATACACTTCATCGGTTTTTTTTCTTGTGGCACAGTAAACAATGGCACGACCTGGAAATTTCCTTCCATCTTTCCAAGGTTCCAAAAGTTCAATGAGCCTGTCTGCTTTGTCCCTTTCGGCAGCCGGATATTCCACACTGAATTTTAAATTAGGTCTATAAAAAGTGGAAAGAACCACTTTTGGTGATTTCATTCCAAGTGCGTTTTGAACATCTGTTTGGACTTTTGTCGTAGCAGTTGCCGTAAGGGCAAGGATCGGAAAATTGGGACGAGGGTGGCGTTCCCGCAAAATATGGATTTGGCGGTATTCGGGACGAAAGTCATGTCCCCATTGTGAAACACAATGGGCTTCATCTATAACAAGTGCAAATAAGTCGAGTTCCCGAAAGATATGAAGGAATCCATTGGAAAGTGCTCTTTCCGGTGAAACGAGAAGAACTCGAATTTCTCCTTTTACCGATTTGGCAAGGATGGTCATTTGTTCGACTTCATCTTGTGTGGAATTACAAAAAGCTGCAGGAATTCCTTTGGCAAGTAAACTCTCGGTTTGGTCTTTCATCAGCGCAATGAGAGGAGAGATAACAAGGGTTAGTTTATTTTTCTGGATGGCTGCCGGGAGTTGGTAGATGAGAGACTTTCCCGCACCAGTTGGTAAAATGGCCAGGGTATCTTGTCCTGTTAACACAGAACGAATGGCCTCTTCTTGGCCCGGGCGAAATTCCGAAAAACCGAATTTGGTTTTGAGTTCCGAACGTAGATCCAAGGTAACTCTCAAGATTTCTGCAAATCCGAAAGGGTCAACGATAAGATTCTCCATTTTGTCCTCATTTTTTCAATTTTACAGAATCGAGTGACCCGGAAATTGTAACGAAGACCGATGCTTTTTAATACCTTTGTCTTTTTGTTATTCTTTCTTATCGTGTATGCGGTCTTTTTGGGATTCGGTTGGTTTGCCGGAAAACAAAAATGGGCCTACCGCGCACAAAACCTTTGGTTACTCCTTGCATCTTACTTTTTTTACGGGTGGTGGGAGTGGTTTTTTCTCACTCTCATCCTTGTCAGTACCATTATCGACTATTGTGCTGCCATATTAATTGAAGGTACAGAAAACCAAATTCGTCGTCGCCTTTACCTATCAGTTTCTATTTTAGCCAACTTGGGCCTTCTTTTTACAATGAAGTACTATGATTTTTTCGCAGTGAATCTTATCGATTCCTGGAACCAATTGGCATTGTGGATGGGTTCTACTGCCGTGGCGGATTCCCATACTTATTTGTTAAGAAACATCATCCTTCCTGTGGGGATTAGTTTTTATACTTTCCAAACCATGTCTTATACAATCGATGTGTTCCGAAAACAAATCAAAGCGGAACGTGATTTTTTTGATTTTGCTCTGTTTGTGAATTATTTTCCACAACTTGTGGCAGGTCCCATCGAACGTGCCCAAGACCTTCTTCCTCAATTGAAAAAACCAAAATTCCCCACTTGGGATGGAGTGCAGAAAGGATTGTATGATATCCTTCTTGGTTATTTTATGAAGGTCTATGTGGCCGATAACTTAGCCACTTACGTCGACCAAGTTTTCCTTGCAGGAAAATCTCTTTATACTCAAAATCCAGACATCATCCAGGCCATGGATGGATCCCAAGTGTTTGCTGGTGGGTTTTTATTTTTAACACAAATTTATTGTGACTTTGCTGGTTATTCTTTTATTGCTCTTGGTGTTTCAAGACTTCTTGGAGTTACTCTTACTGTTAATTTTGAAACTCCAGAATTTTCCAAAACACCAACAGAATTTTGGAATCGTTGGCATGTAACGCTGAATAGGTGGTTTCGCGATTATATTTATATTTCACTCGGTGGAAGTAAATATGGAAAGTTTGCTCAATACAGAAACTTATTCATCATTTTCTTCTTATCAGGGCTTTGGCATGGGGCCAATTGGACTTTTATCACTTGGGGTTGTTTGCAAGGTGTATACACGATCATTTACCTTGTGGCTTTTGCAAAAAAGAAAGATGATAAAACCGATGTTGTAGAGATCACAAAACCTTCATTTCTTCAAATAATCCAAAGTATTCTTTCTGGAACTTTTTCTCGAGTGTTGGTTTATACTCTTGTTGTCTTTAGTGCTGTAGGGTTTCGCTCTTATGATGCCGATATGATGTTTCTTTATATGAAAAAATTCCTAATGTTCTGGGACTGGGACTTAAATCCGAATAATAACATTAAGAATGTATTAGGTCTTTTTGAAGAGTATTTCAAAATCTTTTTGCCACTTCTCATCATCGACGGAATCTCCTATTTTAAAAAAGAAAGGTATTGGGTATTTTTGACTCATCCAATCGTACAAGCATTTGTTTTATCTTTTATGGGATTTCTCATTCTCACTCGGGGAGTTTTTGGAAAGGAGGTAATTTACTTTGCGTTCTAAATTTTTAGGAATTGGGATTACCCTCTTATTTTTTTTGGTATTGGAAATTGTGGTCCGATTTACTGGAATCCACTATTTGGAACAACCGGAAATTTTCTTTGTCAATTTAAAGAAAAACTTTGTAGAATCCGGCAAAGGTGACGCCGACATAATTGTGTTAGGTGATTCTAGGTCAATGGCTTTGGCTGGATATCCAAAACAAGCAGATGTCGAATTTTCTATTTATAATCATAGTTTGCCGGCAATGGGACCCAAATACTATCGTTTCTTTTTGGATAAGTATTTAAAAAAGGGAAATGCCAAACCAAAAATGATTTTGTTTGCAGCATCACCTAAACTTTATTCTACGGGATATGGCCCGCCACTTTACGATCCAGATGCTAAGGCCGTCAAAGAAAATGAATCAGTTTCTGAATACCTCAATCGAAGATGGAATGAAGGCATAAAAAAGAATTTTTTTCGAACTGCCACTCCTACAAATATCATCAGTTACAGCGGAAAACAAGAAGATGCAAACCAAATCCTTTGGGAGTTTTTTGGACATCGTTATCTCCACCAATTTACATTTTCCGAATTATCCAATCAGTATTCTGGTGTAGAACGTTTGTACATTCTATCCAAAGCCATGCCGCTTTTATACGAATCGTATCGGTTTCATGGTGCCATTCGCAATGCGCTTAGTGGAACCAATTGGAAAGTGGACAAAAATTACAAAGAACGATCTCTTTTTTGTGAGGCGTGTGAAAATGTGGAAGCGGGACTTTGTAAACCTGCCTCTTCCCAATTAGAAGACAATCGCACCATCGAAGACCAAATCACTCGCCATTTCGGAAAGTATAATATTTCTAATCGATTGAAACCAGAACTTGTTTTGTTTTCGAAAGAGTTGATTCGCAAGGAATTGGATGCAGAACTTAAAAATCCAATTCCTTATGTTTACCGCAAACCTGACTTTATCGTATTAAAAGAACTGATCGAATACACACGTTCACAAGGGATCCAATTTGGAATGATCTACATGCCATGGATTCAGGAAAAACAAGAATCTAGGGAGTCCAAAGACCTTCTAGCCGATCTAAAAGTTTTTTTTAGAGAGAATCCAGATGTCGGGCTCTTTTTCTTTCCCGATTCCTCTTACCCAAGTGAGAGATTTGTAGATAATATCCATTACGATTGCCGAGGAGAAAAACGGGTAAACGAAGAATTCCGTAATTTTGTTCTTCCTCAAGTGTTTCGTTTTTTAAATTCCAAACAAAAATCCAATTGATTTCCGATTTCCGGTGTTGGAGAATGAAGCACTCCATCCGGATAAGAGGAAACCCAATCATGTTTTCGTTTCGAAACATATTTGTTTGCATTCTATCAGCCTATCTCATCGGATTACCGGTGTTTGGCCAGAACCGTTATGCGTTGTTCATTGGAACTAACTACAAAGGGAACACAGCAAAAATCCCCGAGTTGAATCTCTGTGAAGCAGACGCGAACTTCTTAAAAGAAAAAATCCAAAAGAAAGGGAACTTTAAGGATATCAAAGTCCTGTTAGGTTCCATGGTCACTCGAGATAATGTTAAAAATGCCATCACCCAATTAGGGAAAGTTGTCGGCAAAGAGGATTCTGTTTTTTTATACTTCTCCGGCCATGGAATGTATATGAAAGATGCGAAAGCAAAAAATGGAATGCGTAACTATCTCATTTGTTACGATCGCCCGCATATTTCGGATGAAGAACTAAACGAATTTTTAACGGAAATCAAATCCCAAAAAACGGTTCTTGTGATGGACTGTTGTTATTCAGGAGGGATTGCCAAAAAAGGGAAAAATACCCGTGGTGCTGCAGAAATCCCGATTGCACAAGGGAATGATGGGGTGGTCCGACAAAACGCAGAGGATTACTTTTTCCAAGACAAAGCAGTCATTTCTTCTTCAGACGATGACCAAACTTCTATTGAAGTGGGAGGAACTATCAACCATGGGATCTTTACTTACAACTTTGGAAATGCTTTGGAAAAAGGGGATTTAAACAAAGACAGTGTGGTCACTGCCCTCGAAGCCTTCTTTGTTGCCAAAGAAGAAACAGTAAAAATGGCGCGCCAGTTCAACCATGAACAAACTCCGCAAGTTTCTGGAAATGCCGCTGGGATCTTTTTATCGGGTTCCCCAAAACCACAAACCCCTCCACCAAAACCACCGAATGTTGTGATCAACGTTCCCATCACTCCAGTTGAAACAACAACACCACCAAACAACAACACAACGACTCCTCCTGTAGCACCAGAGCCGGAACCAACTCCAGCCAATGATACAACAGTGGTCATCCCACCGATTGTTGAAGTGGAACCACCAGCACCACCTTCTGTCACCACAGGAAGTATCCTCATTCGTACTTCCATCATCAAAGACAAATCCTATGGGGGAGCGGCTACAAAATCGCCTTATGACCTTCTCAACAAACAGGGAAAACTAAAATCGTCACCTGCGGAAGACAAAGTAAGATCTATCAAAGTCCTTGTGGATGACCAGGAATACACTTCCCAAATCACAACAGAGAAATCGAAAATTTGGGGATCTGTCACCAAAAATGGAACTCTTATCCAGGGAGATATTTACAATGTAAAAATCGATAACCTTCCTGCAGGGGTCCACCAAATCGAAATCCGTGCGGACAAATATCCGATTTACAAAACGGCAACGGCTGTCCTTCCGAAACAAACTGTGACTGTGGATGCAATCAACTCCATGGATGGATTTGGTGCCATTCGAGGACGAGTGTTCTATAAAACCTTGGACAATCCGATTGAAAAGCACCCAATCTATATGCCAACAGTGGTTTCGACAAACCAGATCTTCAAGGTCACCACTGACAAAGATGGATACTTTTGGTTCACCAACCTAAAACCAGGAAAATATGAAATCCGAGCTAGTTTTATGGAAGAAATGAAACTAGAAAACTCCGAGATCCATGTACAACCGGGGGAAGTGACCAATGTGGACATCATCCTCAATAAAAAATTGAGTTATACAAAGACAAAATACTGATCTGGCCTCAGATCAGTTTTGTTTGGTTTTGACGAAAGCCCTCCTCGGAGGGTTTTTTTTATTGGGTCGAGAACTCTCATCCTTTAGGGTTTGGGACCTATTATCATTCGAAATGATTAAATTTAATCTGATTTTGATTAATATTAATCCAGATCTATCTTTTTTTCCAATTTTCAGCCTCTTGCGGGGAAATTCTTCGTAATTTCCGATTGAATTTAATCCTTACGAGAAGATTCTTAGAGTCATAGAATACAAATAGGGAATCGGAAAAAGAGGTTCCCACTCTAGAGAGGATCACATGAAAACAACAAAGATTATCGCAACAGGGATCTTGGCAATGGGGCTTGCAACAGCAAATCTCCAAGCTTTAGATACAAACGAAAGATTGGAGCTTTTGGAGTCTGCTATGATTGAACAAGCAACAACTCCAGCGCAAAAATCTGCCGTTTCTGAGTATCTTGCGAATGTTGCAAAAGAAAAAGTAGAAATGGCTCAAGCACTTCGTGACAGAGCAGGATCTACTCGCGGTGGTAAGGCTCTTAGCCAAATGAACGAGAAGAAAGAACTTCTTCGCCGTGCAGAAGCTCTTGAAAAAGAAGCCAAAAAATACCAAACTGTCTCTATGGACCTTCATGCAGCGTCCATGCAGGTAGCACAAAACTAAGCACCTCAAACCTTACGTTTGAGAATTGCGAGAAAGGTCAGGTTCGCCTGGCCTTTTTTTGTGCCCTCTTGATAAATGCTTTCCAAACAGCCTGACTATGTGACATAATCAATATATGGTTGACACCCCCCAAGAAATCAAAGAAAAACGATTTGGGCGCGTGGTTCCCATCCTATTGGTTGTTTTGGGTCTCTTGGCCTTAGGGCTTGTCTTCCGTTGGGGTAGACCCGTGAAGCCGGTGGTCCGTGTGGAATGGGAAGGACTTGTGGCTCTCAGCCCTCCCGAGGTATTTCGCTATTTGGGAGTGGATCCGGAAAACCCAAAGATTGGGGATTGGAAGGATTGGGAGAAACTACTTTCTGGTCATCCAAGGATTCGGAAGGTTCGGATCACGAGAGACCCGGATGGATTTTTGAAGATCAATGTACAGGAGAAAGTCGCCGAATTTGTCATACATGTAGGAAGTTCCTTGTATGAAGTGGATGAGGATCTGGAGATACTTTCCAGAGATCGAGTGTTGGCCAATCACCTAATTGTGATTAGTGGACAGTTCACTGTTGGGGAAAAAAAACTAGAAGGCAGACAAATTTTTGATATCACAAAAGAAATGCGACACGCTCTTTCCTCTTATCCTGCACTAAAATCAAGAATCTCCGAACTCGTCTCTGAACGTGACGGAAATTATACTATGTATTTAAAGTCACCAAATTCTATGAAAGTATATTTAGGTGATAAATTAGAACTCAATGTATTTCGTAAATTATATGCATCTTTGGCTTATATGGAAGCCGAATCTGTCAAAGCCGTTTCTATCGATTTGAGGGGAGAAGACGCCGTTTATCACTGATATGACTTATGATGATGCACCAATCATAACGGCCTTGGATTTGGGATCCTCTCTTGTAAAAGTGGTCATTGGGCGACTTATAGGGGAACATGAAATCGAAATTATTGGGACGGGAGTTTATCCTTCTGCTGGAATCAAAAATGGTTCCATTGTCAATATAGAAACAACAACCAAGTCCATCATAGAAGCGTTTGGTGATGCAGAACTAATGGCTGGGCAAGAAGTGAATACGGTTGTAGTCAATGTATCAGGAAAGTCCGTACATGGGTTCAATGAAAAAGGAATCATAGCTGTTACCAATAGAGAACGAATTGTTTCTGAAACCGATATTATGCGTGTCGTGGAAGCGGCACAAGCTGTTCATGTTCCAGGTGACCAACAAGTCATCCATGTGCTCACAAAAGAATTCAAAGTAGATGACCAAGTCAATATCAAAGATCCAATCGGGATGACTGGGGTTCGTTTAGAAGCGGAAGTACATATTGTATCTTGTGGGAATACCGCACTTAATAACATTGATCGTTGTGTGGAACAAGCTGGTCTTTTGCAAATGGACCGAGTGTTATCAAGCCTTGCTTCTTCAGAAGCTATCCTTACTTCAGGCGAAAAAGATTTGGGAACCGCTGTCATTGACATTGGTGCAGGAATCTGTGACATCATTATCTATGTGGATGGGGGAATTGCGTTTTCTTCAGTCGTCCCTTTCGGTGGATTCCATATCACAAGCGATATATCTATTGGTTTAAAAACCACTGTGGAAACTGCAGAAGTCATTAAAAAAAGATACGGCCATACAAGAATCGATATGGTGGACCCTACAGAAAAATTTGAAATCCCATCCATTTCGGGAAGGCCAGCTCGTTCCGTTTTTCGCCAGGAACTCGTTGAAATTTTAGAACCAAGGGTTCGTGAAATTTTAGAAATGATTGATCATGAACTTGTTCGTTCAGGATTTAAGTCGAGTTTGGCGGGAGGGGTGATCCTTACTGGTGGGACATCCTTATTACAAGGGATTGAAGCCACTGCTGAGGAAGTATTACGCCTGTCAGTGGGTCGTGCAAAACCGGCCGGACTCAGCGGTCTTGTGGATAAAATTTCTAGCCCGGAATATGCCACTGCCGTTGGTCTGATTAAATACAGTTCCAAAATACAAAATTTAGAACAAAGAAATATGCATTCCGGATCTGATTCCGATGGATGGATGAAGAAGGTTCGTCGTTGGATGGAGAATAATCTCTAAGGATAAGTGAATGTTGTACCTAGAAGAAGAAAAAACAAGCCCTGCTATTATCAAAGTCATTGGAGTTGGTGGAGGCGGAATGAACGCCGTCACACGAATGGTTCATTCTAAAATGACAGGTGTTGACTTCATTGTTATGAACACCGACGAACAAGTATTATTAAAATCTCCAGTAGAAGTAAAAATCCAATTGGGTAACAAAGTCACTCGTGGAATGGGAGCCGGTGGAGATCCGGAACTCGGTGAAAAGGCAGCACTCGAAGACAAAGAACGAATTATATCTGCATTAAAAGGTGCTGATATGGTTTTTGTTACGGCGGGAATGGGTGGAGGAACAGGAACTGGGGCAGCACCTATCATTGCAGCCATTGCCAAAGAATTAAAATGTTTGGTAGTAGGTGTGGTAACGGTTCCTTTTTCTTTTGAAGGGAAACGCAGAGCCGAACTTGCGAAACTTGGAATTGACCAACTCCGTGCCAATGTAGACACACTCATTACCATTCGTAACGACTCTATCTTTCAGGTAGTGGATAAAAATACTCCTGTGGATATGGCATTTCGAGTGATCGACGATATTCTGTTAAATGGTGTTCGTGGGATCAGTGATATTATCAACCATCCGGGAATCATCAACGTAGACTTTGCTGATGTAAAAACCATCATGAAAGACACAGGGGATGCCATTTTAGGTGTTGGGGAAGGTCGAGGAGAAACACGTGTGAGTGAAGCGGTAGAACAAGCTATCAACAACACATTGTTAGAAGACTCGAGCATTCAAGGAGCAAAGTCTCTTCTCATCAATGTGACAGGGGGAAATGATTTGACCATCCATGAATGGAATGAAGTTTCACAAATCATAACAGCACAAGCAGACCCCGATGCCAATATCATCATTGGACTCAATGAAGACACTTCACTGAATGATCAGATTCGAGTCACAGTGATTGCAACTGGATTTAACAAAAAAGGAAAACAATACCAAAGAGAACAAAAGGTTGTGGGTTCGGAAGAATCTGTTTCTCCTATGGTATATATTCGAAAGTCGGAAGAAAAGGATTCTGGATTTGGAAAGGAACAAGATTCGGTCCGAAGTATCCGCCAATCCAATCGAGGATTTTCTTCTCAGAAACAATCTTCCCCGTTTCAAAATTATGGAGAGGATTACGACATTCCTGCATTTTTAAGACGAAAGAACGATTAGAAGTAAACGCTTTCACTGACTCACTCGACATTAGTTGAGTGAATCAGTCCAATTGGTTGTTAGTTCGAATAAGAACGAACGGAAACAAACAAAGGTTTGTCTGCTTCAACGAGAAGTTTTTTTGGTGCAGCCGTCACTACCGATCCTGGTGATTCAACTTTGAAATCGTATTCTCCAGGTGCGAGTAAGATCCGTTTTACTTGGAAGTTGGCAGGGATGGTCCTCCAACAACGTAAGTCAGGGGCAATGGTTTGTGAAACAGCAAGCCCAGCAGCGGCTCCAGCGGCTACCCGAATCAGAGTAGAAACTAAGTCATTGTTTTTGTTTTTACCACCGGATTCAATGGCACGTGCCATAGCCTCCGATGCAATCACTGCTGCTACAACCTTCAACGACAAAGAAGTTAAATTCTTAGTGATCATTGTTTTGTAATTTTCATTGAAGTTGTTCATTGCGGTTTCGGAATAGTTGTTCATGATATCGGAATATCCAACATCCACTCCGTTGATGTAGTACTTTTTGGGAAGAGAACCCTTCGGATCTCTTTCTTTATAAATAGGGATTGGATTTTCGGCTACCGATAGTGCCGCAACGGCTCCTGCGAGAGAAGCACCAGCACCTTTGGCACGTAACCCAATTTCCACAGCGCCTCGAAGTGCCACCGCAAAGTACTCATCGTCCATGAGTTTTCCCCTGGACATTTTGATCGCCGACTTTCCGGCCTCGTGAATGATGATGACCTCAGAAAGTTTTTCATTTTCTGGAGAGGTTCTTTGCATCGAACTATTGTAAGCTTGCAAACTAGAACGCCCTGCTGCATATTTTGCCTGGTCACCGGAATCTCCTTCCCTAACAGCTAACAGATATCTGTCGGCAACTAGGTTTTGGCTTTTCCCGATGAGTTGTTCCATGTTTTTGTATTGGACCCTTGCATCATTGTAGCGGCCCAATTTTTCCGATACATAGGCATCAATGAGGCGAGCCGCATTGTTTTGCCTGTAATCGGGTGCCAAAAAACGCATTTCCTTTAATTCAAAGTCGAGTCTTCGGAAATAAATTTTTGCGTTATTGGTATCACCTTGGAGTAGGTAATTGTTCGCAATATAGAACTTAATCATTACCCTTTCAAAATCTTCTCCGGTATAGTTGGATTCGTTGTCGGAAAGAACAAACGAAAGTCCAGACCTTGTCATACTGACTTTGATATTGTCTGCTAAATCTTCTGCTTCTTTGAAAACTTTATTAGAGGTAACGTAATCCCCTTTGGTATGAAAAATCATACCTGCTTCCATTAAAAAAAGAAGTTTATCTTTATTGGAGGAACCTTCGTAAAGTTCTCTAATTTTTGGAATGGCAGAGTCATAGTTCTGTCCGTAGTAAGCCGATTCAGTTGCTTGGATGATTTTGTTGTAATCACTTGCGCAACCGAGAATGAAAAGAGAAAGAAAGAGAATCGTTTTTTTCATGGATTGATGGGTAGAGATTACCAGCTAACCCCTTTATTTCCTCGAACTGCTAATTTACGATAAGAAACTTTTTCAGACCAAACAGCAATAGTAGTTTCTACTTCCACAAGTTCAATGTTGATGGACTGCTCTACGATTTTTTCACCGTTAGATGTGAACATATTTTCATTGATATCACAACGAACAAAGAAATTGGGAGATTTTAATTTTCCAATGGAAAGACGATTGGAAGTAAGACCGGACAAACTGAACTGAATTTCGTTGAGTGATTGTTCTCTGGTTTTTGTACGAACTGTATAAATTTTGCTTTTGATGAGTTTAGAAACAAAGGCATTGTCAAAAAGTTCTGTTTGGATTTGTTCTGAAGTATCGTTGCGAGTAGGGAAATGGGCAACAAATACGCCTTCTTCATGTGGGTTTTCTTTAAAGTATTCCCCGATTTGGCCTGCGAGTTTATCGGCAGCTTTCACCAATTCCTGGCTGGTAAGCCCACCTGAGTCGGAGATATAATCATCAGCGTTGTCGAGTCGTTTGGGACTGCTACTACATTGGAATAAGAATCCTACTAAGAGAAAGGAGAAAAGAATTTGTTTCATAACCCCATTTATATGGGGGTGATCAAGGGACTTGTCAATTCCAAAAATCGACTTTCAGTTCTTCTTGTTTTGCACTGCGGTAAGAAGTTCTTTCCTCTTCGGACATTTCTAATAATTCTCTTGCGTAGATTAGGTCGACTACCTTCTGGAAAAACATAGGACTTTCCCAGGATTGGATTTCCCATTTTTCTGTTTTGTAGAGTTCCTGCTTTTTTTTAAGGAAGATACGTTTGCGTTCCCTGGCATAACTGTAGGGGTTTTTCTGAACATAATCATCCAGATAGGACAAAAGCCAAACAGGAGGAGTGGTGGGGTGATTGGGAAAAATGAGATTGCGAATCATAAGAGGAAAAATTTCTTCTGACAAACGATTCACGGCTGTTAGTTTTTCATAAGTAGAAATTCCTTCCCTTTCTTCGACTTCCCTTACTTTTTCTTTCCAATTCATAAACGCAACGTACACGGCATAAAGAACATGGCCTCTTTCGTCTGGAAAGTTCTCCAACAAATAAACATACGTTTTATCCCGGTCCCCTTTCCAGAGATAGGATTCTTTTCCTCGAAGGGTTTCTAAAAAATCGCGTAAATCGGAAGGATAACCAGGTCCTTGTAGAACCTCTGGTCGATTTTGTAACCTCTGCCAATAGACCTCAGAACGAGAATCGAAGGAGGACTGTTTAGGATCCGAGTTCGCTTTTTTCTGAAAAAGGAAATAGACAAGACCACCCAAAAGGAGGGAAAGTAGAATCAGTATGAAAAGGAAGATGATAGTTTTCTTTTTGTTAACAGGCATTGTCTTTTTGGCGAATGGTTGTAAAAAACAATCGGACGAAGAATCTGATACAGAACTTCTAAGTTCGATCCTTTCGCAGGGGAACGCCATTAATTCCGCTTGTCAAAGATTTATTTTGTCAGAAGCAAATTGTGTGGCAACAGCAGATTCTAGTTTGTCAGTTTGTTCCAATCTTTCCTCACGGTTAAAAGGAGAAATTCTCCCGCAAGAATTAAGTACAGATGCGGTTGCCATTTTGTATTTCGATTGTTTTACTAGAGTCAATTTGGCTTATAATCTAGCCAAAGCATGTAATCAAAATTCTTTTAATTCCAATTCCGATTATCGAAGAGTCCAAAGAACAGGGACCTCTCAAGCGGAACTTTCTTTCCGAGAGGCTTTTAACCAATGTGCTTCACTAGAGAACGCAGTTCCTCCTGCTGACTCTGGACTTCGAGAAACCGACACGGTTCTCCGTTCCGATCCGTTTTAATATCCACATAAGGAGTGTTATATGTCACTTGTCACAAAAGACCAACTGGTCCAAAAACTAAATCCGATTTATCTTCCGCATGAAATAGAAGAAAGAATTCTTCCCTTAGCGGAAGAAATCAACCGTCTCAAAAAAGAAAAAAATGCTGTGATCCTCGGTCATAATTATATGACTCCTGATGTTTTTTGGGGAGTGTCCGATATCATTGGGGATTCTTTGTACCTTTCTAAAATGGCAAAGGAAACCACTGCCTCTATGATCCTTTTTAATGGGGTTCATTTTATGGCAGAAACTGCCAAAATTTTATCTCCAGAAAAAAGAGTGCTTATTGCGGATTTGAAAGCAGGATGTTCTTTAGCGGAAGCCATTACTAGAGATGATGTTAAGGCACTCAAAGCAAAATATCCAGGTGTTCCTGTTGTTACGTATGTCAACTGTTCGGCGGAGGTAAAAGCAGAAACTGATGTTTGTTGTACTTCGGCAAATGCTTTACAAATCGTAAATGCGGTCGAAGGGGATACAGTTATTTTTCTTCCTGATGAATATTTAGCAGGAAATGTTCGAAACCAAACTTCCAAAACAATTATTTCTCATCCAGGTCGTTGTATGGTGCACGAAATGTACACTCCAGAAGATATTCGTTCCGCAAAACGATTGTTTTCTGGTAACTTAACTGTCATCACTCATCCAGAGTGCCATGAAGATGTTGTGAAAGAAGCGGATTTTTCAGGATCTACATCACAGATGGTGGATTTCATTCGCCAAAGCAAAACAAACAAAATTATGTTAGTAACAGAATGTTCTATGGGTGATAATCTGCGGGCTGAATTTCCTGAAAAGGAATTTGTATCCACTTGCCAGACTTGTCCTCATATGAAAAAGATTACTCTGGAAAAAGTGAGAGATGCACTTCTCAAAGAACAGTTTGAAATCTTTTTAGATGAAGAAGTCATTCGCCTTGCCCAAAAGTCAGTCAATCGTATGTTAGAATTGAGTTATAAAAAGTAGGATCTATGTTTAGAGTTGGAAACGGAATCGATTTTCATAAATTAATCCAGGAACCCTTTCGTCCACTGGTGCTTGCCGGTGTTGAGGTAAAATCAGAATTTGCATTTCTTGGTCATAGTGATGCCGATGTGATTTTACATGCAGTGGCAGATGCCATTTTGGGCGCTTTGGCTTTAGGAGATATTGGAGTTCATTTTCCTGATACAGACCCTCAGTATAAAAATATGAAATCTTCTCGGATCATTGAAAAGTGTTTGGAACTGATGGCTGAGAAAAAGTTTAAACTAGTAAATATTGATTGTACATATGTTGGTGACCATCCAAAGATCAATCCGATTCGCGCAGAACTCAATGCTTCTCTGGCAAACATCACCAAATTGCCGTTAGACTGTGTTTCGATTAAGGCCACTACGTCCGAAGGGATGGGATCACTCGGTCGTAGTGAAGGTGTGATGGTAATGGCTACTGTTTTACTCGAAAGTACAAAGGCAAAATCTTAGAAAAGTTTTTGTTTTCCATCTGCGATGTAGTTTAGGTCTGCATCGCTAAAAAATAAAAAAAGAAGTTTTGATATCGTGTTTGGTTTGGTTTCCAAATCCCAGATTCCATGAATGCGAACGCCGTTCTGGGTGGATTCCAAACGGTAGGTTTCTTTTAGGACTTGGTAGTGTTTAAAACCTTCGGATGTGATTTGGAATTCGGAATTTCCCTGTGAATTTGCAACGGTCGTTGTACATTTGACAACCTCTCCCATGACCTTGGTTTCCCAAGTTTCTCCGACCACAGGTGTGCGAAAAGATTTGGGCTGAAACGAGTCATAAAGTACCTTTTGCACTTGTTCTGGTTTGTTTGTGACTTCCCAGGTTCTTTCTACTTTTGTTGTACTTTGTCGAAATACAGCTACCGCAAAAACCAAAACAAAAATACCAAAGACACGAAGATACCAAATCATATCTCCATTGAAAAATCTATTGCCTAGGGATCGATTGAAATTTATTTTTCTCCTACCGAAGGGAAACTTGAGGTGAGGGTTTTGCCACTGCACGCTGGAAGAGAAATATCATCAAAACGTGTCTCGGGACTGGTCCAGGTGTACCAACGTGAAAATCACCTATCCCGCCATACCAATCCGTTTCCTGAAATTTTAGATGATATTGTCTATAATCGAATTTTAAAAGATCCTAACTATTGGATTTCACAAGACCTGGAAGATAAAATCATCCAAATTGTTTCTCAATCTCTAGATATTTCAGGAATTTTATACCATCTAGGAACTGAAAGTCTCATTACAAATGCGTATGATTTATTGCCCCTAGACGATTCTCGGATTGACTTAGAAGAGATGATTTGTCGCCTCCCCATTTTGATCGGTCGACTAACACGAGTCGTATATTTGAATGTAAAAACAATTTCCGATCATAAGGTTTTGTTTGTATTTAAATATTTGCCTGAGTTCCAAGAGAAGTGGTACGATGCTGTCTTTTTTCAAGGAATGCTCAACGGACTTGCCGTACTTTTTGAACTAAAAAGCTTTGCGATTCGAATGACAAAAACCAAACTTTTTGGAATCCATGTTTCTCATAAGGAGTTGGGTGAGGACATTCAGTTTGGTGCAGATTCCAATGAGTATGAATTGGAGTGGTCGGAAGATAATTTATTTTTGTCGCGATCTCGTTTAACAAAAGATGATGTCAGTAACAGGCATCGAGTGATGGTCACTTCGCGAATCGATTCACAATTAGAAGAAATATCAATTGTGGATGTCAAAGATGTGGTTCGAAGGTCTAGAGAACTTGCTATTGAAAATAGGGATTTGGAAGCGGCCGTTGAAGTATTAAAATCTTTCAAACAAGAGTTGGAAAAAAAACAACTCTCCATGGCAAAAGACTTACGACTTGCAAAAAACATCCAGAAAGGTTTAATTCCCGAAATCATCCCCGATTGGAACGGTATCCAATTTTGGACAGGGTTTACTCCGATGCAGGAAGTCAGCGGGGATTATTACGATTATTTTCCATATCATACGAATAAGTTAGGAGTAGCTGTTTGTGATGTATCCGGCCATGGTGTTCCGGCTGCTTTTATTACCGCCTTATCTAAGTTATTATTTTCTAATTTTAAAAAAACAAAACCATCTGAAACTTTCAAACTGATTAACAGAGAATTATTGGATTTAGTCAAGCAACAAGGATACACAACCTGTGTTTATGTTTTGATTCATGACGATTATAAAGTCATTTATTCTGTGGCTGGTCATCCTAGGCCCATACTCTATCGTGCCAATACCAAACGAGCTGAAATCTGTGAAGGGGATGGAACTTTCCTTGGAATGTTTCCTGACGCCGGCGATACTTTCCTGGATTTCCAAATTCAATTGGAGCCGGGTGATAAATTGTTTTTGTACACGGATGGACTCACGGAAGCAGAAAATGACAAAGGGGTTCAATATGGGGAAACAAAATTAATCCAAATTATTGAATCATGTGCTGAAAAATCAATCCAGGAAACGGTGGAATTCATTTTATCAAACCACAAAGAGTTTACGATGGGGACCGACCCAATGGATGACATCACTCTTTTGGGTCTTCAATTATCTCCAAGGCTTGCAGAGTTTAATATCATTAAAGCAAAAGCAGATGAAGTTTATCGAAAAAAAGAATACAAAGATGCTTTGTTTTTTTACGAACAAGCCCATCAAATATTACCACGTGAACTTGATACTCAACTTTTTTATGGGAAGGCACTTGCTTATAATGGAAATTATGAACAAGCAATTTCATTATTAGAGTCTTATAATAAATTTAAAACAAATCATTACAAATCGCATTCCGTTTTAGGTTATTGTTATTACCAAATGGAAATGTTTGATAAAGCAGAAATTGAATGGAAAAAAGCTCATTCCATTAACGATTCGAACCTATCCAATTTATATAACTTAGCACAATTGTATCGTAAAATAAACCAAAAGAAAAAAATGAAAGATGTGATTGAGAAGATGAAACGAATTGAGGAATCCTACCTACATATCCTTCCACTTGAAAAAAAGTGGGAGTCTTTGCCTGATGAATAAAATAAAAATCTTAATTCTATCGTTTTGTTTTTTTCATTTTAGTTTTCCAAAGGATCATTCTTTTCATTCTGATTTTGGATTGGAATGGTGTTATTTTGTTGGGCATTTGGAATCCGCATCCGGAAATCGATATGGATATGAATTGTCTTTTTTTCGTTTAAAAATTTCAAACGATCCAGATTGGAATCCAGAAGTTTTTCCAGTCCATTTTGCAATTTCTGATTTTACGAATAAAAAACACAAAACATCTCAAACCATGAAACGAACAATAGGTGATCTTTCTGGATATACAGATAAAACCATTTATAGTGGCGATTATCATCTGAAAATTATTTCTAAAGATAAATTTCATATCAAAGCAAGTTCCAAATCCAAAAATTTGAGTTTGGATTTGAACTTAGAAGGGAATGGAAAGATCCTTGTACATGGAAAAGATGGCCTATCGATTAAATCCAATCGAAACCCTAGTATATTTTCATATTACTATAGTTATCCGAGACTTTACACAAAGGGAACTCTAACATTTGAGGAAAAAATAGAAACCATCATTTCGGGAGATTCTTGGATGGATCATGAATGGAGTGAACGAAACGCAAAATCAATTCCAAGTTTGGCCACGGGTGAAACAAGTTGGGATTGGATTTGTTTGTCAGACATTTCAGGTGGTGATTATGTGTTTTTTCGGTTTCGCGAATCTCCCACAATGCCTCCAGAAGTTTTTGGAACCTATCGTGATCCTAAAGGAAAAGTGACCTCCTGGACGATACCAGGCCAAATCCAAATGGAGACCACCGGGTCTATTTGGAAGAGTCCAAATACAAAAATTGAATACCCTCTCCACTGGAAAATCCGATACCCGGAAGGGGAATGGTTGGTTTCTCCCATTTTCAATGAACAAGAGTTTGATGGAACAAAGACAACGGCAACAATTTATTGGGAAGGTGGCGTAGAAGCCAAAGATCCAATTCAAAAAAAGTCTGCTAAAGGATATTTAGAATTGAAAGGTTATAAAAAACCGAAAGAGTGGTGGGAGTTCTAGGATATGTGGAAATATTTTTTAAAACGTTTTTTACTCATTTTTCCAACCCTACTTGGAATCACTTTTCTTGTTTTTTTGATTTCTCATTTTGCTCCCGGTGGACCACTCAATAGCGAAATTGCAAAAATAAAAGGTGCTGGAAACTTAGCAGGGGCTTCCACCAAACAAATTTCGCAGGAAGAAATTGAACTTATCAAACAAAGACTCCACTTAGACAAACCGGCTCCAGTTGCTTATTTACTTTGGTTGAAACAAATTGTACAGTTTGATTTGGGCGAATCTCGTTTGCATTCCAGAAAAGTTTCAGACCTCATTGTTGAAAAACTTCCTGTATCACTTTTCTTTGGACTCTCTGGTTTTTTCTTAACCTATTTAATCTGTATTCCTTTGGGAATCCAGAAGGCACTAAAAGAAGGAAGTAGATTTGATTTTATTTCTAGTTTCATTATCTTTTTTACTTATTCACTTCCAGTTTTTGCCTTTGCAATGTTACTTTTGTATTTGTTTGCTTCTGGCGAAGTATTTTCCTTTTTTCCTTTGGGACACGAAGTCTCAGACTTTTATGAAGATTTGAGTTTTTGGGGAAAGGTGAACGATCGCCTTGCCCATATGTTCCTACCTGTCATCTGTTATGTGGTAGGTAGTTTTGCAGTTCTTACTTTGTTAATGAAAAACAGTCTACTCGATCAAATTGCAAAGGAATATGTTCGAACAGCTGTTTCAAAAGGACTTAGTTTTTCTGATTCGATTTTTCGTCATGCTTTTCGTAATTCTCTCATTCCCATAGCAACTGGTTTTGGAAGTAACCTGACTCTGATTTTCTCCGGTTCATTGTTTATTGAACTAGTATTTAATATTGATGGGATGGGGCTTCTTAGTTTTGAAGCAGTAAGAGAAAGGGATACTGACCTAATGATGGGACTACTCCTTGCGCAGAGTTTTTTAGGACTAATCGGAAAAATTGTCTCTGATTTTTGTTATATTCTCATTGATCCGAGGATTGATTTCGAATGAATTTTGTTTCAAACCCGGCAAACATACGTAAGTGGGAAAAGTTTAAAAAAAATAAAAGAGCTTACTACTCTTTGTTGATTTTGTTATATACTTATGTATTGTCTTTGTTTTCTCCTCTTTTGATTAATAACAAACCTCTTATTATTTTTTACGAAGGGAGTATTTCCTTTCCTATTTTTAGTTTTTATCCAGAAACAAAATTTGGTGGAAATAATTTAACAGAACCTAATTACAAAAAGTTGAGTAGAGAAGATAGATTCACCAACTCATCAAATTATATGTTGTTTCCTCCAATTCCTTTTGGAGTCAACGAAGACAACTTAGACAGTTTGGAAGAAGGAACCAACCCTCCTTCTAACCCAAACGTTCGCCACTGGATGGGAACTGATGACAGGGGACGCGATGTATTTACTCGTATTATTTACGGTTATCGTTTGGCGATGACCTTCAGTTTAATCCTCATCATTGTTGAGATTTTTTTAGCATCTTTTATTGGAGGGATCCAAGGTTATTTTGTAGGGCGACTCGATTTGTTTTTGCAACGAATCATAGAAATTCTTTCAGCCATTCCATTTTTATATTTAATTTTGATTATGGGTTCTTTTTTTGGAAGGGGATTTCTTGTTTTGATTGTTACGTATGGCTCGCTTAGTTGGATTGGGTTAAGTTATTATATGCGTGGTGAATTTTTGAAACTCCGCAAACAACAGTTTGTTGATGCTGCAAAAACTTTAGGTGCATCTTCTTTTTCCATCATCATGCGTCATTTGTTGCCGAACTCATTAACTCCTTTGGTAACTTTTTTACCTTTTATTTTAATCTCCGCAATTTCCGTGTTATCTGCTCTTGACTTTTTGGGATATGGAATTCCAGCTCCCAATCCTTCTTGGGGAGAGTTGATTGGGCAGGGAAGAGAAAGGCTCACAGCATGGTGGCTTATTACTTTCCCATCTGTAGCACTGTTCCTTACTATTTTGTTTTCTGCTTTTGTGGGTGAAGGATTGCGGGATGCATTCGATCCGAAAGACAAGGTGGTTTACGAATGACAAATATCAAAAAAGCCATCCAAGTCAAAGATCTTTCCATTCAAATCAAAACTGACGATGGTATTTTGTCCATTGTGGATCATGTTAATTTTGATTTGGTTACAGGGGAAACATTAGCTCTTGTCGGAGAGTCAGGTTGTGGAAAGTCAATCACAAGTTTAGCATTGACCAAACTTCTTCCCTCCAACACAACCGTGTATCCTACTGGATCAATTTTGTTTGGAGAAAATGATTTATTGAAATCTGATCCAAACCACCTAAGATCAGTTCGTGGAAGAGAAATTTCTTATGTTTTCCAAGAACCTTTCTCTGCATTGAACCCACTTCATAAAATTGGTAACCAATTGACGGAAGGATTTTTGTTACATGGGCTCGGTTCAAAAGAAGAAGCAGAAGAGAAGGCTATCTATTTACTGGAACGTGTTGGGATAACTGACGCCAAACTACGATTAAATCAATATCCGAATCAGTTTTCAGGTGGTATGTTACAAAGAGTTTGTATTGCTATGGCTTTGATGTGCGATCCTAAGATTCTAATCGCAGATGAACCAACCAGTGCCATTGATGTCACGATTCAATTGCAATTGATCGAACTTTTGAAAGAACTACGAAAAGAAAACGGAATGTCGGTGTTGTTTATTTCACACGATATCGGACTTGTGAGTCATATTGCTGATCGGATTGCGGTCATGTATGCAGGAAAGATCATTGAACAAGGAACAGTTGGCGAGATCATTGATACACCCAAACATCCTTATACTCAAGCTTTAATCGCAGCCTATCCGACACATGAAAACATTGGTAAAAAATTGGTAACGATCGAAGGAATTGTACCATCACCAAAATCTTATCCAAAAGGATGTCGGTTTCACACACGTTGTAGCGAAAAAATCGATCTTTGTGACAGGTCAGTTCCTAAATTGATTCCAATGACTGAATCCCAATCTGTAGAATGTTTTTTATACGGAGGAAAAGAAAGTGCTTAATGTAAAAGATTTAGTTGTTTCTTATAAACAATCACAGACACTTTCTTTTTCTTCCAAACGACTTGTGGCCGTTGAAGGAGTTAGTTTTTCAATACCCCAAGGAAAAATTTTAGGTCTTGTCGGTGAGTCCGGTTGTGGTAAATCAACCATTGGCCGAGCCATATTATCCTTATTACCGTTTGATTCTGGATCAATTCAATTCGAAAATAAAGAAATTAAAGATATCCCCAAAGAAGAACAAAAAGCCCTTCGACGCAAAATCCAAGTTGTATTCCAAGATCCATATTCTTCATTAAACCCACGTTTTACGATTGAAGAAATTATAACCGAAGGACTTCAAATCCATTTTCCCAATTTGAGTTCCTTTGAAAAAAAAGAAAAAGCAATAAAGGCACTTGCAGAAGTAAATTTACCTTCAGATATTTTACATCGATATCCTCATGAATTTAGTGGGGGACAAAGACAAAGAATTGCGATTGCCCGAGCTTTAATTTTGGAACCAAACCTAGTTGTTTGTGACGAAGCCGTTTCTGCTTTGGATATTTCCACACAAGCACAAGTAATTAATAATATTTTGTTATTACGAGAGAAATATAGCCTATCTTATTTGTTTATATCTCATGACTTGAACATTGTAAAACACGTATCCGATCGAATTGCTGTCATGTATTTGGGACAAATTGTCGAAGAAGGTAGCAGGGATGAGATCAGTAACTCTCCATTCCATCCCTACACAAAAGCATTATTCTCTGCTAGTTTCGATTTAAAGGACCGCACGAAGGTATCTCAACCGTTAACAGGGGAAATTCCCAGTTTGATGAACAAACCGCTCGGATGTAGATTTCATACAAGATGTCCTATCGCAAAAGAAATCTGTAAAACAGAAGAACCCTTGGAAAGTTTTCCTTCGGCGATGCGCCGAGTGAAATGTCATTTTCCTTTAAAGTAAAAACATATGAAGCAGAGTATCCGAGATAAAATCAAAGGAGTTGTAGGAAAGATCCTACTCACAGGGATTTTTGTCGTTTCCATGACGATGTTTTTTATTCTGTATCCCCTTCTTGCAGATCCGGACTATTATAAAAAACTAATCCTCGATACTACATACCAGCTAACAGGGCTAGAGGTGAACTATCAAGTTTCCGAACCTGTATTTTTTCCCTTTCCTGGAATTGAGTTGGCCGAGGTATCAGTTTCGAAAAATGATGATGAGTTGATTCAGTTACATAAACTTAGAATCGAAGTATATTATGGAGTTTTTGTTGGGCAACCATTAGAAATTAGAAAAATATATCTGAATACAGGAACGGTTGAAATCACTCGAGAAAAAAATGAATCCTTCCCTATGTTTGAAAGAATCCTATCTAAATCAGGATCCAATACAAATGAATTAACAAAAGAAACTGAACCTACTATTGTAGCAGACAAAAAATATTATTTTTCAAAAGTTTTTGCTAACTTTGTCAATCAAATCGAAATTAAAAACATCACGATTCTCTTTGAAGATAAACTATATGCACGAAATATAAAATTATACCTTTGGGAGACCACTTTCCAATTAGACCGTGATCTGCGAGACCTGGATGTTTATATATATGGTAAGTTAAATGATGAACCAATTTCATTAAGTTCTAATTTTGTATTTGTAAAAGATGAAATGAATTACGAATCAGCTAGGTTCGAAGGTGATTTTTCTTTTCAAAATCTAAAAGGGATCGACCTTCATGACATTTTAATCATTTTTACTTATGGAGATTTGAGATTTTTAAAAACTACTGGGAACATTCCATTTTATAAACGAGACGAAACAAAAATTTATGCCGTTGTCGATCGTTTGCATATTCGTGACTTGGCACTAAGGGATGGTAAAACTTTTGCTGATGGGCATGTCTCTACCATCATCAATTATGATATCCAAGAGGACAAATTGTCTTTTGCAAACATTCTCGTCGATTGGAAAGGTAAATCCAAATTAAATGGATCAGGGTATGTAAACTTTTTAAAGCCACCTCTATCGCCAACCATCTCTTTTGAAGGTGCTTCAGATTATTTGGATGTACCAAGTATCATCAAGGTAATTAAGATTTGGATTGATCCCGATTTTGAAAAATCAATTTTAACAAGGGGCATTCCTAGTACCGGTTATGTAAATCGGATGAATGTATATTTAAATTTTAATTTAAGAAATCTTAATGCAGGTGATTTTCACGCTGATGCCTTAAAATTAAATCTTCATTATGCAAAACGTAAATTGAATATCACAAAATATCAGATGAGAGCCTACGAAGGAACTGTTGATGGAACAGGCCATTATGTTTGGGGAAACAATCCTGGGCTTGTGATCAAAGGAAATATAAAAAATTTGAACATAACACCAATCCTTTCTGATCTTTTTAAAATTTCTCCAATTACTGGAAAATTAGATTCCGAATTTGCTTTGGGTTCTCCATCTGATACCGAAGAAGGTCTACTTTCTAATTTGCAGATCATTGGAAATATCAATGCCAATAATGGTGAATTGTTAAGTTATACAAATATTTTAAAACCGATAAGTTCGATTGGTAGTGTTATCAATTTGAAGAAGGTGGACTTTAGTAGAGCCACTCCCTACCGCGAGTTAAAATTTGATTTTCATTATGCAAAAGAATCCATTGAAGTAAGAAACTTTGCTTTAAAAGCAGATGGCATTGTTGGTTCCGGTGGCGGCAAAATTGGATTTAATAAAAATATCGATATGCGATTTACAATTGCCTTTCCGGGTGTTGCAGGGAGAGCCTTAAAACTCCCAATTATCTATCGCGGAACCTATGGAATCTCTTCCCCATTCATTGATCCTATTTGGCTTGGTTCTGTATACGCAGGGACAATTTTCTTAGCAAGCCCAGCGGGTGCTGCCGTTGGTGGAATTGCCGGATCAGCCATGTCTGAGTATGTAAACAAGGCTGTGGACAATGTAACCGGTGGAGTACAAAAAGGATGGAAAGGAATTAAGTCGTTATTTGGTGGAAAAGAAGAGGAAGAAATAAAAAATGATTAAGGGCATTGTTTATTTCTTCCAATTAAATCATATTGCCATTACATAATATGCTGAATGACTTGGCAAATCCCAGAATTTTCAAATTTGAAATCTATACTTGGTTTATCGGCTCGTAATTCCGAAGGTGAAAATTCAAATTGAAAGAACATAGAGCCATTTTCGTAGAAACACATTGTCTCTTCTGGAGTTACTTCTTCTTCGTAATCTGAATAACAACTACGTTCTATTCCAGTAATGTATAACTCACCTTTCGGTTGCCTCCACTTGCTTGTGGATATACAATTGCTCTCATCCACAGAAAAGGATGTCTCTAAAGTTCCTGAGTAATCGGTAGAACGTTTTACATTTGGATTGAATCGAAATAAATCTAACATGATCCAATATCGTTTCGAAGCAGACAGTATGTACACCATTTTACCTAATTTTTCATCAAATCCACCTTCGCCGAATTTAAGTGCAATTAGCATTTTAGCTTTTTCGTAGTCATTGTTTTTGATGATATCTTTGTAATCGCCTGGGATAGATTTTAAGTATTCCTTAAATCCTTCACCAGCGATGAGTAGGTTAGGTGTCGTTTCTAGGGGAGATAAAATAAAATCTTGTTTATCCGTTTTGACTTTGAATCCCAATGAACTTCCTGACTCCTCTGCTGAAATCGAAACAAGGGAGTATGAATCTTCTTTAGTAACATTGCCATTCATATCTAAAATTTGGACTTTTAAACGGAAATTAGTTCCTGCATCATTTAGAATTGCAAATAAAGCCACAACCTTCGTTGGATCAAGATTTTGATCTATTTTTTTAAGTCTGTTTAATGCAATTGATCCAGAGTCTGCATTAACAAAGTATTGAGCTTCAAATCCAGAGACAGAATATACTCCTTCTTTGGATAGATACTCGAATATTTTTTCCGTAAGATAAGGAAAACTTTTTACTCTATTAAACTGACCCACTAATCCTTTGAAGGTAGATGATCGTAATGGGAATCCTGCAATGTATGAATTTAACAATTCATTTCGGGTCTCCGTTAGTTTTTGCTCAAAATCATTGTTTGTTGCGACGGAAGTAATAGCACCCGCTTCATCCACTTCGTTTAAAAAGGGGTATTTTTTCTTAAGTGAAGTGACATACTGATCTTCTAGTGAAGGATTTGCAACCAGCTTGATGATTTGATACATCTCTTCAGTCTTTAACATTCGATCATCTGGCTGTGCTACCAAAGCATTTATCAAAAATTGAAAGATATTATAATGATATAAGATGATCATACTTTTGATAGATTTTGGATCTAATATCAGTTTTTTTATATCATTACTTTCATTGTATTCACCTTCTGAAACAACTAATCTCTTTTTTAAAAGAGAAGAATTGTTTGAAGTGGAATTGAAATAGTCACTACTAGCTACATCAAATTCTCTAATGTAACCAAATTCCGTTTTACATTTGTGTTTAATCGAAGTGGGGCATTTGA
Source organism: Leptospira bourretii (assembly GCF_004770145.1). NCBI lineage: Bacteria > Pseudomonadati > Spirochaetota > Leptospiria > Leptospirales > Leptospiraceae > Leptospira > Leptospira bourretii. Next base: position 577,270 of record NZ_RQFW01000005.1, on the reverse strand, counting down.
TTTGATATGTTTTATATACCATATCTTTTTTCTCGAATGCAATTGAAGCGACGACTTCTACTGAATCAATATCACTGATTGTACCTATTTTTTCAGCCAATGGCTCTTCTGTTTGTAAAACTTCTATTGCGTCTTTTGGGTCTATGAAGAAGATTTTTTTAGGATCTGTAAAGTTCTCTACTTTCTTTTTGCTGCAGTTCATTTGGATCACAGTAAACAATAATAATAGAATCCCGCTTAATTTTAAAGATTGTTTCATATTTTTGATATCCTTTAGTAACTATCTACGACATGGATAAATTCACCGAATAAATAACCTTTTTTACCATCACTTGTTTTAACTTGGTACCAAAAGTCTTCCATCTCTTCACCTTTACTATTGGTAATAATGTATTTTCTAGGTTCTCTAGATAAAATTTCAACTACAGCATTTCCTGGTAGTCCAGTGATTACTTCCGATCGTTCATTTGCTTTGGAACGTAAATTTAGGCGATCGGAAACATTGATGATTGCATACTGTTTTGCCGCTTTTAATTTTTTTAAATTTGCACTTAAGTCGTCTAAATTTGGGTGGTTGGGGTTGGATTTTTTAAATCGAATTAGTGTGGGAATTACTTGTGCAGGTTTAAAGTTAGAAATAGCATTAAATGCTTCTTTACTTACTTCTGCGTCTTGACTTGCCAATAATCCTTCAATTGCTGATAGAGATTCATCTGTTTTGAATTTACCTGCACTGTATAAACAGGCCATTACAAATTCTTTGTCTGAGTTGGAGCAAAATGGTTTCACATAAGTCCATTCATCCCAGGCATTGATATTTCCAAGCCCTCGAATTGCAGCTAATTGAGTTGGTTTGTCTTTCCATTCAATCGCGTTACGGAAAATAGGTGCGTTGCCACTTCTTCCTACTTTTGACAAACCTTGAACGCTATAAAAACGTATTTTTTCGTTTTTGTCTTTCGTTCCTTTTTCGAAATAAGATTGTGATTTTGTATTTCCAATGCGAGCTAAAGCCTCGATGGCTGCTTCTCGTACGTAAACATCATCGTTTTCAAACGCTTTTTGGAGTTCATTAAAACCTGCTTTTAAATCTCCTAGAGAACTGGCTGCCTGCGAACGAATTTTACTAGATTCACCTTTTTCCAGTTGTTCGGTGATTGCCTTTACATATTTCGATTCTCCAGATTTTCCCATTTCAGAAAGGATGGATATTTTTTCGCCGTCGCTTGTAGCATTCTTTAGATCATCTTTTAGATCAGTTGCATATAAATGAAAACTCAAAGCAAAAATTAGAAATGTGAATACTTTCTTCACGTAACACTCCATCGTTGGCATTTGCCAGAATTTCACAACTGTTAATGAATTTTCAAACTTTGTCAAGGATTCATTCGAAGAAAAAACGTGACAGAAGTCTGTTGAACGTGAAATCTTCATTCCTCTTCGTTACGAATCGGAATCCCTTCTTTCTTTAAAATCTTTAAAGCATTCGTAGAACCGGAAACCCCGTCTCGGATTTGGTAATCAAAATCCATTTGGCCATCTTTTTCTAACTCAGTGAAATGGAATCGTTTGGCCCAAGGAATTTCTGCTAGTTTTAAATCGTGTGTTGTCAGAAATACGATTGCCCGTTTTTCTCTAAGGACAGAAAGAATCTCTCGTGTTGCGATAAAACGTTCTTTCGAATTGGTTCCTTTTAGAATTTCATCTAAAAATAGGATAGGAATTTTTTTAGAGCTCTCTGCATTTTGTATGATTGCAGAGAGCCTCCTCACTTCACTATAAAAAAAGGAAACTCCATCTTCCATCGAATCTTGAGATCGGATGAGAGTGTGGATTTGAAACTCTGGATATTCGAATTTTTTACCTAAGATGGGAGCACCAGATCCAGCAATTAACAAAGACATGGCGATAGATCTGAGGTATGTCGTTTTCCCACTCATATTGGACCCAGTCACAATCATCAAATCCCCTGGCTCCATTTTGGTGAGAGGATTAAACACACGACTGGATTTAGGAAGGAGTGGGTGAACTAAACTTTCGGCACTGAGAGATCCTGATGGAGAGAGATGAGCAAAATTTGATTCAGGAAATAAAAAACCAAAATTTGCAAAAGGAAGGAAAGAATCTGTTTTTATAATTTGAATTTGCAGTTCATTCCATAGGTTTCCAAACTTTAGTTTCCAATTTTCTAGGGATTTAATTTTCCAAAGATCCCATAAACATAAAAGATTCAATATAAGATGGGGTAAGGGAGAAATCAGTAACTCAGAAGAATCACCGAGAGAAGAAATTCGACCAATCATCTGTTCGGTGGTCTTTCTTTCTTTTGCCAAATACACAAAGGTCTTTTGAAATCGTGATGCCCCAGAAGATAAAGCCTTAATCTCTTTCCATTGTTTTAAAGACTCACGACGATAACTCACAAATAATATGCCGTTCAAAAGAAGAAGGAGAGGAATGAGCGGTAGGTCAAATGACAATCCCAAAACTATATAAACGGGAGAAAGGAATCCCCAAATAGGATAAAAACCCTTTAAAAACCTTCTTTTTTTCCAAAAGGAATCTTCCGCATTTACTTGTGGCAAAGAAAACTTTTCATTTGTTTCCGCATCCGGTACTAAAAATTTGCGTAAGAGGTGATAGGCATAAGAGGGATTTTTTTTTAGAATATTTTGAATCTCTAAGGAATCTGAATGGAGGTTTCTTTCTTCAATTGGTTCTTGTAAAAAACGTTTGAGATAGGCCCCAAATCCAATCTCTGTGATCGTGGTATCATAAATACTCAAAAACCCTTGTTTGGTGCAAAGATCTAAATCAATCGAAAGAGGGTGGTTTCGTACATTTTCCGGATATTCCCAAACTTCTCTTGTTTTGATTTTTTTAAATTCACCTGTTAGTCTAGAAAGCTCTTCTAAAATAAAAGTTTGTGTTCTTTTGGCATACTGGATTTGTATCTTTCGTTTGGAATACAGTCGTACTAAATACACAAAAGGAAGGAGAAAAAGTAGAGAATATAAATATTCTTTCCAAGATGTTTTGCCTAGATAAGAAAAAAGAAGGGCAACAAAAAAAAGAGAAAACGTAATAAACCGAAATACAGAAACCCTTTTTAATTTTTTGGACAGGAATTGGATTTTGTTTTGGTAACGTTTGTTCCTTTTGGTTAGGAACAAATAAGTTGGATTAGTGGAAAAGAGGTCGTTCGTAATTTTCTTCTTCCCTACGAGAAATCTCTGTGTCGAGAACACGGATGAGACTTCCTAAATCATTTAATCTCCATTTGTCGATGAGACGACCTTTTTCCCGACCGGAAAATTTATTCAAATACAGAGTGCCAAATAGGTCTTCCCCGTACTCGTAAGCAACGAAACGCCCGTTCCGTCTGCCAGTAGAATTTTCCAATCGAATCGTCATGAACGAATACCAATAATCAGATAAAAAAAAATAGTACAAGCAAAATTTTTTGCTTCAGGATATTCATTTTCCGGCGATACATATATTGGGGAAAGGCTACTTACCACGGATGGTTGGGACCCTTAAAAGACAAATACCCCGGAAACCGGAAAGCACGGAGGCTTGTATGGATTTCTATCCCGATATGAATTTGGAGTTTAAAAGCTCCTTTGTGAAGACCAACCAGTTTTTAGCCAACACACAAGACGAAACCCTACTTCCCCAAATGGGGCTTGCGGCTCGTAACCTACTCAATCTCGAACAAATGAGCAAACTCCGCGAAATTCGCAAACGACATTTGAAAAAAGGACACCAACGCGAAGGATTCCACTGGGATTAATGCTTAAATTTCTCTTGACCATCTGAAAGTAGGGCCTATCATAAAGACCGCTTTTAGATGGAGAGATATGGCAAATAACCTAGCAGAAGTTTATAAGGAATCCGCAGAAAAATTCGGTCCAAGACCCGCATTCTGGTATAAGAATGCCCAAAAGGATTACCAAGCCCTCACTTACAAGGAACTTTACGAAGACGGGCTCGCACTGGCAGAAGCCCTCATTGAATTAGGGGTTAAGGCGAGAGAACACGTCGGAGTTCTTGCTGACAACCGTATGGAATGGATCATTGCCGATTGTGCAGTGTTAACTGCTGGTGCTGCCAACGTTCCACGGGGATCTGATATTACAGATTCGGAAATCGTTTATATTTTGAATCATTCTGAAGCGAAAGTTATTTTCGTGGAAAATGATAAAGTTTACGAAAAATATAAAAACAACAAATCCCAAGTAAAGTCGGTGAAAACCGTTATCATTATGGACAAAGACACCAAATTAAAGTCAGGTGCTGGAATCCTACATTTTTACGATCTCCTGGAACAAGGGAGAGATATGCGTGCCAAAGGGAAACGGGAAGCCGAAAAACGAATGGCCGGAATCAAACCGGACGATTTGTACACTCTCATTTACACATCAGGAACCACGGGAATGCCAAAAGGTGTTATGCTTATGCATTCCAATATGATCCACCAAATGCATTATGTAGTTCCTCGAGTTGCCAAGGTTTCACCTGACGATCGTATGTTGTCCATCCTTCCAGTATGGCATATTTTTGAGCGAGTTGTGGAATACTTTGCCATCATCAACGGTGGTTCTACTTACTATACAAAAGTAACCGAACTTCGTAACGACATCCAAAAAGCAAGACCTACCTTTATGGCTTCTGCCCCACGTGTTTGGGAAAGTATATACAACGGGATTTACACTCGAATCAATGATCCAAAACAAACTCCTCCTGTGAGACGATTATTGTTTAAGGTTGCATACTTTTTTTCCAAACATTACCATGCGGCAATTCGTTTCTTGAAAGGTTGGGAAGTGGATTATGAGGGAAGAAATATCATTCAGTCCCTAGCTTTGTCTGTGGTTTCTATCATAAAGCTTTTGTTAACTGGTCCATTTACGGTAACGATCCTTACCATCCTTGCGGCACAGTTTGGTTTGCCTGAGGAAAGCCCTCTGAAAACTCCATTGTATGTGATTGCTGGGTTAGGGGTTTTATTTAATTCCTTTACATTGGATCGCATTGTCCTCGCAAAAATTCGCCAAGCAACAGGTGGACATTTACGTGCTACTCTTTCCGGTGGTGGGGCACTCCAAAAACATGTGGATGCTTTCTTTATGGACATTGGGATTACAGTTCTTGAAGGGTACGGTATGACAGAAACGGGACCGGTCATTTCTGCACGAACCTTTGATCGTCCCATCATGGGATCTGTGGGTGATATTGTTCCACTCAGCCAGGTACAAATTCGAGATGATGCGGGAAATGTCCTTTGCCACATTGATGATAAAAAAAATATCATCTTCGGTAAGTTAGGTGTGAAAGGTGTGGTTCATATCAAGGGACCACAGGTAATGAAAGGGTATTACAAAAATCCAGAAACTACCAAAAAAACCATCGTAGACAATTGGATGAATACCGGTGATATCGGTATGATTAACTTCAAAAAAACACTGACTCTTACAGGTCGTGCGAAGGATACAATCGTTCTACTTGGTGGAGAAAACGTAGAGCCGGTTCCTATCGAAAATAAAATTGATGAATCAACTTACATCAAACAGTCGATGATTGTGGGCCAAGACCAAAAGGTTCTCGGTGCTATCATTGTTCCTGACTTTGATGCACTCATCCCTTGGGCGGAGGAAAATGGAATTTCAGAAAAAAATCCTGAAAAACTGATCACCAATCCAAAGGTTGTCGATTTCTATAAAAAAGAAGTTCGTAATTTTAACAGTGTTAAAACTGGATTCAAAAACTTTGAACAAGTACAGTATGTAACGCTAATCACAAAACCATTTGAAGTGGGTGATGAGCTTACTAACTTAATGAAGATGAAACGGCACGTGATTACGGAAAAATACAAAGACAGAATTTTGGAACTCTACAAAAACAGTTAATATGACTCCTTTTGCAGAGATCTTTCATGGAGAGCGCATCTTGGAAATCAAGATGCAATCCAATGAAAAGAATACTTTCGATTTCGAAGCTTTCGTATTATTCGAACAAATCTTAAACAAACACGCAAACAATCCAAATTTGCGTGTTTTGCTTTTTACATCCGCACAAACACAGTTTTTCTCCAATGGGATTGAACCCACTCTTATGTATGGAAAAACAGAATTCGATGTTCGGAAATCCGTTGAACAGTTGTTACGAACCGCACAAACCTATTTCCAATTTCCAGTTCCTACCATTGCAGTTGTGAATGGACATTGTATGGCAGCGGGAGCAGTGTTTGCATTGTTCTCTGATTACCGGTACATGGTGGACAAAGGGGCAAGGATTGGATTTTCCGAAGCCATCGTTGGTCTTAATTTTCCCTCCATTCCTACGATTGTTTTACAAGACTTGGTAGGTGTCAAAGTCACACGTGATCTTTTATTCACCGGAAAACAAATCAAAGGTCCTGAAGCCAAAGAAATCGGACTTGTGGATGAATTATTCAGTGCTGAATCGTTGTTTGGTGAATCCTTAAAATTTGCCGAATCCCTTTCCAAACTCACAAACAATTCCAGCCGTGGGATGAAAACTGCCTTACGTGAACCGTACAGAAAAAAGATGGAATCCTTATTCCAAATTGATGCTGACCTATTCACAAAAGTCATTTTGTCTCCCGATGGACAGGAAGGATTTTTGTCATTAATTGAGAAACGTAGACCTAAGTTCAGTACTTGAATTTAGGTTCTCACATTGTCCGATAAATTCGACATTTTGGGTAAAATTCTGAGTTGGTCGTAAGTTTCTTAAAACTAGCCCATTGACTCCGTCAACACTTTCAAAAGTCTAACGATAGGGAGTTTATTTATGGCAGAAAATCATTATTACAATGCAAAAGATTTAGGAAAGTTTGGAGAAATTGGAAGAACGAATCCAGCTCTTGCTGATAAATTTTTCGGATATTACAATGCGGTGATGGCGGAAGGTGCTTTATCCGAAAGAGAAAAAGCTCTGATTGCACTTGCTGTGGCACATGCGTTAAAATGCCCTTACTGCATTGATGCTTATACTTCCACTTCCTTGCAAAAAGGTGCAGATGAAGCACAAATGAATGAAGCAGTTCATGTGGCAGCAGCAATGGCCGCAGGAATCAATTTGGTTCATAGTGTTCAAATGCAAAACAAAATTGATGAACTTTCTTTTTAATTTATGAATGTATCCGAGCAACATTCCACCTTACGTTCGTATAGTGGGAAACCATTTCATGAAACTGTAGGGAAATCCATTCCTGCAAGGTCCTTAAAGGTTTTCCAAATCAATGTAGGACGTTGGTGTAACCAAGCTTGTCGACATTGCCATGTGGATGCTTCTCCCATTCGAACCGAAGTGATGGATCGGGCCACAGTGGATCTTTGTTTGGATTTAATATCCAAAATTCCAGAAATAGAGACGGTGGATATTACCGGTGGTGCTCCCGAAGGAAATCCAAATTTTAAGTACCTAGTCGAAGAGGTAAGAAAGTTAGGAAAACGGGTGATGGATCGTTGTAATTTAACGATTTTAGAAGAGCCTGGTTATGAATGGTTATATGATTTTTTAGTGACTCATAAGGTCGAAATTGTCTCCTCTCTTCCTTCTGTTATGGAAAGTACCACCGACAACCAAAGAGGAAAAGGTGTATTTCAAAAGTCTATTACCGCCTTGAAGAAGTTAAATTCACTCGGTTATGGAACCACACTTCCAATCAACTTAGTTTATAATCCTAATGGCCTTTTTTTAAGCTCGGGACAAGTGCAGTTGGAAAAAGAATATAAGGATACTCTCTTCAAAAAATACGGAATTGTTTTTAACCAACTGTTTTGTATCAATAATCTTCCCATCAATCGATTTCTTGCTTCTTTGGTAAGAGCCGAAAAATTTGAAATGTATATGGAAACTTTAGTCAATGCATACAATCCCGCCACTGTGGCAGGGCTTATGTGTTTGGACCAAATTTCCGTAGGTTATGATGGTTCTGTTTATGATTGTGACTTCAATCAAATGTTAGATTTGAAATCGAGAGAAGTAAAACATATCAAGGATTTCGATTTGCCAGCTTACCTGAGTCGAGAAATCGTAGTAGCAAATCATTGTTACGGATGTACTGCTGGTGCAGGATCTAGTTGTGGTGGGGAGATTGTTTAGATGTCGATTCAAAATGAAAAAGACCTTCAGGGAATTTTAAAAGCAGGGAAGTTTGTCGCAAAGGTTCGAGAACTTTTAAAACTACTCGCTAAACCAGGAGTCTCCACTTTGGAACTAGACAACGTTGCCAAACTGGAATTTGAAAAAGCTGGTGCCTTTTCCGCTCCTAAGTTTGATTACAAATTCCCTGGATTTACCTGTATTAGTACCAATTTTGAAATTGCACATGGAATTCCTAAAAAAGAAACCATCTTAAAAAATGGAGATTTAGTCAATATTGACGTTTCTGCAAAACTTGATGGTTATTATGCAGACACAGGAATTTCTTTTGTTGTGGGAAATGCAAACGAAACACTTCATAAGTTGTGTGAAGCAGCTATTGAAGGAACGATGCGTGCCACAAAACAAGCGTTCACTGGGAATTATTTGCGAAACATTGGAAGAGAAATTCATTCAACTGCTGTGGAAAACGGATTTACTGTCATTAAAAATTTAGCAGGTCACGGTACTGGAAAAAAACTCCATGAAGAACCACAGGTGTTGGTTTATGAAGAAAAACGTGACCAAAGAAAATTGGGAAACGGACTTGTCCTTGCCATTGAATCTTTTATTTCTACAGGAAGCCAAACCGCTTACGAAGAAGAAGATGGTTGGACACTGGTTGCAAGTAACCGTCGTGGGGAACTCAGTTATGTGGCACAATGTGAACATACAGTCATTGTCCAAAATGGAAAACCCATCATCGCCACACTTTGACTTTAGAAATCATCGAATCAGGTGCCTCCGAGGAAAATATTAGAGGTGTCATTGTCCTTTGGCCGAGTACTGGTGGCAATGCTAGATCCTTTCGGATTCGTGATGGCGAATTGGAGACATTGGGCCTTCGGCTGATCAAGTTCAATCCTCCTTCACATGGAAATTCCAAAGGGAATTATGATCCCAAAACAGCCATACAATTGTTAGATGTCTATTTAACAAAATCTGGATACAAAAACAAAGAATTATATGGGATTGGGCATAGTGGGGGAGGGGCAGCCCTGATGATGTATGCCAAAGAAGTTTCCTTTCGAAAATTATTTTTACTATCTCCCATTTTGGATAGTGTTCTTAGCCTTCGGTATTTGTATGAATCAGGCTCTATCGAAGAGTTTAGTCGTCTCCTTCTTTTACCTGAACTATCGGATGATTTGTCTCCCAACAAACAAATCTTAGAGACTCTATCGAACCAAAATTGGTTAGAAACGGAACAGGTAGGCCATCTGAATGTTCCCATTCAAAACTCCCGAATTCGGTTAGATGATTTATCTCTATTTTTAAAGAATCTTTTTTTACCTGGATTTGTGGTAGATCCAACTCTACTCCAAAAACGAACTAACTACAATATCTTCTTACCGAGAGAGGACAAGTGGTTCCCCAAAGAATACACAACTCGTTTTGCAAAAGAGAACGGATTAAACTGTTTCGAAATCCCAGAAGCTCCCGATCATTTTTTTTCAACTTCCTGGCTTACAGTTTGGAAACAAATCCAAAAGATTGGATTTTAAAAGAAAGCATTCAGATCCATCCAAGAATTTCATTTAATTCGTTTACAAATGAACTAGAGTCATTTAGAATCTCCACCTGTATCTTCAGAGCTAAGATGATTTGGTTCTGATACAAAAGGAGGATTTGTGGAAACTATTTATCTGACACTCATCGGATTTACGCTTTGGACTTTGGGACTTGGTGTCTTTTTGACTACGTATCGAAGTATTTTAGTGTTACTTGGAAAAAAGAAATCGAATGAATTCCCTGCTGGGATCCAACATGGTTCTGATTTTAATTGGAGATTGAACCGTGCCCATCTCAACAGTTTGGAAAACCTTCCCTTATTTATGACTGTGGTTTTTTTAACAGCCAACTTAGGTATGATCGACCATTTTGTGAACCAAGCAGGCCTTGTGATTTTAGGAGCAAGGGTTTTACAATCCCTCATTCATCTAACATCTACTAATGTCCTAGCGGTGAACATTCGGTTTACATTTTATATGATTCAAATTGTAACCTATATTGTTCTGTTGGTCCGTCTTGTTTAGACACCTTCTCGTTTTAAATCTCGGCTCATTAAAGCTTTGACTACTTCTTTCGGATCTTTATCCTCATATAACATTCGATAGACTTCTTGGGTGATGGCCATTTCCACACCCAGTTTGTCAGAAAGATTTTTTGCAGAAAGTGTGGTTTTGACACCTTCTGCAACTTCGTTCATAGAAGCTAAAATATCTTTTAGTTTTTCACCTTTACCCAAACGAAAGCCAACCGTCCGATTTCTGGATCCTTCCCCACAACAGGTAAGAACCAAATCTCCCATTCCAGATGGCCCAAGGAAGGTCATGGGATCAGCTCCCATTTTGATTCCCATCCTTGTGATCTCGTTTAACCCGCGTGTGATGAGAGCAGCCCTTGTGTTTTGGCCAAAACCAAGACCGTCGGCAACACCTGCTGCAATTGCGATGACGTTTTTTAAAGCACCACCTACTTCTACCCCAACCACATCGGGAGTCCAATAAGTTCGGAAGTAAGTAAAACTAAATATCTCTTGCACACGTTTGGCGGTGGCTTCATTTTTGGAAGCGATGGAAACAATGGTGGGAACTCGCCTCACCATTTCTTTGGCAAAACTAGGTCCAGAGAGATAAGAAAGTTGCGAGTGGAATTGTCCAGGAAGTTCGGATTCAAAAATTTCGGAAACAAGTCGAAGGCTTTCGTTTTCGATCCCTTTAGAGGCAGAAACAATCGGCACTTTGGGTGGAATATGGTCTTTAATTTCTTTCAGAATCCCCGAAAGGGCGTGGCTTGGGGGAGCCGAAACAATCATATCTTTGTCCTTGACAACATGGATGAGATTTGTATCCGCTTTTAATTTTTCAGGGAGCACCAAATCAGGCATATGTTTGGTATTCATATGTTTTTCGTTGATGGACCTTGCCTGATCCTCACTTCGAGTCCAAAGGGTCACGTCGTAACCCTTGTCCGCTAAAATACTACCTAGTGCAGTGCCAAAACTTCCGGCGCCAATGATACCAATCTTCATGAGTTCAGTATTCTAAATCTGCTTTCCAAAAAGGCAATAGAAAATAAAAATTAAAATATGCTTTTAACGGATCTTCTCCGTTTCAATCCTCTAAATCTCTTTTTACCACCCAAAGTGGTCCCAAAGAGTAATTATAAAGTTACCTTACTTTTAGGTAGCTTACGAAAGGTCATAGCCACCGAGATCATTGCCGCAGATCCTGATTTAGAGAGTTTGGATGTCTCCTCTGCCAAGGGTGAAGTCATAATGACCGGAGTTTACCGAATGGGATGGCTCTGGATTGCCCGTTTTTTGAACGTAGAATCCATTCACTACCGTGTACGTTTGAAACCGGTATCGGTCAAAGACAACAAAGCTCGGTTAAAGATTGTTGGGTATCGGGTTTGGGATACGAAACCAAGACGTTTTGACTTTGTTAGGTGGTTTGGTAAGGTAGATCCTTTTCACAAAAAAAAGGTATTTGAATCCATCTTAAATTCTGCCCCTCATATTTTATCAATCACAGGCCTACAATGGGAAATTCTTTTTGATTTGAATTATTTTCTGAACTTAGTTCCTTCCATTGCGGGAAAAATTGATATCCAATACATCATTGGTGACAACAGCGAATTGTATATATTTGTAAGATCATCCACCATTCTAAAACCTCTTGTTGATTTTTTTGGTCCTGAATATTTAAAGATCGATTATATCGAAGAAGATCGAGACATTCAGATGTTACTCTGGGAAAATGAATAAATGAAAATCATTTATCTAACGGATATCCATGATGGACTTCATGGTCTAAAACGAATTCTGCAAACCACTGCGGCAGATTTATATTTGTTTTCCGGAGATATTATATATAAGGCTTTTTTTTCTTTTGATCGTATCATCGATTTTTGTGGAGTCCAAGAAGAGTTATATTATTTGTTAACGGAAAGAAAAGACGATTCCACACCTTTTGATTTTACAACACATGCCATTCGGTTTCCAGAAAAGTATTCCACAGCCATTGTAGAAAAATCGCAAAAGTATCGTGATTTGTATAAACTTGCTGCCAAAACGATGAAAGAAAAATATGAGATCATCGAAAAACTAATTATCAAATACGCAAAGTCGCCTGTTTATTGTTTGCCGGGAAATTATGATTTAGATTTACAATACACTGAATTATACCAACGCGAAGTTCATAGAAAAAGTTTTGAATTTTCAAATTTAAAAGTATCAGGTTATGGGGGAGCTCCCATTTGGACTTCAGGAATCCCTGAGAAACTAACTGTTGTTTTTCATGAGTATACAAAGAACGGAAAAAACTATAGTGAACCAGAAGATTTTTTCCGAGAAGAACTCCCCGACATTTGTTGGATTCATAATCCAGCCTATGGTTATTTCGATAACATTCCTGGAGTTGGAAAATGCGGAAGCCAAGGGATTCGTCGTTATTTAGACGATGAATCTCCTTCTCTTGTGGTTTCCGGTCATGTACACGAAGACCAGGGAATCAAAAAAACTAGAAATACAGTTTTTATCAATCCATCTAACTTCGGTGCTGTGGACTCTTTACATGGATTTCAAGAAGGCGGATATTATGCCGAAATTCTTATGGAAGGGAAAAAAGTAGTCCAGTCGAATCTTTGCCAATTGCGAGGAGAAGATTGGCATACTTTGATTGAAGTGGATTGTTCAGAAAAAGAATTGAAGTTAATTTCACAAAACTCGATTTCCACAGTGAGTTCCGAAGATTATATCCGAGGCAATTAGATGGTCACCTTTCTAACGATTTGTGGTGTCCTATTTACAGTGGCTTTCTTTCTGTATGCGCTTTCAGCCGTTGACAACCAAAGTTTAGACAAAAAAGAAAAGGAACGTCTCGCAAAGGAAGGAAACTTACGAGTTGGGGATCCAAGAAAAGTATACGGAAAAGAAAAAGATCCCAATCTTCCCAGACTTCGCCTATGTCCTGTTTGTGGGACGGTGTTAAACAAAAACGAATTTTTATATGCTGCCATTTCTGCTTATACAAACAGTGAAGGGAAAAAACAGGCGCAAATTTACGGATGTAAATATTGTTATTTGATTTTGGATTCAGAAAAAAATACAACGGATTCTTCTGGAGCAAGTGACAATGGATTTGGACCTCCTAAACCTACGGATGAACTATGAAACAGGGACTTGATTTATCGCAAAGTTTGTCTTCACTAAAAGGGATAGGACCAAAACGAAAGTCAGTTCTTTTGGAACATGGAATCTCAACTTTTTTTGAACTGCTTACTTATTTTCCCCGTCGTTATTTGGATCGTAACTTTACAAAAGATATTATTTTAAAACAAGGGGATGTTGTCACTCTCCTTGGAACCATTGCTGATAGTTATATTGTTCATGGAAAAAAAAGTAGGTTACTCGTTGGATTTAGAACTCTAAACAATGAACGTATCAATTTGGTATTTTTTCGTGGTGTGAATTTTTTTCATAAGATCTTCACCATAGATAGAAAGGTTGTGGTTTCTGGAAAACTAGAATATTTCAAAGGATATCAAATTCTACATCCTGAGTATGAATTTTTATCAGACAAAGATGATCCAGAAGATTCCATCCATGCAGGTCGCATCATTCCTCTTTATCCGTCCACGGAAGCACTCAAAGAAGAAGGTCTTGATTCTAAGGGACTGCGAAAATTGATGTTTCAAGTTTTGGAAGGAGGAAGTATTGCTGAAAATCTTCCACAGAAACTAGTCAAAAAACGAGAGTTACTCGGTCGTGATAAAGCTTTTCATGAAATCCATTTTCCAGAAACGATGGAAGCCGTACAAATTGCACGAAAACGATTTGCTTACGAAGAATTTTTTTACTTCCAAAGGCTCCTTCTTTACAAACAACGAGAAAGGCAAAAAGTAAAACGTATGCTTTGGCCACTTCCCAAATCTCCTTCCAGGGAAAATTTGGAAAAAAATCTTCCCTTCGAGTTGACCGAAGACCAAAAAATAGCTGTAAATACGATTTTGTCACAGACAGGTTCCGATTCTCCGGCTGCCTTTTTACTCCAAGGGGATGTAGGCTCTGGAAAAACCATAACAGCCTTACTCATTGGTCTTCATTATATCGATAATCATATCCAAGTGGTTTTTTTAGCACCTACTGAAATTTTAGCACGCCAACATTACCAAACCATTTATAAATTTATGGGTAATATGCCATTTCTTGGCATTGAACTTCTGCTTGGTGGTGAAAATAAAAAAACACGTTTGGAAAAATTGGCGAGGATCAAAACCGGTGAATCCAATATCATCATTGGAACACATTCCCTACTACAAGAAGATGTCATTTTTTCTGACCTTGGGCTTGTTGTGATTGATGAACAACATAAGTTTGGTGTGGACCAAAGAGAAACCATTCGTTCCAAAGGAAAAAATCCCGATATTTTGGCAATGACGGCCACACCGATCCCTCGAACTCTTTGCCTTACTCTGTATGGTGATTTAACTTTAGTTAATATCAAAACAAAACCCAAAGGCCGTAAACCCATTGACACTCGTTGGTACAAAGAAGATCGAAGGACAGGAGTTTATAATTCGATTCGTAAGTATGTGGGATCGGGTAGGCAATGTTATATTGTTTATCCGTTAGTGGAAGAATCGGAAAAGGTAGATTTAGAATCCTGTACAGTTGCTTATGAAAACTTAAGAACAAATGTTTTTCCTGATCTAAAAATTGGTTTGTTACATGGGAAAATGAAAAGTGCAGAAAAAGAATTGGTGATGGAAAAATTCAAATCGGGAGAAATCCAAATCCTTGTCACTACCACTGTGGTGGAAGTTGGGGTTGATGTACCCAATGCAACCATTTTGGTTGTAGAACATGCGGATCGTTTTGGAATCTCCCAATTACACCAGTTACGTGGTCGTGTGGGTCGAAGTGATATTGAAAGTTTTTGTATATTGATGACGGGTGATTTTATCAGTGATGAAGGAAGAGATCGTTTAGAAGCACTTGTCACTTCCAATGATGGATATTTTTTGGCTGAAAAGGATTTGGCGATTCGGGGGCCAGGGGAACTTCTTGGAGTCAAACAAAGTGGATTACCTGAGTTTAAAATTGCCGATTTGGTTGCCGATCGGAATTTATTAGATGAAGCCAAAGAAGATGCTTCTTCTTTTCCATTGGATGATCCTACTGAACTGGCAGAATTGATTACAAGATTCAGTGAAGGCAAATTTTTATTTGCGAATTAATCCTAAAATTTTTAATGAACTTAACTATGTTGCGAACTAAGTATATTTCCCTTTTGTTTGTTTCTTTCTTTTTGGTCTGCGGAGAAAAACCTGTCAAACCTTCCAAAACAGATTTGTATTTAGGAATCGAAAAAACAGCGTATTTGACAGGTAAATTTAATTCACCAGGCCCACTTGCGCCTGTTATCTTAGAGGAAAATGAAAAAGAACATTTCCTTCGTCCAGATGTCAAAAAAGCTCTCCACCAAATGGTAAATGATTTTGAAGATTCTAAACCAACTTCTTACAAACAACATATCTTTTTGGTATCTTCGTTTCGTAATTTTAGCCACCAAAAAGGAATTTGGGAATCAAAGTTCACAGGTAAAAAAGCAATGCGTCTCCCCATCAAAGGAAAATCGCAGGAAGAGGTTATCGGTTTGATTTTAGAATTTTCTAGTGCTCCAGGAACTTCTCGCCATCACTGGGGAACCGATTTTGATATCAATGCATTAGATAATGCTTATTTTGAAGATAAGGGAAAAGGAAAAATCCTTTATGATTGGCTAAAACAAAATGCATCCAAGTATGGATTTTGTCAACCTTACAGTAGTTTGTCGACAAGGAACAATAAAGGATACCAAGAAGAAAAATGGCATTGGTCTTATGCTCCTATCTCCAATCAGTTAACAAAAGAATGGATCAAGGGATTTACTTCTGGTGAGATTCAATTGACTGGAAGTTTTTTAGGGGCTGAAGTTCTTGGAGACCGGGCTTTGGATTATGTTCGTTCCATAAACCCGGATTGTGAAAAAATTCAGAGTCCTTCTTTATAAGTTTTTATAAAGATTCCACATACTAGAAAGCAGAGTTTTAGCATCGCTGTGCTCTGGTTTCCAATTGAGCAGTTCTCTTGCTTTTGCAGAAGATGCTAAAAGTTTTGCAGGGTCTCCTGCTCGCCTAGGACCTGTTTTGTGAGAAATAGTTTTTCCTACTACTTTTTCTGAAAGGTCAGCCATTTCTTTGACTGAATATCCAGATTCCGAACCTAAATTTACCGTTAAACTTTCGTTTTTCGACATGATGTAGTTTAGCGCCAAAACATGGGCTTTGGCTAAATCAGAAACGTGGATGTAGTCGCGAACACAAGTTCCATCTTCAGTATCATAATCGGTTCCAAAAATTTCATAACCGTTACGAATTCCAGAGGCAGCTTCCATGATGATGGGTAATAAATTAGCAGGAGTTTTTTCGATTCCTTTGATCCTACCTTTTGGATCGTAACCAGCTGCATTGAAATAACGCAATCGAGCTGATTTTAAACCTTTTAGTTTATCAAACCACTCTAAGTTTTCTTCGATACATAACTTTGTATAGCCATAATAATTTTCTGGATTCAAAGGATGTTTTTCATCGATCGGAAGATATTTTGGTGCTCCATATACCGCTGCCGAAGAGGAAAAAACAAAATACTTACATCCATATTTTACCATTGCATCTAACAAGGTGAAGGTTCCATTTAAGTTGTTCATTGTATACTTAAGCGGATCTGTCATGGATTCACCGGCAGCTTTCCAGGCCGCAAAGTGAAACACAGCATCAATCTTTTTTGCGAAAGTTTGTTTTAAAATTTCAGGGTTTTGGATTTCTCCTTTGATGAACTCATTTCCTGGAAACAAATTGGCTTCGTTTCCTTTTTCCATATCATCCACAACGAGGATTTCATGGCCAAGTTCCATCAGTTCTAAAACAATATGGCTTCCAATGTAACCGGCTCCCCCGGTAACGAGCACTCTCATTCTTCGTCAGATCCACCAGATACAAAACGGTGATCGACTACTCCACGTTTGCTTGTTTCAAAGAATTCAATGATCTTTTGAACTTCAGGTGCTGGGTTTGTATCTTTTTTGAGTTCTGTAAGAGCTTGTTTGGTATTAAGGCCACTGTGATAAATTACTTTGTACACACGTTTGATTGCCAAACGAACATCAGCAGAAATTCCTGCACGTTTCATTCCGACAACATTTAAACTTACAACTGCACCTGGGTGTCCATCCACAGTTGCATAAGGAGGAACATCTTTTACTACCTTTGTTAGACCAGCTAACATTGCATAATCAGATACTCGGACAAATTGGTGAACGCCAACGGAACCAGAGATAAAAACTTTATTACCAATGACAACATGACCTGCAAGCATCGTGTTTTGAACCATAATGTTATGGTCACCTACGATCACATCATGAGCAAGGTGGACATTTCCCATAAGATAGTTATGATTTCCAATGGTTGTAGCTTTTCCTTCTACGGTTCCTCGGTGCAAAATGACATTTTCTCGGAAATGGTTTTGGTCTCCAATTTCCAAATAGGTCTTTGTTTCCGGTTTGAAGGCTAAATCTTGAGGCAATCCGCCGTAACTTCCCCCCGAAGATAGTTTGTTGAACTTACCGATCCTTGTTCCTGATAGGATTTTGACATGGGATTCGATTACGGTTCCTTCTCCGATTTTGACATCTTTCTCAATGATACAAAACGGTCCAACTTCTACGGACTCATGGAGCTCCGCCTTTGGATCGATGATGGCAGTGGGGTGAATTTTCATAGTGTTTTACAAAAAAAACCGATTCGGAAGCCATGCAAATGATTTTTTAAAATGTAATTTACACGCTTTTGTGCGTCTGTTTTCTTTTGGTAGGGTGGTGTAACTTGCTGATCGATTGGTTGCGTATAGAATCTTTAGTGGATATGAATGATCCTGAGGACCGGGCTTGGTTAAAAGAGATGATCACCTCTCTTTTGGAAAACATGGCAACTCGGATAGAAAATCTAAACCGTCTTTTGGTCTCCAAAGAACCGAAGGACTTACAAGCAGAGTTACACCAAATCAAAGGTGTTGCGGCCAATTTTGGTTTGGCAGCTCTTTCAGAGGTTGTGGTCAAAGCAGAGGGTTTTGCGAAAACCGGTGAAATTGATTCCTCTGTAGAAGAAGGAAAAAAGATCGCTGCCATTTGGGAATCCACCAGACAAGAATTAGAAAAAAAGTTTTCTACTTAAAAACTCTACTTCTGTTCCGCTTGTTTAGTTTGCGGCTGACATTTCAACTGCCGCCTTACTTCCATTATAGACTCCTTCGATTGTATTTCGAATCACAGACTCGTTCATCCGCAGTAACAAATCATCCGATTCAGTAAATATGTGAATGAGTTCTTTTGCATGACTAGCCTCTCTACATTCCACAGTTCCTTCCCCAAGTTCTAAGGAACGAACCACTGAGGCCGCTTCATGATCTCCCACTCTACGAATAAAAAGTTTGGGAACAGGATAAAAAGCAAGTTCCGATGGTTTTGTCACAAGAACATCAGAAATACGAATCAGTCTATCGGTTGCAGAAAAAGCTTCTGTATGAGAAGGAAAATGAAATAGTACAACCGGTGGATTGTTTTCGTGATCTTCAGAACGTAATGGATGTCGTCCAATAAACTGAATCAAATCTTCCCAATCATTGATCGATAGATAAGGAATCTTTTGGACAATCAGAAATTCTTCAATCGCTTTTAAAACTTTTGTATGATCTCCTGTATTGATCCAAAAAACAGCCTTTTTGTTCAGTAGGTGTTTTTTTGAGAGCCGTATTAAATCTAATACATAACCTTTTTGGGCACCGGCTCCTCCAATGGGGATAAGAAACCTTCGACATTTGTTTGCATCAATCCTACGAACTCGGTTTTCACTATCAGTCACTGCGTTTGATACAATATCTTCAGAAACCCAATGTCCTGCCACAGCAATGTTTTCTTTGGGAACACCCATCTGGATAAACTTGGAATAGGCGGAAGGAGATTGGACTAGGTTGAGCGCTTTCGGTACCAATAAATAGTACTGCGGAAAGTTATCACAAACGAGATGGATTATTTTTTGAAATCCAGAGGCCGCTGCAATTTGACCATTTAACGGATATGTGGTGATGACTGGTGAATCGGTCGGAATTCCATTCATAAGCCCCTTATATAATTCTGCCAGTTGGCAAGAAAGTTCCAGGGAAGTGAGATTTCCTTGGGACATAAGCCCACCCCAAAGCCATTCCACCGGTCCCCCAATCTCTGCACTCAATCTTGAAAAATAACTATAACCGGAATCGATGTCGGCGATCGCAGTGGCTTCCGGGGATTGGATGGCAAGAAGGTCATGTAAGTATGTGGGAATTTGTTTTTTTAAAGAATGAGAATAAACAGAGAGGGCCATGCGGTGGTGGCCGTAGCCCATACGAATGCTTCCCACAACCAATCGCTTTTGGAGAGGTTGGTTTCCCTTGTCTGAGATAAGATCCAAACCCGGATAGAGCGGAGAAGGGGAAGAGAACAAAGGAACAGTCGTATTGCCGATTGAATAACGTTTTTGGAGGATTCCGCGAATGAGGCCCGCGGTTTGTTTGGATAAAAAGCCGGTCTCCAGGCCGAACATGGGTTCTCGATTCATGCAGGAAGTCTATCCATCTCCGGTTCCCTTTCAAGTGAAATTTCAATTCTTAGCTGACAGGTGACTAAATTTGACCATTCCTGGTATCTATGGAACAAGTTTATATTTTGGGCGGACTCAGATCCGCATTCGGTAGTTTTGGCGGAACTCTCAAAGATATGAGTGCCGTAGACCTTGGAGTGGAAGTCTCCAAAGCCGCACTTCAAAAAACCGGTGTGGATCCTTCTCTCATTGAAGAAAGTATTTTTGGGAATGTCATTCCCACAGGAAAAGACGGAATCTATTTAGCACGACACATTGGTTTGAAATCGGGTGTTCCGATTGTTAGCCCAGCACTCACCCTCAACAGACTTTGTGGTTCGGGAATGGAAGCAGTCATTCAAGCCGCAAAAAAAATTATGTTAGGTGAGGCACATACAGTTCTTGCTGGCGGTGTTGAATCTATGAGTAACGCACCTTATGTGGTTCGTAATGCAAGATTTGGAGTTCGTTATGGAAATTCTGAATTTGAAGATTCATTGGCAACAGGTTTAACAGATATTTATGTTGAACTTCCAATGGGAATGACTGCAGAAAATTTAGCTGACCAATATAAAATCTCTAGAGAAGAACAAGATCTTTGGGCTGCGACTTCACAAGAAAGAGCAGAAGAAGCAACAAACAAAGGTATCTTAAAAGATGAAATTCATCCCATTACGATTAATGGAAAAAATCCAATTGTGTTTGATAAAGATGAGTTCATCAAAGGAAAAGCTGGTGCTACAAAATTAGCAACATTGAAACCTGCTTTCAAAAAAGATGGAACTGTCACTGCTGGAAATGCATCCGGTATCAATGATGGAGCATCCGCACTGATTGTGGCTTCTGCTTCCCAAGCAAAAAAATTAGGTAAAGAACCTTTGGCCATTGTGAAGTCATGGGGACATGCTGGTTGTGATCCCGCTAAGATGGGAATTGGTCCTGCCATTGCCATCCCTGCTGCTTTACAAAAAGCAGGAATTAGTTTGAAGGATGTTGGTCTTGTAGAAGTAAATGAAGCGTTTGCAGCCCAGTACTTAGCAGTTCAAAAAGAACTCGGACTCGATCCTAAAATTACCAATGTGAATGGTGGTGCCGTTGCGATTGGACATCCACTCGGAGCTTCTGGAAACCGTGTAACTTTGACATTGGCATTAGAGATGCAAAGACGAGGAGTCAAATACGGAGTAGCTTCCCTTTGTATTGGTGGTGGCCAAGGGATTGCCATTGTTTTAGAAAATCCCAAAGCATAACCTTCTAGTTTAGAAAACTTCCGAGTTGTCAACTTGGACCTTTCCCCGGCAGTGAATTCTGCCAGGTGAAAGCCAGACTTCTCGGATGTAAAATACCAATATCTGCTTAGGACTCAGTCGATTTTCGTCGATGTTAGTAGTAATGCATGGATTTGGAATCCTCTTTGGAATGGTGTTTCCTAGAGTCTCAGATCCTCATTTAGCGGATCAATAAATGCAATCGGAAGTTAGGCGAAATCTTGAAAAAATCCGCACTGTGTTTCGCAGTAACTATTTACTTGCGGAGCTCGACGAAGCAGAACGTGAAAACCTGCTCCCTTATATCGAAGTACGTTTTGTTCGCTTAGGGCAACATTTAATCAAAGCCAACCAAATGCCTGATCACATCCATTTTGTCTTAACGGGCAGATTTGGAATGAAACAAAACAAACAGGATCTAAGTTTAGGAAGGTATGCTTTTGTTGAAGTTGGTGAGTCGATAGGGGAAAGAATCACACTTACGAAAACCCCATCAAAACATGATTATTATGCTTTAGAACCTTCGATTGTTTTACTCCTACCTACTTCTCGTTTTTTAAAGTTAGTTGATTCACATCCTGAAATTGCTGAGAAAGCAAAACACAGAGAAGAAGAACAAGAAAAATTTCATTACGTACGTAAACTTAGTTTTTTTGATGAATTATCTCCAGAAGAGATCAAACTCATTCTTAAGTCCATCCAGTTGGTAAAAGTTGGGCAAGGTGATTTTATTTTTGCCGAAGGCGAAGAAGGAGATGCAGCATACATTGTTCGATCGGGAAAAATTCAGATTCGGACAGAAAATCCCAGGAAAATTATCTCGATTATGCGTTCAGGAGATATCTTGGGTGAAATTGCTATCTTCAAACAACAGAAACGATTGGCGAGTGCCGTTGCTTCAGAAGATTCCGATTTATATAAAATTCCTGGATCTATTTTTCGTAAGGTCATTGGAGTTGAAAAAGGAAACAAGTTAGAAGAAATTGTTCAATCGCGTTTACTGCGTTATTCGACATACAAGGCAAAAGAAAAAGAAGAAAACACAATACGACCTTTTGTTTCAAAACGTTTTGAATTTAGAAAGGCCACCAAAAAAATTTTTATAGAACAGGTTACAACAGACCAAATGACTTTAGCTGGTTTGGTTTGTTCCGAATTGGCATTAAGAACCTTTGATAAACCTTTGCCGGCCAATTGGAAAATCAGAATTAAAAACGAATTAAGCAGAAATATTGTTCCTGGTATTTTTGAATTAGCAATCGAATTAGAAAAATTAGGTTTTTTAACAAAACAACAACATCTATTCACAGAACAACTTTCTGAATTAGAAAATCCAGTTTTTATTACTGATGATGAAAGTGTTCCTTGTCTTTTGTATTTATTTGATAAAGATTTAGATGCAGTTCTGATCTCTCATCCTATCAAAGGCGTGTATGAACTTTCTATTTCTCAATTTTTGAATATCTGGGATGGGGTGGTTCTTCAGTTTTCACCAGCACCTGCGGCTATGTCAGCCGATGTGAGTTTGATTAGTTTTTTCAAAGAACTTAGATTGTTGTTCAGCCCTCAAAAAAGAGAAATCCGTTGGATTTTGGTCGCAACTGTTTTTTCAGCTTTATTGACCTTATCATTACCGTATTTGATCCGTCAGGTGGTAGATCAGGTATTGGTTTTTTCAGACAGAAACTTTTTGTTTACCATAGTATTTGGTGTTGCACTAGCAATATTTTTCCAAACATTATTTTCTCTATTCCGCAATTTGATCGCCATCGGCCTTATGCAAAGTTTAGAATACAATTATTTTGTTCGATTTTTTCAACATATATTGAATTTAACCTTACCGGAATTTAGAAAATTTGAAACTGGAGACTTTACACAGAGGTTAAAAGAAAATCAAAGAATACTCGAAATTACTCAAAGATCTGGATTATTTTTGATTTTGGATTTGGTGACATTACCAATTTATCTTTTTATTTTATTTCGTTTAGATACTAGTCTTACTTTTGTTGGTCTTTTCTTTTTAATCATTTATTCCTTATTTGTCGTTCGTTCGAGTGCAAAAATTAAAAAATTACAAAAACATAGTTTTGAATCCAAAAAGAAAACAACTTCCTTTTTTCTTTCCTTATTTGCTGGGATGCCATTGATTAAAGCTGCCGCAATGGAAAGTCGGTATCTTTCTAAGGGGCTCAATGAAATTGCAAGAACCATTCTCACCAATTTACGAGTTGGAAAACGAGTACATATATTGGAGTTGATGAGCAAGTTTTTTGAACAGATTGGCTTAATTTCTGTGATTGCATTTGGTGTCAGTGATGTGTTAGCTGAAACACTTACACTGGGAAGTTTTTTGGCTTTCCTTGTTTTGTATTCCCTTCTTATGGAACCTATTGTTCGGCTTTGTCATTTATATGAAGATTTAAGTGAACTGAGAGAGTCGAGAATGCGCCTTACGGAGATTTATTCGTTACCAGGAGAAATCGTCAGCCAACGTCCGTTTGGTGAATTGCCAAGATTGACCGGAAAAATTACCTTAGACCATATTAGTTTTCGTTATTCGGAAACAAGTCCTAATATACTTTCCGATATTAATTTGGAAATTGAAGCAGGTGAAAAGATTGCGATCGTAGGGAGGAGTGGTTGTGGAAAATCAACTCTAATGCGAGTTATGATGGGTACATTATCTCCCACGAAAGGAAAGGTTTTTGTTGATTCCTTTGATCTTTCTACCCTAGATCCGGAAGAAGTGAGAATACAATTTGGTGCCGTCGAACAGAATCCCATATTATTTTCAGGTACAATTGCAGAGAATTTATCTAAAAAAAATCCATCATTGAATCAAGAATCTTTACTCGCCGGTGCAAAGTTAGCTTCGGTAGATCACTTTGTAGATCGATTTCCAATGAAGTATGAAACAAAAATTGGAGAATCGGGAATTGGACTCTCGGGTGGACAGCGGCAACGATTGGCAATCGCAAGGGCACTTGTTACAAATCCCAGTATTTTGTTTTTGGATGAGCCCACTTCTGCTTTAGATTCCGAAACAGAATCGCATATCCAATCACAATGGGAAACTGTATTCCAAGATAGAACTGTCATTCAAATTTCACATAGACTCCATAGTACAGTAAGTGCTGATAAAATCATTGTGTTAGATGAAGGACGTATTGTTGAGATGGGAACCCATGCGGAGTTGATTACAACAAAAGGATTTTATTATCATTTGTTCCCAACATTAAGCGAAGGGGATAATGATGTTTAAAAAATTTAAAAACATAAAAGAAACTGATTCTAATTGGGAATCAAGACATTCCGCATCCTATTATGATGAGTTATTAAAACACCCTGCGCCAAATTGGGAACGAAAAGGAATTTATCTACTCACAATATTTTTCCTATGTTTTGTTTTGTTCTTAGTATTTGGGAAAGTAGATGTTGTTGTACAAGCAACAGGGTCGATTCGGCCAAAAGGTAACTACCATGTAGTGGAAGCATTAGAAACAGGAACACTTACGAATTTATATGTAAAATCAGGGGACTTTCTTAAAAAAGGAGATCCCATTATGGAGTTAGAATTTTCCGAACAACAAATTGAATTATCGAAAGATACGAATAACTTAGATTATGAAGAAAAAAAATTACAACGTTTGATTCGAAACAAAAGAGAAGCAGAGAAAATTTTAAAAAACTTAGCCTATAATTTGGAAAACAATTCCGGTTCTGCTTTATCTGGTGGAGTCTTAAATAAATTTGTAAGCTTAAAAAAAGCTCATATGGATTTTCAAAATGGTGTTGGAGCAAAATTTATTTATGATCAAAGTTTATTAGAGTTTAATGAGGAATTTGGAAATTTAAAAGATGAGATCCAAAGAGAAGAGAATATTATTTCAAGTCTTAGAGGGGATACAAAGTTAAAAAGAGAAAGAGTTGAGAATGCCATCATTCGAATGCCTTTTTCTGGAATCATCGGTGAACTCTCTGTAAATAATGTTGGGCAAAATATAATAAGAGGACAAACTGTCGCTTCGTTAATGGAAGAAGGTCAACCATTAGAAGCCATTGTTGAGGTCAGTAGCAAAGATATTGGAGCAGTTCGGATTGGTTTATCATCTGTAATTAAAGTCAAAGCTTTTCATCAGAATGATTTTGGCGTAGTGGAAGGGACTGTTTCTCAAATTATCCCGAACACGAAAGAAAAGGATTCATTTTCAGTAGTATTGATTTTGGGAACACAAGATTTGAACCAAGATGGTAAAGAATTTCAATTGTTTCCTGGTTTGAAAGTTATGGCCGACATTATCATTGATCGGAAGAGTATTTATCAAATTTTATTTCGTTATGCGGATCCTAGGAATTAATTTTGAAGAAAAAAACAAAAGAAATCTCTACGTTAGTTGCTGAGGATGAGTTTTTATCCAAACTATCTGCGGAGGATTTTAAAAAGTTTCTTGGATTATTTGAATTTAGGTCTTTCGTTGCAAATGACCGAGTGGGGGGAAGTGAATATGAACCAACTCCAATGCTCATCGTAGAAACAGGAAGAATTCAGGTTAAATTAAAAATCAATGAAAAAGAACTATTGATAAAAACCTTAACGGAAGGTTCTTTTTATGGCATTGCAGAATTCACTTCTGATTCACTGAAAAAACAACTTTTTCAAATCGAAGAAAATTCAAAGGTTAGAGCATTATCCTCAATTCAGTTTTTAAAATTTATTGAATCCGATAAAAAGAGAAAACAGTTGTGGGTTGAATATAAAGAATATATTCAACTTCGAGATGAACTTAGAATTCATCCGTATTTTAGAAAATTGTCTAATCTTGAAATTCAAGATTTGGCCAAAGTTCTGATGAAACGAAAAGTTAGTTCTGGGCAAATTTTAATCAAAGAGGGAAGTAAAAGTTCTTCCTTGTTTTTTATTCGATCGGGACGGTTCAAAGTTACTAAATCCACTTGGCAGAAAGATTATTTTTCATTTGTAGAAGCAGGTTCTGTGTTAGGTGAAATGGGTGTTTTGGAAAAAAAAGCACGAAATGCAACCGTTACTGCGGTAGAGGATAGTTTTGTTTATGAACTTTCATCGAAAGATGCGAGTCAGTTTTTTAAAAAATCAGAAAGTTTATTAATTACAATTCGCTCCATTATGAGCGAAAGAAAATTGAACTTAGGTGACGGTTCAGAAGAGGATATCTATGAAGCTTCGAACATTTATGAGGAAGACAAATTTCATTTTTTACCAAAGTTAAAATTTTCGCCACCACTTAGAAACCAAATCAGTTTTCCTTTTTTATTACAAGATGGAAAGTCACAATCAGGCGATGCATGTCGAAAAATGATTTTTCGTTATTGGGGATTTTCATTTGCAGATTATGATGCTGATCCTACATTTCCTGACTTCGATCCTGATATCAGACCTAACCATTGGAAAAATAGTTTTGGGGAAGAGAAGGGA
This sequence comes from Leptospira bourretii, assembly GCF_004770145.1. Lineage (NCBI taxonomy): Bacteria > Pseudomonadati > Spirochaetota > Leptospiria > Leptospirales > Leptospiraceae > Leptospira > Leptospira bourretii. The sequence goes on along the minus strand of NZ_RQFW01000005.1, from coordinate 550,657 downwards.
GATTGTTATTTTGTAAATTGGAAAGAACATGAATTGGAATTAACCAATATTCCAACGATTGGATTTATAGAAAATTCTAGATATGTGATCGTAAAGGCGATTGAGAAAAAAAGAGTCCAAATTTTGGATCCTGAGTTTGGGGAAATAAATCTTTCAAGGGAAGATTGGGAGCAGAAGTCTTCTAATGTAGTTATCTATTTTATCCCTAAACAAAAACCAGATCAAAAGTGGGAATGGAAGAATAAATTTTTTTCTGGGTTGGCAGAATACTTTTTGCCTGCTTTTCAATATTTAAAAGCAGGAATTGTTGCTAGTTTTGTGATTAAGGGTTTAGAAGTTTTTATTCCATTGGTCAACTTGTATTTGATAGATGCAGTTTTGTTACAAGAGAATAAAGAGTTTTTTTTTCCTGTCATCATCGCAGTTGTTTTACTTAGTTTTTCTCAATCCTTTCTTTCGTATTTTAGATCAAATGTAATTTTTTTTACTAGCAATCGCGTTAACCAAACAATTGCAATACGGTTTTTGGTTAAGTTGATTTCATTACCTATTTCATTTTTTGAAAGAAATCGTAAGGGAGAAATTTTAAATCGTTGGGAAGAAATTGAATCGGTAATTTTGTTTTTTTCTGACCAGGGAGCAATGAAGTTCTTTGATTTGATTTTTAGCTCACTTGTATTTTTTATTTTTCTTTTTCTTTCTCCGGTGTTGCTCATTATCATTGGATTTTTGATTTTACCAGAGATGTTAATTCTTCGTGCGCTGACACCGAAAGTCATTGAAGAAACTAAAAAAGAATCATTGAAAAAATCAGAAACGTTAAGTTACTTCATCGAAACAATCAACGGCTTTGAGACAATTAAAAATTTAGGTGCAACTTATTCTCATCGTTGGGACTTTGAAAAGCGTCTCACGGCTCAATTAAATTCGGAAGGTAAGAAATTGTTTTACTCTAACTTACTTTTTACGAATACAGAATTTTTTAAACAAATTACAGTAGTTTTGGTTATGTTAGTTGGTAGTATTCTCATACTAAATGACAAATTGACATTGGGAACTCTTTATGCCATCATTGGGCTGGTTGCCTATATTCGAAATCCTCTTGTATCCTTATATAGCGATTTTTTGAAATTTCAAAAGGCCAACGTATCTTGGAACAGGCTGCGCAGTTTTGAATCTTTGGATAGTGAAATTACTGATCGTGATAATTTGTTTAAAGTTGATTTACCCGAAGTGAAAGGTAATATCGAGTTTAATAATCTAAGTTTTTCATACGATACCCTAAAACCCGAATCTGGAATTCGAAATTTAAAAATCAAAATCCAAGCTGGTAAAAAAGTTGCCTTTGTGGGACGAAGTGGTAGTGGAAAATCAACTATTTTAAAATTGATTCTTGGGTTATACAAACCGCAGGAAGGTGAGATTATCATTGATGATGTTTCTTTAGATGAAATTTGGTTGCCTAGTTTGCGAACAAAGATAGGTGTTTTATTTCAGGAAAATCCTCTAATTGCAGGTACTGTTCGAGAAAATATTTCAATCACAAAACCAGAGGCAACTCTCAGTGAAGTAGTAGATGCAGCGAAACTTGCTTGTATACATGATGATATCGTTAAACTACCGCTTGGTTATGATACGGAAATTTCGGAACGAGGTTTTATTTTTTCCGGTGGTCAAAAACAAAGAGTTTCGCTTGCTCGATTGTTTTTACAAAAACCCAGTTTATTATTATTGGATGAACCAACCTCTTCGTTGGACAAAGAAACGGAAGCTAGAATTCTGTCTCATATCAATTCTGTCTTCTCCGATTCTACCATTATTACTGTTGCCCATCGATTGGATACAATCCGCAATTATGACCAAATTTTTGTCTTAGAACGTGGGAAATTAGAAGGAAAAGGAACACACAAAGAGTTACTTTCTAAGAGTGGAATTTACCAATTACTTCATTCCAAACAGGAAGCCATCCGATAATTGAGATAGTGCTTCGTATCAATCGACATATCTTTTTATTTTTTCTTTTCTTTGTTCCTGGGATTTATTTATGGTCCGAGACCGTAGATTTTTATGACTTACCAAAGTTAGTTGGCGAAAAATCCTATGAATTAAAATTAAAGGAAATGGAAATTGAACGTAAAAAAGTCGATATCGATTCAAAAAATTTACGTTATTTACCTTCAGTTAATTTAGAACATTCTCCTTTTTACGAAGCTTTGAGAGGAGATGGATACAATCGAAAAGGTTGGAGCACGTCCTTAAATTTAAATTGGAATTTTCAGGACCAAGGAAATACGGTTTTAACCAATATGATCTTGGAATTGGAATATGAACGACTCTTATTGGAATATCGTGCCTTATACCAAAAAGAATTATTCGATCAGGCTTTCCAATATGCAGAAACGTTAAAACTATTGGCTTTTTATAATTATGATTTTTCCAATGAGTCGGATGCAGACAAACAATTTCAAACGGTTCAAAAACTCTATAAACAAGGAATTGAATCTTATTTGGTCACACAAAACTCGAAGGTGGATTATTTTTTTTACAAATACAATGCCATTAAATCTAGATTAGACCAACAAAAAAGTCAGTCCATTTTTCGAAGAAAGTTTTTATTAAAAGACGTTGCTTTAAAACAAATTCCTGAACGTGAATATAAAATTCTACCTTTGGAAGAAACTCTTTCGGAATACGAAAAGAATCTTTCTGAATTAAACTTTGATATTATTTTAACTATCAATCAGGTAAAAATTTTAGAGATACAAAAATTGGTTCGGTTCAATGAACTATGGGTTCCTGATTTTTTTGTAAACGTTTATAACCAATCCAGTCGGGAATCCTTTTCAGGATTGAGTGGGACCTGGGCAAATTCTATGGAAGTTTACGATTATAGTAGGAATGATTTTAGTCGTTATGCTAGGTCTTCAGACTCAGATTTTAATGTGGGCGGAAATTTTGGTTTTAGATTTCCATTGTTCAATCGCTGGTTATCAAAAAATGAATTTGATAAATCAAAAGTTGAAATCAAGTTAGCAAAGTCTCAATCCCAATTTTTAAAAGAGAATACTGGTTTGTATCTCTTTGAGCTAATACAACAACATAACAATCTAGTTGAGTTATATGATATTTCCCGTGAAAGTAAACGGATTGCAGAGGAAAACTACCAGATTATGGAAAAGGCATATAAAACTGGATCTGCATCCATCATTGAACTACAAACGGTTGATAGACGTCTTCGAGATGTTATGCGAAACGAAATTCAAAATCGGTATGACTTGATTCAACTTAGATTACAAATTGGTCTTCTTTTGGGTGATACAATGAAATTTTTGAATTTTTAAAGATCCGTTGGCCGAGGTTTATTATCTTCTGAGTTCATTGTTCGAATTCCGCATCTTTCTGTTTTCCATTGGGTCAGTATTTCATCAGATTTCACTTTGTTTTTATAATGAATGTATGGCGTACTTAGTATTGGTAGAAGAAAGATAGGAGAAAATGCAGAGTTGAGTAAGGATAAAGTGATTACAAGCCCTAGCGATAAAGTGTTTTCATCAAATACTTCTGTGACTTGCCGTTTGGTTTGGTAATAATATGCCAAACATTCTTCCGTATGATTTGCAGGATTGAATGGAATACTTACACATCCTACAAAGCTAAAAAGATTTAAAACTATAATGATTCGGATAAATTTTGAATACATGTTCTAACAGCTTCTAAGTTTGTTTCTTCAATCATACGGTGGAAGTTTCTGACTTTATAAAGTCCGAATAAAAATTGAGAAGTATTTCCATTTTTGGTGATTGTCTCTTCTTTGATGATGGATTTGTTTTTGAATAATTTGTATTTGAATTCTACAGTATATTCTCCTTCTCGATATTGGATAGGCCATATTCCTGTAAAGGGCCACAAAACAGGCCAACTATACCACCAATTGTATTTATCTTGAAAATTGGATTTCATTTCCACATCAATCGTATAATATTCGGTTATTGTTTCGGTGCCAAGGTCAGCGACTACATTCGGGAACAAACCTGAAGATGTTAGGTGGCCTTTCCAAGCCATTCTCCAAGCGTCGGTATACACCCCGCGATCTGCAGATAGGATTTCAAATTTGCCAATAACTAAGGGTAAGTTGGTTTGTAATCGATTTGTATTTCCATTCGGTGATGGGGGTGGGACCTGTCGTAAGTCAACGGAACAATGGATGAAGATAAAGAATAAAATAGAGCAAGCGATGGATTTCATTTTCAGGTATTTAGAATAATTGTTTTGTTCGATGAATCAATCAATTTTCCTTACGTTTGAAGATTTGTATGCGCTCACTTATTGTTTCTTTCCATTCGTATCCAGAGGGGATTGGGAGGATCTGAGGGTCTGCGGGGAAATAGTAAAATACAACATAATCCGCCGTAGGTTTTTGATTTGGTAAAAATAAGGTAACGGTCGTTCGGTTAGAAAGGTATTGGGGTATATTGGAAACAATGGTTTTATCGACAAGTAGGCCACGTAGAGTTTTGTAGTCTGTGCCTGAATGATCCGGGTTCATAAATTCCTTTCTGTACGAATAGGACTTAGTCAATGGCCCAAAGAAAAGAAACAGAAAAATGGAAACGGTTAAGGACAAATAAGCAAACAATGATTTGTTTTTGGAATGAATTTTCTCTACACTTTCCATAAAGCCAATCATAATGATAGGAATCGCAATAAAGCTATGATGGGTGAATGGGGTTTTGTTTACTTCAAAGGAAGAGGTAATAGAATACAAAATATAAGGTAACAAACAAAGGATGAGTTTGTTTTTGAACTGTAAAAATAAAAAGGGTATGTTTAAGAATAAAAATAAATAAGGAAACAAATGTAAATTTTCTAACGCTAAAATTGGATTTTGGTAACGTTCCCAATGAGCAGGCATTGGATTGTTTGTTGTGGAGTTTTGTATTCCAATTAGTAGAATGATAGCAATCATAAAATAAACTAAGGATAAAATTCCAATTTTTAAACTTTGTTTTTGATTGGAGCGCCAATGTATTAATGCAAATACAATCCAAACCAAGGCACATTCTTCTTTTACCAGAAGACTCAATACAAAAAATAGAACCCAATATTTTGATTTTTGTTTCCAGAAATAGTAAAATAAAAAGAAAAGAGGAATCCATATCACTTCGGGATGGAAGTCAAAAATTTGAATCCAATAAATTGGAAGGAATAAGGCATATAACAAAGGATAAATCCATTGATATCTACTTTCTCCCTTAAAAAAGGGAAGGATTAAAATCGGAACACTCAAAACGAAGGCTTGGAATATGAGTAAACTTTCCACAAGGGGAAAAATATAGTATAACAATGATAAGGGGTAAACATACCAATTGATATGGTCAGCAAAGTAATGGTGAATTTTACCATCCACACCGAGCGAAGTTACAGCAATTGCGTGATGAATGATATTGTAGAATAAATTTTCAAAAAGTCCGATATCCACACCTGCACCCATATGTTGGTAACGAAAGATGGATCTTTCCGATAAAAAATAAAATACCACCAACCACAAAAGAAAGGAAGGCAGGTGGTGTCGTAGGAATTTCATTTTTATTTTGTAAAACTTCCGGTAATTGCAGCTTCCGCACATTTCATTCCATCAATGGCTGCTGAGACAATTCCTCCTGCATATCCTGCACCTTCTCCGCAAGGAAACAAACCTTTGATTTGAATGTGTTCTAATGTATCTGGATTTCTTGGAACTTGAATGGGTGATGATGTGCGAGTTTCTGGTGCATGAATAATGGCTTCATTTGTGAAGTATCCTTTCATCGATGATTCAAATTCTTGAAAACCTTTTTTTAAGGAATCAGCGATAAGAGGAGGCAACAATTCTGATAACGAAACAGAAACAAGTCCCGGAGTATAAGATGTTTTGGGAAGGTCGCTTGATATTTTGTTTTGTGTAAAATCTACCATTCTTTGTGCAGGTGCTTTTTGTGTTCCCCCATTCATAACAAAAGCTCTTTGTTCGATTGAGGCTTGGTACTGCAGTGCTGAAAATACTCCATAGGACTCGAATGGTTTAAAATCATCAAATCGAAGTTCTACGACAATTCCAGAGTTTGCTGTGGGCCGAGAACGTTCGGCACTTGACCAACCATTGGTGACTACTTCTCCTGGTTTTGTGGCACAAGGGGCAATCACACCACCCGGACACATACAAAAGCTATAAACACCTCTACCATTGATTTGTTTGACAAGGGAATACTCTGAAGCGGGTAGAAGTGGATTTTTGACATCACAATGATATTGGATGGAATCAATTAAACTTTGTGGATGTTCTACTCTGACTCCAATGGCTAGTGGTTTTGTTTGGATTTGTATTCCTTTTTCATAAAGAAGTTGGAACATCTCTCTACCAGAATGGCCAGTGGCGATGATTACGTTTTTGGCCATCCACTTTTCTCCAGAGTTAGATTTTACTCCAGTAATAGAACTGCCTGAGAGAATTAAATCTGTAATCCGAGTTTTAAAATGAATTTCACCACCAGCAGCTAGAATGCACTCTCTGATGTTTTGGATGATACGAGGGAGTTTGTTTGTTCCGATATGAGGATGTGCGTCAACTAATATTTGTTTTGTGGCACCAAAAGTGACAAGGTATTCTAAAACTTTTCGGATGTTCCCACGTTTTTTGGATCGAGTATAGAGTTTTCCATCCGAATAGGTTCCGGCTCCTCCTTCTCCAAAACAATAATTGGAATCTTCGTTGACAATGTGATGTACGTTGATCCCACGCAGGTCTTCCACTCGTTCTTTTACATTTTTCCCACGTTCTAAGATAATTGGTTTTTTCCCTAACTCTAAGACACGTAAGGCGGCAAAGAGTCCTGCAGGTCCTGCGCCAATGATAATGACTGGTTCTTCTAAACTTACGTTGGGAAAGTGCGGAGTTGGATATTCGAGAGGAATGAAGTCTTCATTTATGTATACATCCAACCTTAATTGGAAAACTACATTTTTTTGTCTGGCATCAATGGAACGAGAAGTACATTCAATGTGTTTGATATCGGATTTTGGAATTTTGTTTTGTTTGGAAACAAACTGTAACAAATGGTCTGGATTGGATGCAATCTCAGGAGTGACTCTTACATTTAGTTCTAGTTTCAAGGTTAAATTCGTAATTTAAATTTCTAAATTAAAACAACAATAGAAAATGAGGCGACAGCTTACAATAAATGGACTGTAAGATTATTGAATTAGGTTTTTTCTCATTAAAGATGCAATCGCTTTTTCATTTTCCCCGGGCAACAAATCTAAATTTGATATTACCAAATTCCGACGTTCTACCGAATGATTTTGGCTAAGTTTTTGTTTGCCCTCAATATGAGTGATTTGGATTTCAAAAGGAACAATTCCTTTTTTTAATCCTTCGATGTAATTGGTATCTACTGATTCGATCTGGTATTTAGAATCTTTTGATTCGAAACGTTCGACAAGAGCAACCAAACTTTTTTGGATTTTTTCGGGATCATCCACGATATTTAAAATTCCTTTCACATGGACAGCAGTGAAATTCCATGTGGGTACTGCCCTTTCGGTTTCATACCAAGAAGGGGAGATGTAACAATGTGGGCCAGAAAAAATACAAAGGACTTCTTTGCTGACACTTTCCTTTTGGGGGTTTGGTTTTGCAAAATGTCCAACTAATTTTTGTTTGTCGTCTGAAAGTAAAAGAGGCAAATGTGTCGCTACCAACCCATTCTCTGAACCAGATACTAATACCGAAAAAGGGTATTCCTCGATTGATTGGTAAATGAATTCTGTTTCCATTTGAAAATCTTTGGGAATGTACATAGTCAAGATCTCCTAAAAAATTAAACAGACTTCCAGAAATAAGTCAAAAATTCTGTTTCTAGTTCAAAACCTTCTTTTGTATACAATGCGCGTGCTTCTTTGTTGTGGGTAGAAGTGGAAAGTTCCAATCCTTTTCCAGAATTTGATTTGGTAAAAGATTTGGCTTCCGCAATCAGTTGTTTGGCGATTCCTTGTTTGCGGAATTTATTTTTTACAAAGAGGTCATTTAAGATATAAGATCTTTGCATGGAAATGGAAGAGAATACTGGATATAGTTGTGTAAATCCTGCGATCTCTCCACTATCTGGATCTTCTGCTAGAAAGATAATGGATTGTGCATGTTCCATTCTGTCTTGCAAAAATCGATTTGCACCTGTTATGTTGGTGGGTTGTCCATAAAATTGTCTGTATTCGTCGAAAACAGGGGAAATTTTGGATACGTCATTATAGTTCGCTTGTCTGATTTTCATATTTTGGTACCAATGAGAAACAAATTACCGATAAAATGGCTGTGACCGGTGTTGCCAGTAAAGTTTCTAAATCGGTGACGGCAACTAGATTCCCTATTGTATTGAGTAAAAAAATTATTCCAATGAATCCAAAAATAATTCTGATCCAGATAGGCACCAAACCTTGGTTTAAGTAACGAACATACTGAAAACTTGACCATAAAAAGAAAGTATTTACCAGAAGAGAAACCGATTCCATCACATACATTTCTTCTACACTGCTGAGTCTTCCTCCCCAAAGGTATTGGAAAGGAATCACTTGCAAAAGAGCCAAGATATGAAAGACCATTGTCATTGAAAATAAAACGATTAAGATTCTGCTTGTTAAGGTTCTTGTTTTTTTTGATGGATTCCACATACTATTTTCCTTTTGTTTGGAGATAATAAACATAATCTATTTCCGGCGATTTGCCACCTAGCTGGGTGATGGCGGCAGTGATTTGTCCTCGGTGGTGTGTCCTGTGGTTGAAATTATGTTGTACCACATCACAAAAAATAAGTTCTGCTTCAAACCCTCTCATTGTTTTATAACGAAAGAGTGTTTCCCAAATTGAATTGTCAAGGCCTGTGAGCCAAGAATTCCATAATTCTAAACTTTCAATCATTCGACTTTTTAGTGTTTGTCGATTGGACTCAAGTTCTTCTGCTAAAGAAGATGGGACGTAGATTTCACCTATAAGTCTTGAATACCATACTTTTTCCACAAGTAACAAATGGTTGAGTGTTCCGTGAATGGATTTAAAAAATAAACCTACATCTTTTTTGTAATCTTCATCTGATAAATTACCTATCGAATCATACAAAAGATTTGTGGCCCAAATATGATAAGCATTGTTTCTAAGGAAAAAATCTTTCATAGAGAAAGATTTTTCCGAATGATCTGAGAAATCAATGACTAATTTAGAATCTATCCTTTTACCTTTTGTTCCATAGATTTTCTAATAAATAAAAAAACTGATCAAAACAGTGGCAATGACAACGATCCAAGAAGGAAGTTTCCAGAATTCTAAAAATAAAAATCCTGTGATTGCCAAGGCAAAATCTTTGCCGGAAAAAATTGCATTCGTCCAAACGGGTTGGTAAAGCGCAGCAAGTAGTATTCCCACAACAGAGGCATTGATTCCTAACATGGACTTACGAATGTTTGGATTCTTTCTTAGTTTTTCCCAGAATGGCAAAACTCCAACCACCAAAAGGAAAGAAGGTGAAAAGGCAGCCACCAAACAAATAATAGCTCCCTCCCAACCATTTGGTTTTACACTAGAAACGGCACCTAAATAACTACTAAATGCAAACAAAGGACCTGGGATTGCATTTGAGATTCCATAACCTGCTAGGAATAGATCATTGCTGACCCAACCGGAGGGAACCACTTCAGCTTGCAACAATGGAAGAACAACATGCCCACCACCAAACACGAGTGCACCGGCGCGATAAAAACTATCAAATAGATTGATTGTTTGGTTTTGATATAATTCTCTTAGGAATGGAAAAAAGATTAACAAGCCAAAAAATAAAAATATAAAAACAGATCCGATTGTTTTATTTCCTTTGTGAAAAGGTTCGTGAGGTAGGTCAGATGCAGATTTTAGGAAAAAAATCCCAAAAATTCCAGAAAAAAATAAAATCGCTACTTGTAGGAAAGCCGAGTTTAGAAAAAGCAATATAACGCTCGTTATTATGGCAATTGAAATTCGTTCTTTATCTGGGCAAAGTTTTTTTCCCATACCGAGGATGGCTTGGGCTACCACAGCCACAGCCACCACTTTTAATCCATGCAGCCAATGGTTGTGAGCTGTAACATCCATCGTTGTGATACCAAGTCCAAAGAATATAAGAACGATGGCAGATGGTAAAGTAAATCCTATCCAGGAAAGAATGGCACCAAAAATCCCAGCTCGGGAAAGTCCAATGGCCATCCCCACTTGGCTACTGGCAGGACCAGGTAAAAATTGGCAAAGGGCGACTAAGTCAGCATAGGCATGGGCACTGATCCATTTTTTTTTGGTTACATACTCATCATGAAAATAACTTAAGTGAGCAATCGGACCACCAAACGAAGTACATCCGAGTTTGAGTGCAGTAAAAAAAACTTCTAAATGATTTTTCAATTTTGTTTCTCCTGGTTAAAACGTTTTTTTCGTTTATTGAATTGAATTATTGATACAGTATCTCACCGATTAATTCCTTTAATTTTACTTTTGCTGCGGAGAGTTCTTTTTTCCCTTTGGAAGTGATGCGGTAAAATTTACGTTTTACTTTTCCAATTTGTTCGACTCGGGAACGGATAAGTTTTTTTTCTTCTAAATTTTTTAGCATTGGATACAAAGAACCTGGGCTAATTTTGTATCCATGTTCCTTAAGTTCTTCTATCATCCATACACCATAAATTTCTTCCTTTTCACAGTGATACAAAATATGAATTTTAATAAAACTGGAAAAAAACTCATTAATTCGCATTCAAAATCAAATTACGATATCGAAATTAGATAGTCAATATTATAAAACAAATTCTAGTTCAAAAATTTTTACGCAATTTATGATTCATTTTGATGGAAGGGAAGAAAGGTGCGGCTAAACGTTTTTTCTATTTTTTTTGGGGCGCCTCGAATCTATTTCAGGCAAAAATATAATTCAGCAACCGACCGCGCTTTTCGCTCCAATCTTTCCCATCTATTTTTTAATTGGAAAATGGATTTGATAAGGAAAGGATTTCCGCTGCAATCGCTGGCGCAGGGAAAAGTTTGTTATCGGAAAAATGTTTAAACCAAATGAAAGAGAGAATGATTTTCTTGGGTTTTAAATTCGTTGTTGTTTGGAAAATGATTCCAGTGGTCGGCAGTTTCTTTTTTTTCTGGAAAATTTGTATATAAGATATCAAAGGAAAATCGGTTTGTATCGTAGTTTCCTTTGTGGATGAGATGAGCAGAAAACACAAGTAGGTCTCCCGGGTTATGTGGGATTAGGATTTGGTTAGAGAGGTCTTCGTGATTTTTTTTCCCTTCGAGTTCCAAACGAATGTTTCGTTCTTCTTCTGTGTCCCAACGTTTCTGTGTTCCTGGAACCATCCAAATCCCAGGATCTTTTTCTAAGGGAATCCGAAAGTGCCATACAAAATCTTTTTGTATTCTTTCGAATTGTTTTTCTTCCGGAATGCCCATGTATTGGATGTCCCTATGCCAATAGGGAAGTTTGTTCGGATCCTCTGGATTAAAAAAGATTTGAGTGTTGAGAAAATACATTGGGCCATCAAAAACTATCTTACCAATTTCTAGTAAGGCATCGGATGCAATGAATTGAAAAAGTGTCTCTCTATCCTTTTTGTCTTTTGTAAATTTTGTGGAGGTAAGATAAGCACTGTTTACATTTTTTGGATGATTCAGTTCTTTGCACCATTCAGCATTGGAACGAAGAAGGATATCTTTTAGAATCCTAAGTGTATCCATGGGAATGTAGTTGGGAAACAGATAGTAACCCAAAGTTTCTAATTGCGATTTAACTTTGGAAGGAATTACTTCATTCATTCAGATCGACTAAATTTGTTTTTCCATATAGTGGTGAGAGGGAATGGTTCCTTCCCAACCTAAGGGATGTCTTGTTTCTCTGGTTTCAAAACCTAAGTTTTGATACAGGGAAATTGCTGGTTTGTTTTCTGCTGAGACGTCCAAAGAAATTGTTTTATATTTTTGATTATTCGTGATCATAAACTCGATTAGTTTTTTTGCGATCCCTTTGTTTCTTTCTGTTTCCGAAACGGCAATATGACCCAAATACAAACATCCAGATTTTGGTGGTTGGATGATGGTTTCCGTTTTGAGTCCTCTTGCCATAACTTTCGGTGCATTCCATTTGTATACGGAAAGGATGCGAAGGGCTGTCCCTGCCGTCAGTGCCAAAAAACTAGGTTGAGTATAAGATAAAATAGAACCCACTACTTTTCCATTTAGTTCTGCCACATAATGATTGGTATACGAAACAGTATTTCCTCGTTTTATGTAAGATGAGTTTAAAAAATCAAAAGCTGTTTTTTTCCCTTCCCCAAAAACAAAAGTCCATGCTTTGGGTCCTGAAGAGTAAATGAGAGGAACGATTGTTTCCACATCAGTAGGTTTTGCCATACGGATGGTTAGGTTTGGATTTTCCATAAGATAAAAAAGTGAATCCTTAAATTAAAATAGAAATCTATCTAATTTTTTTAAAGATCCACTTGGTTCGTCAATAGAGATTTTTTGGTAACCTTGCGCCCCGGATCAAAGCGGAAATCCTTTCCTGAAAGGAAAGATTGCAGCGACGAGCCGGAGATGTGCGCCCAAAGAAAACAATAATTCCTAATTTTTAAAATGTAAACGAAGCAAATACGTTGATGAGCTCTCTTGTGGCAAGTTGTGGCCCATTTAAATTTTGATGGAAAGGTTTTCCATACTCAAAACCAAATCGGGCACCTTGGAATATTCCACTTGTGACAAGAAAGTTAATACCAATGAGTAGGTCACTTCGCATTCCACCTTGACGATAAGGATCATTTTGTGGATCCATCTTTGGGTCAAGAGTTGCATCCATTCCCTGGAGGTTCAACCACCTTTGTTTTGCTACACGAACGGAAATTGATGTACTTTCATGAACAAGAAAGGATAACCATCCCGATATTTCGTATCGATTTCCGAATCTGTAGTTATTATCATTTTTCCCAATTCGTAAACTGGCTTGGGATTGTGCACCCCAAGAAATTCTCTTGTAATTACCGTTATACGATAATTGTGGTAGTAAACTATATGTTCCAACACCAGGTTGCATGTTATAAGGAACTTTTTGTTTTCCCATCATAGGCATATTGTCTCTTTCATCAATGGAACCAGTAGGAAGAGAAATTCCCATACCTGTAAAAAAATTCTGATGTTCTGTTTTGATCAATCGATAGGCAGTGCTAAAACTAACATCACCAATCCCAGCAGAACTCATGGGAGCTCTGTCAAAATTACTTGATAACATCGTCATTTTGTTTTTTACTGCGGGAACCATAAACATAATCATCCATTTGTCTGAAATGGAAGTCATAGCACTCACCATATTCATTTCCATAACCATATCAGTGGGAACCGACATATAGTTGTATTTGTTAGGTGAAAGTGTCGGAAGGGTAGTTCCAATTGGAGAACCTGTAATTAAACTTCCTGTAGGCATGGCAACAGTAGGGTCGGTAAATGGAAAATACAAAGTTCCAAGGTCACTCATTCCAGAAGTACCAGATTGTAATCCCCACATTTTCATTCCCATATAACGATAATCAATCATCCACTTTCCTTTTTCGTGGATATGAGGGTTCATGATCCCAGCTGGTGCCAACATATCGGCACGGTTGTGGTGTTCGTGTCCTTCATGGCCTGAATGATCATGTTCCGAATGGTCTTCGTTCGTTTGTGCAATGGGATCAAAATTTGACATATCAACTTCATCTGTAGTTTGAGAAACATTATTGTTAGATCCTGTTTCTTCTGTTTTGAATGAAGGGGAAGTGGATTTATTGTTTATATCTTTGTTTGGTGATGAAGTTTCTACAGAGATATTGGATTGTAGTTCTGAGCCATCAGAAAAAACAAATCGAAAGGGAATGGATTCTTTTAGTTTTAATGGAGATTTGATTCCAAAAAGCATGATATGATACCCTCTTGGAGTGAGATGGGTCATACCATTTTTGGGAATGGAAATTTCGGTAACAGGAACCATTTTCATTCCCGCATCAGATGGTAACATTGTATATAACTTGACTCGGTCGGCTATATTTGATTTTGCTTGCACAAGTTTTTTTTCGATGTTTGTTCCGTTGTTTAAGGTGAGGTAAACAACAGAAGTTGTTGAGGATGTATATTTGATATAAGCATTCTCAATTTTAACCTCTTTCGAAATAAGAGGAGTGGTTATCAGAAATAAAATGAGTATGTGTTTGAGTTTCATTTGTTTGATTGATCCTTATCCAAAAAATCATACTGGCTACTAAATTCACCAGTATGACAAGTGTTTGGAGAGAGAAATTACATTTCTGTGTTTGATACTATGGAACCAACTGTGAATGAAGTAATGGTAACTCCATTCAATACAAAACCCAATCGGTTGCCGCCTGTATACACAGGAACATTCATCATTTGCATGATCGGATAGTAAGACATAGATCCTCTTTCTGTATCTGTGAGTTCCGAACAAGGTTTATTGAAACCGTTTAAGAATCTTGAACCTCCCATTGTGGATTGAAAGTCTAAACAAAAAGTATGAGTTGTTCCAACAGTAGGGATGGGTGCAGAAACTGATCCACCTTTGCCTGTGTTCCCAAACACACCTGCTGCGTTTTTATATTGGGTTTGTGCTCCCGCAATCAAACGATAAGTGGGACCACTTAAAGGACTACCTGTACCATAACCAATGACATCAAGTGTACTTGAAGCGGAGTTCATAATAAAAGAAACTTCGATTGCAGTTCCTCCTTTGTTTGTTGCAAGCATCACATCATTAGTTGTAAACAATACAGATGTTCCGCTGGTTCCAGTGGCACCTTTTGAAACTTCGCTTTGGCCTAAGCCCAAATTGCTAAAACCTGCTTCATCACAAGCAGAGATTGAATATTTGGTTCGTGGTTTGCTGTTCACTTGACTGAGATTACTTGGGATCGCTGCCGTAGTGGAAATAGAACAACCTGGGTTGCTATTGGCCGCAACAAGGAGAGAAAGTAAATTGGAAGTGTTGTTTGCTTCCGTATTTTTTGCTAAACTACATTGTGATAGAACCAAACATACGAGAGAGATGGATAATAAATTCTTAAACATAAAATTACCTTTTGATACATTCCAAGGACTAAACTTTTTTGATTCGTTTGCCTAATTGATTTTAAATTGTTCCTGTAAAAGGAACAGACTCATTCTTTAATCTTTAGGAATGGAGTTGTCTTGGTGGTTTGTAAGGTAAGTGTGCGAATCCGTTCCGTAGGTGGGCGCCTGGTTGGAATGCAAGGATGATAACGTCATAAGTGATGAGTGGGTTAAATTTTGTGTCTGCGGCGAAGCTCGGGTTCATGGACTGTGATTGGAGAACCTTTGTGGCTGATTTTTTTTTCGCACAGGAACATACATGAGGACCAGAATCTTTTGTTAGATGGCAAACGATACGTTTGGAATGAGGTGAATCCTCTTCTTTATGAATTTCGTTTTTGGAGCCGTGGTTACAATGGCAAACCATAGAGAGTTGGTACATAGACTGGGCAAGTAATCCAGTTTCCAAAAATAGGATTTTACCTATAAAGGGAAGTAGGATCAAAACCGCGGCGATTTGTAACCAACGTTTCATAATGATTAGGTATCATTCTACTGGTCCTTCGCTGTAATTCAATGATCTAAATCAAGAGCAGTCAAATAACTCTATTGATAAAAATCATACTTCAAAAATTTCGTTTTTGGAATCGTTTAAAAGAAACGAGAAGTGGAATACTAATCCACAAAGATAAAAACAAAATTGTTATTCCTAAAACTCCGTACAAGCCGAGTTGTTTTAATAATATCGCTCCTGAAAAACCAAGAAGAGCCGAGGAGCTAGTCTGTAGAATTAGAAGAATTCTGATTAAATCGATGGGGTTGAGTAAGATGACAATGAGAGAAGGAATTTCGATTGGATAATCACCTAAATACAAACTAAAGATGAATACCAAAGCATCAAAGAAAATAAAAAAGTACAACCAAACCAGAAGAGAAACTGTTAATACAATTTCACCCCTTCTGATAAATGAAGAAATTAAAAAGGCAATGGCAACAAAGATACAGGTTAAGAAGATTCCAAATAATAGTAATTCAAAAAATAAAAATAGAAATTTTGGATCATTAGAGAAAAGAAACAAACCGGGAATTCCAAGTCCGAATAACAGACCTAAGGAGAGAGAAATTGTAATTCCTAAATACTTTCCCAAAAAAAGGGAACTTCTGCTAACGGATTTTGAAAGTAATACTTCGGCAAATGGCATTGATTCTAAAAAAGACATTCCTGAGAATGTAATGGAAAATAGGGGAATCACAATGAGAGTTAAGTTCATTGTACTTACGAGCAAACGGATTCCATTTTGATCTCCAAAAAAACTTAAAATCATCATGACGAGGACAAGTAATCCTGAGTAGATAAATACCCAACGACTTCGTATATTTTCTTTGATTTCGAAAAATAAAATTTCTTTCATGGTTTTGTTTTGTATTCCTCATTCCAGAAATTCATCAATGCCTGATCTAAATCAGTTTTGTTGTTTTTTCTAAGGAAATTTTCGGGAGAATCGTCGATCAGAATAGAGCCTTCTGATAAAAGAAGAAATCTGTCAGCTAACTCCTGCAATTCTTTTAATATATGGGTTGAAAATATAACAAGAGAACCTTCTTTTTTCTTTTCGACCAAAAGTGATTTGAGTAAATGCGAAATATAAGGATCTAAACTTGCGGTGGGTTCGTCGATCACATATAGATCTTTTTTGGAAGAAAAACACTGAAGGATGCTGATTTTTTGTTTGGTTCCCCCGGATAAAGATCCAATTTTTTTATCCATATGGTTATTTAACTCTAAAATAGACAAAAGGTTGTGAAATCTTTCTTCTTCTACCGGTTCTAGTTTTTTAAAAAAAGAAATTAGTTCTGATACTTTGATGTTTGTAGGGAAACGAGGAGTTTGTGGCATATAACCGATGGTATGTGGTTGTCCGTCTTTACTTTGGAATGAAATTTCTCCAGCGATTGGTTGGACAAGTCCAAGAATTCCTTTGATCAGTGAACTTTTACCTGATCCATTGGGACCAATGATGGAAACTATATTGCCTGATTCTGTTTGGAAATTTACATCCTTAACGGCAATAGAATTTCCACCATAACTGATGGTAAGATTTTTAACTTCTATCATATTCTTTCCTTCATCCTTGGATGTTGGTCTTCAAATTCAATCGGTGTCACTATGGGAAATGCTTTTTCGATTCCTTGCAAAAAGAGAACCACTGGAGATTCATACAGTACCATAAGGAATGGATACACAGCAATCCAGTATCCAAAAAAATGAATGGTTTTATGTGGAATATCTCCAATATGATCCTTGTCTAAATCGTATCCCTCGTAGTGATCCCAATAATTTTTCGAAAAAACATTGGTTGTTGATTTTGTATTGGTGCTGATATCAAAAACATTTTTTATAAAATTGTTATCTATGATTTTGTTGTAATCGGTATTTCCAAGAATTTTGATTCCCCATCCATTGTTGATAAAATCATTGTTTTGAAAATTGACATTGGTAATTCCATCGGCAAAAACAGCAATTGTATTCCCTTCAAAACGATTTTTGGATAACGTACTGTCTGCAATATCTTTGAGTAAAATTCCATTGGAACTTTCTCCCCAATTGTCTAAAAATTCATTTTCTTCCATAATGATGTCTTTGCTATACATAACGGCGACACCAGCCGAATTATTTTTAAAAATGTTTTTGTTAAATTGGTTGTGATTGGAAAACATAAAATGCATTCCGTAACGAATGTTTTCTTCTGATTCGTTCCCTTCGATTTCTAAATGTTCTGAGAATTCTAAATAAATTCCATCACGGTGTTTTTTTAATTTGTTTCCAATGATTTTGTTGTGACTTGCGGACCAGAGGTGAATCCCATTTCCACCAAGGACTTCGTTTTCAGCATTCCCAATGGAGGTATTGTTTTTGATTGTGCAGTTTGTGGTTTCTGCTAAATAAAATCCATAAACATTGTCTTCTAAACTTAAATTTTCAAAATAACAATCTTTTACTTTTTCTGCATGAACCCCTGCATATTCACTTAAGTCGGAAATTCCACTGCCAATTACTTTTAAATTTTGAATGCGGACTCCATTGGCATAAACTCCCAATACATGTTTTTCTTTGAGTCCATCAATCACCACACCATTTTCGCCAATGATGGAAATGGATTTGGTGATGGGTAAAAAACCTTCTTTGTAAATTCCTGGTTGGATTTTGATTGTATCACCATTTTGTGAAAACAAAATGGCATCCTTTACCGTTTTTACAGTACAATTTGTACATACGGAAATGGTTTTGGAGAATAACGGATTTATAGCGGTAATAGATATTAGAATTAAGGAAAAAAAATATAAAGTGTTTTTCCAACCAAGAGGAATCTGATGATTTTTTTGGTTTTGTTTATGATACAAATTGGTTTTTTGGCAAACCCTTTTAATTTTGAAATTGAGAAGAGTCTTCATGAGTTTTAAAAGCGGCAAGTCCCGCTCCCATTGGCGAACGAATTTTGTCTGAATGGATGATAATGGCTTCGTCTTTAGGGATAAATTCTTTTGTATCTAAATAGTTAGTCACCCATACTTTTGCAATTTTTAAATCTTTTTGTTTCTGAAATTGTTCCATACATTCAATGGCATCGAAATGGTATCTTTTTCCTTTGTATGTGATGAGTTGGGTATGAAATCTCATATCTACAATGGACATAGAACAGTGACTACATTTGGTTTCCCCCACAGTCAATGCTTCAGGACGAACATCCCCACAGCCTACGAGTGCGACTGTGAGGAAAATGCAAATTAGTTTGAAACTATTAAATCGCATTTGTTTTTTTCCTTCGATTTTCATCCCAGAGAATATACACTAATACGACGAGACTTAATCCAAGAATCATACCACCATAAGAAGGATAACTACAAGCCGTAATATTTAACATTACCTTACAGCCAAGAAGTGGCGGTTGGTAAGCCATTCCTTCCACAATGATTGGTGCTTCTGGATTTAAGTTGTGTCCATAGTTGTATTCCCATCTCCAAAAATCAGAAAGCCCAACAAGACCTACGATGATCAAATTGATAATCCCAAGAATTGCCATCCCCACTTTGGGATAGAGTTCTGTGATAAACGCACCAAAGATCAGATAACCAAGAACATACGGCATAAAGAGTAGTTCCGGAATGGATTCCGAAACAATTTCCTGCATACCAATGTAGTGGTTCAGAAGATTGATGTTTTTGAGATCATAAGGTGTGGCACCAGTGATTTTGTTAATCCAAATTTGCATACCGAGTCCTTCAGGATATTGAGGAGCCGCAATGGAAATGGACCAGATAGGAATTAGATAAACTAAGATGAGAACCAAACCGACCCCTAAGATTAGGAGCCGGTTTCTTTTACTTAACGTTTGGAAAAGTAAAGTTTTCATATAGGTTATGGATTTACTCGGATGTACTGTTGCATCTCTTGGTGTAGAGCAGAACAGAAATCAGTGCAATAGAAAGGATACACACCAGGTTTTGGTGCTACCCATTTGAAGGTTCTAGTTTCACCTGGCATGATAAGAAGGTTAGTCATGTTAGGTGCTCCACCGATTGCAAATCCGTGAGGAATGTCATAATCTTGTTCCAAGTTAGTTACGTGGAAGTATAAAGTTTCCCCAGTTCTTGCTTCAATGATATCCGGTTTGAAATGGGAACGAATCGCAGTCATGTAGATATGGATTGTACTTCCAAGTCTAACGATTTTTGCATCGTTTTCATTTTTAGTCGCGTATGGATGTTTGTTTTCCTCTAACGGGAAGAGTTTCGCAGTTTTATCCATAATTAACTTTGCTGGAATCATTTGTGAATAGTGTGGTTCTCCCACAGTAGGGAAGTCAGACAACAATTCAGCTTTACCAGAAGAGATATCATAGAGCTGTGCACTTTGTGGTAACTCCATACCAACTGGTAGATATCTATCTTTAGTAATTTTGTTCATCGCAATGAGATACTTACCATAAGGTTCAGTGGAACTACCACCAACGATGGATAAATGACCTACACTATAATAAGCAGGTAGATGTTGCACCACTTCCCATGTTCCTAGTTTCCATTTTACAACCTCTGAACTTACGAAACAAGAAGTATAAGCATACCCTTGACCGTCGAACTCAGTGTGTAATGGACCAAGACATGGTTTTTGTACTTCACCAGCAAGTGTGGATTCGTATTTAAGAACTGGAATTCCTTCGATTTCAGTCGAGTGGTGTTCCTTTTTGTCTTTTACTTCCATCATTTTGCTAAAGGAGTGAACTGGAATGACGGATGCTAACTTTCCACCACCAACAATGTACTCACCAGTAGAGTCAACATCAGTTCCGTGTGGACTTTTAGGTGTTGGCATGTAATACATCATACCTGGACAATCCTTCGGATTCAACATCTTCACACCGCTTAACTTTGTTGAAACGGCAGGTTTGTTTTCATCTTTGAAATTGTTTAGGTATTCACCACCAAAGTTGTAAGCTTTGCCTTGGTCTTTACATTCCTTCGCACGAACCCAGTTGAATGCTAAGATAAAGTCTTTATCTTTTTTAGAAGCACCAACTTCTAACATTTTATGAGCTTGTTCCGAGTTATAACTACTGAAGAAACACCAGTCGTGGGATTTCTTTTTACCACAATGTGATAAGTCATAGTTGAATCCTGGAACTAGAACTTGTAACTCAATCGAAAGTCTTCCTGTGTTTTTATCAACTTTTACCATAGTGACAGTTCCTTTGAACCCACCTTTGGAAAAACTGTCGATTGCCACACTTGCTTGTGGAACAGGAACCGAGAAACGTGTTGCTGCCATCAAATACTCTGTGTTTTCAGTAGCAAATGGGGAAGCATGGTTTCCGGCAGTGTTTGGGATTTCCAAAATCTCTTTTGTTTCAAAAGATTTTAGGTCAATCCTTGCAAGCCTTGGTGTGTTGTTTGCGTTAAGGAACATCCAACGACCATCTTGTTTACCATCTGTCATAGACGCTTCTACGTGATGGCTATCATCCCAAGGCACATAACCATGAGTAGTTTTCAACATGTCTTTGGTTTCTTCATCAAATCCGTATCCGTTTTCAGGAAAAACGGAGAATACTGGAATGATTTTGAATAGTCTTGCAGATGGGATTCCGTAAACGGACATCTGACCACTAAATCCACCAGACAAAAAGGCGTACACTTCGTCCTTATCGCCCGGAGCCACATACACTCTAGAAGCAGCATCGGAAGCAAGTGTTGCCGTTGCCGCACCCTTTTTGCAATTCGGAACGAATGCAAAAAGAGCGATTCCAAGTGTAACTAGTATTAAATTTGATTTTTTTAACATATCGTTACCTATTTTAAATCCATCTTACGGAAGTATTCGAGGATCTCTCTCGCTTCTTCTTCCTTTATGTTTTGAAAAGTCATTTGAGTTAAGTGTTCACCGAGTAACTCTTGTCCAATGGGATCTTTTTGAGTCATCTCAATTGGATTTAGAATCATATTCATAATCCATTCTGGAGTTCTGCGGAGTGTTACATCTTGAAGAGCTGGTCCGACAACCTTTTCTTCGAATTTGTGACAAGCGGAACACTTGGCTTCAAATTGTTTTTTACCACGGTCTGCCATAGCCTGGTCTAATGCACCGATGGTAACAGATTTTACTGGTCCAATTCCCTTAGAACCAGCATTAGATGTTGGTGTTTCCTCAGTTTTCTCTCCTCCACAGGATATGATTGTCATTGTCACGAAGAGTCCGAGTAAGATTCCGAACTTCATTCGAAAAGACACTCCGTTTATTTTTGAAAGGTTCATTTTAAATACTCCTTGGTATTTTTTTCTTATCATTTCTTTGCTGATGGAAGTAACACCGAGTCAACGACATGAATGATTCCGTTTGCAGCTGGAATGGATGCGACAATGGTTGCACCATTGATCATTACCTTTCCATTTTTTACGGAAACTTTTGTGTGACCTCCATTTGCCATACCAAGTTCATCATCTTTACCGGTGAACTCAGATTTCAAAATGGATTCAGTTAGGTTACCTACTACCACATGGTACTCTAATATGTTCTTCAATGCGTCTTTTTGGCTCGGTTTTAAAAGATCATCTACGGTTCCTGCCGGTAACTTCGCAAATGCATCGTTTGTTGGTGCGAACACAGTGAACGGTCCTTGGTTGGCAAGGGAATCCACGAGGCCCGCAGCTTGGACAGCCGCGACAAGGGTTGTATGGTCTTTGGAACCTACAGCAATTTTTAGAACATCCTGTTGTGATTTGTCATCTGCTACAGCAGAAATACCTTTGCCTGCATCGGAATCATCAGATTTTCCGCAAGAGACACCGGCTAGCGAGAGACAGGTGACAATTGTAATCATTGTGAATTGAAAAATTTTTTTGTTCATTGGATACCGCCCACTTATTGGTTCACCTTCCATTGAATGCTATAAAGAGAGATTCTGTATTGATCTAAATCAAGTTTGTTCGAATCAATAGCGTTGATAATTGTCAATTAGGGGAATGAGAAAGAGAAGTACAGTTCGTATTTAAAATCGAAAAAGCAGTCCTTTGGCCGGTTCTCTGTCAGTTTAGCAATTCTCTAAAAATAAATTAGAACGATTCTTATTCTAATTCTTGGTTTAGTGAAATCGATAGTCTCGTCGTGGTTTGGATTATTCACTTGTCCTCTTGGGGTGCTGGAAAAACCTGAAAGAACGAGGTTTTCTCATGGTAACACAGTGGGATTCGAAATACGAAACGAATATTTCAGAGATTGATTCTCAACATAAAAAACTCTTTCGTTTGATCAACAATATCGAGACAGTTTACGATGAAAACAAAGAGCATCTTTCTGGAAAATCCAAGATCCTTGTGGATGCAGTTTCTGAACTAGAGGATTATACACTCAGTCATTTTTTAATTGAAGAACGAGTGATGGAGTTAAACCAATACCCAGAACTAGAAGCTCATAAAAAACAACATGACCGGTTCACTGATAAAATTTTAGAACTAAAAAATCGTCTGAGTTCAGGAAATCTACTTTCCAATGACGAAGAACTCAATCAATTCTTTGGAGACCTTCTTAAGTTTTTACGTGCTTGGCTTACCAATCATATCCTACAAGAGGATATGGATTATAAACCGTATATAAAATTCAATATTTAGATTTTTCCGTTATACTTTGTTCATTCAAAGTATAACGGATATTTGGATATTTTTTCGATTAGGTTTGATTTTGCTTTTTTTGCTAAATCAATATCATTACCTTTCATTGTTTTCACTTCTTCTAATAATAAATTAATATATTTATGTAGTTCTTCGTGTCCTTGCCCTGTCATTGTACAGGAAGATAAAATATCATTGATAATGGATGTGATTTGGTCCGCTTGTTTATGGTAGTCTTCAACTGACTCATCAGAATTTGCATGGTGAAATATTTCGTTCATCTTCTGAAACCCCATCCTTGTCGATTCATCGGCCACCCAAGGTTTACCATTGTTTAGTTCCGGAAGTTTTGAGCCCGAATGGTCATGGCATGAATAAGTCATGCAAAATAAGAATAAAATAAAACCATAGAGTATCGATTGGGAAAACTTCATGATACAAACTACCATTCTTGTTTCAGGAAAAAATTGATCTAAATCAATGGTGGTATTTTTTTTAATAAAAAGTGGAGAAGGAAATTTCTATTTGTTGTAGGAAATCACTCGTTCCCAAGCTAACTTCATAAAAGTGATCAAACCTAAAAAAATTAGAAATTTTCCGAGTAGAGCCAAAGATTCAAAAGGTAAAATGAATTTTGTTATTAAATATAAAATCAATCCTAGGTTGTAACTATAAAATAGAAACCAAACTTGCCAGATGGATCCTCTTGGATGTTCCGAAAGAAACTTGGGAAACATCCAATAAGCGGTTCCCATAATGAGCTGCAGGAAAAATCCCCAAATTAGAATAGAATAATGTAATGGTAAAAGCCGCCAAATTTCAGGAGAAAAAACAAAGGCTTTGTTCAACATCAAAACGACACCTATGGATGATCCAATCATTAGATAAATCAGAGCAATACGAATGAACCAAACAGATTGAATCGGAAACATATTTTATTTTTGTCTTTGTGGTTCCAGGCGAGGCCAAATTTCTAAAACATAACAAAGGATTCCCGTAAATTGCAAAACGATTGAAATTAAAAATGGGAAAATGAAGAACTCTTTTTGAATGTAAATCCAAGGTTCGGAAATAATCCTAAGGATTAAACCCAAGTTTAAACTGATATACGAAGCCCAAACCAGTTTACTTCCATTTTTGGGACTTGGATTTTTTCCTTTGGGATACATCCAAAGAGATACTCCAATAATGATTTGAGTGATCCATCCAAGAGCGATCATATGCCAATAAACAGGCATTAATTGTATTTCCCAATTTGAATTTGGAAATTCGGAAAGGGCATAAACCAGAACTCCCAACAATAAATACAATAACCCTGATTTGATAAAGTATCTTGAAATTTTTGGCATTGGAATTCTGGTTAAAACAAATTATTTTTGATCGGAATCAACTTCTATTTTGTAACTGGCATGGCACGCGACACAATTACGAGTCAGTTCATCCATCTCTTTCAATAGGGAATGAATTTCTTGTTTGTTTCTAATCTTTGCAGCGATGGAATCAAATTTTTCATGAGTTCCAAATCCCAATTTTTTAAATTCCACAGGAAGTTTTAATAGAATCGTTTTTTCTTGGTGTTCTAAACTGGCAACAAGTCCCATACCGACGGCATCAGCCGCTTTGGCAGCACCTTCGTAATCTTTGTCTGCAAGTCCACTTAACATACCATTAACAGCAGTGAGTAAGGCTCTCATTTCTGTTAAAACCAATTGGCGTTCTGCTGGTGTCAAATGGATTGCGGTTCGATTGTCAAGAGAACGACTTGTACTTCCGAAATAGAAAAAATATCCTAAGGTAATGACAGTAACAATCCACAGTCCAATTGCAAATTTTCCAATTAATTTTGAATTCATAGGTGATCCTTTTATATGTTTTGTTCCATTCCGATATAAATACTAAAAATACTCATTTGTTTATTATAAGAAAATTGGAATGGATGAATTTCTTTATTAGAAAAAACAGCATGGGATAAAGTCCAGTCGGAAGTTTTACCGCCATAGGTTTTTTTAGGAAATCCATACTCACAGGCAATATGAAACGAAGTATCATTCCAAGAAATACTTCCTCCCATTGCAAGATGGTGTTCAATACTGGCTCCTAACATCGGACTCACTCCACTTGCAGGAATGATATTGTTGCCATAACTATAACCCATTCGGCTCATAAATCGTTCATTCCATTTGTATTCAAAACCAACTGCCAATATGGTTTGGTCTTTCCAATTTAAATTAAATTGAAAAGCATTGGTTTCGACTCCAATCGGTGTTCTCATCCAAACATCTTCCAATCGAAACTTACTTGTATTAAAACTTTGTGACCAAGGGATGTATTTGATATCAAAATCGATGATGAACTTATCTGTGCGGTAGGAGATTCCCGCTACATGTTTGTCGGGCCAAATCATATAACGAGAAACTCTTGTTCCAAAAGATCTTTCTGGTGCATAACCATCTACTTTCATGGTTCCATCCATTGGCAAAAGATTTCTAGTTGTATAGGAATAAGCTACTCGTATGTTTTCTGTTAGATCATAAGAAACACCTATTTTTCCTCCCATTGTATATGCGGAATCACTTTGGTAACGAATTCCACCAGGAATGGTAAGACTCCTTGTTTCGTCTTGGTAGGTTCTTTTTAATTCCATAAACCCATAAACAAAATCAATTCCGGCACCGATAGCAAAGTTTCCTTTTTTGTAACCGGCACCAAACGTGGATTTCATGGTCATAAATCTAAAATTTAAATCTTCAACTGCCTTTGTACTATCTCCGATGATGGGGATATTGATTTCAAAGGTTTCATTCAGTGTTCTTCCATCAGGAGTATGTCGTTTGATATTTTTAAATTGTCCACCACCACCACCTTGTGCATAGAGAGCAAAACCAATGCTGATATTTTCTGTTACTGGTTTGATGATGCCAATGTAAGGAAGGACGGCTCTAGGATGTTCTACGGTAGAATTTTTGTAAGAACGATTGGGATTTGGATCGATGTATTCATCATTGTATTCGATGGTTGGGAGATGTATTGCAGAACCTAACTCCCATTTGGTTCTTTTCACTCTTGCTAAGTGAGAGGGATTGGATTCTAAATCCATCACCGATCCTCCCACCGCTTGGAAGGCTCCTCCCATCCCCGCTTGTCTTGCTCCAAAGGCGGGTTGCATGATCCCGTGGAAGGCTTGGAGTTCTGTCTCGCGAAAGCCCGGCTCCAGGATTAGAATTAGAATGAAAGTAGATATGAAAATGCGACTCGGAATCATTTGTTTCAGGGAAAAGAGGGACTCTAGGGTGTCAAGGGGAATAAACGATTAGAAAATTGAGAAACCCCGGGAAACAAAAATACCAAAGATCGCAATGGTCATAGAAACGAGTAAGTTAAACCTTCCGAAAAATGAAGATGTTTTTCTATATCGTTCAAAACGTACGGGATCAGTTGTCAGGTAAGTAAAAGTTTTCGGACCAGTGACAAAATCATGGTACAAAGAAGATAAAAATAAAACGGTAAATAAACCAATTTTTGCCATAAACATAAAGCCAATGTTAGATGACCATAGTTCCCAATTGATTCCATTTTGAAAAAAACCTTTTAGATATAAGATTCCCGTTCCTGAAAAAATAAAAATGGCAAATATAATGTAAGATATATTTCGAAATTGAATCGCTGTTAGTTGTAGTAACCTAAGTTTTTGATCTTTTAGTTCTGGATTCCGAATGACAGGAATCAAAACGATCACATAAAAAATCATTCCTCCCACCCATACCATTGCCGAGAGAACATGAAAGATTAAAAAGAGAAAGTAAAGGAACATGATGTCTTACAATAAAAAATATGGATCTCTTTGTCTTTTCCTTTTTTGATTTTAGAAACGATCTAAAAATCTTTCTATAGATTTTTCCTTTTGGGAAATGGGGATTCTTTTGGGATGGATTAAGAGTGTATCCCAGATGAGAAAAATTCCAGAATTATTACTTCCCGCAGGAAATTTAGAAAAATTAGAAATCGCTTATCTTTATGGTGCGGATGCAGCTTATTGTGGAGTGCCTCGGTTTTCATTACGTGCTCGTGAAAATGATTTTACGATGGAGGCTTTGGAAAAGGGAGTCACCCTTGCCAGACAACTCGGTAAAAAAATTTATTTTACAGTCAATAACATCCCAAGGAATTCAAAACTTCCTTCTTATCCAAAGTATTTGGATCAAATGGCTGCATTAAAACCAGATGCTTTGATTATGGCAGATCCTGGATTGATCCTTTTGACAAAAGAAGCTCATCCTGAAATTGACATTCATATTTCTGTCCAAACAAACACGATGAATTATGCGGCTGTAAAATTTTGGAAAAAATTTGGTGCCACCCGTGTGATTCTTTCTCGCGAAGTTTCTATATCTGAGATTGCTGAAATTAAAAATGAAGTTCCCGACATGGAAATTGAAGTTTTTGTTCATGGATCCATTTGTATTGCTCATAGTGGTCGTTGTTTTATGAGTAATTATTTTAAAAAACGAGATGCCAATCAAGGTTCTTGTAACAATGCATGCAGAGATTTGTATAAAGTATATGTCACAAATCCTAAACAGAATGATGAACCGATGGAACTCATTACGGATGAAGAAGGAACTTTTTTGATGAATTCAAAAGACTTACGGGCCATCGAGTTTTTACAAGAGTTATGTGATGCTGGAGTTGATTCTTTGAAAGTAGAGGGCCGAACCAAAAATGATTATTATGTTGGGATGGTCGCTCGTAGTTATCGACATACTTTAGATAATATTGCACGAGGAGAAGGGTTTGATCGGAAGTGGTTAGAAGAATTGGATAAAGTTTCTTCACGTAAGTATTTTTCTGGTTTTTTAAGTCGTGGGATGGAAGACAAAATTCCTGAAGAGGAAAGAAACTTTCAAAATAATGAATTTGGAACCAGTCTACAAATGAGCCAAAAATATGCAGGTTTTGTAAAAGAGTATAAACCAGATACAAAACGAATTGTGATTGAAGTTAAAAATAAAATCCAAAAAGGCGATTTGATGGAAGTCATCACAGCCATTGATTCAAATCCTGCAACCTTCACTGTAGACCAAATTTTTTATAAACAAAATCCTGTAGAAGTGATAAGCGGTGGGATGGGAACTGTGGAGTTAGAAGTTCCCTTTGCCATTCCTTCCCGGTCGTTTTTAAGTAAAAAATTGTAGATGATTGTGACCAGATCCAACGCGAAAGGGATTGTAGCGTAAATCCTGCAATGCAATAGAAGTTAGGTGGATAGGTTCGCAATTTAAAAAGATTCTTCTGTTGCTTTGCAGATTGCAGCGGAAAGCCCGGTCCAACACCTTTTGGTGTTGGATTCGTCCTAAAACTTGAGAAACTTTTTCATGAGAACTGTTAAGTCTAAGTAGAAACAAGTAGGGATCTTTTGTGAAAAAAATTTTTAAATTGATGGTCTTCATTCTTTTTGCCTTCCTTCTGCAATGTGGCAAAGAATCAAACAGCGAATCTACCGCATCAGTCGAAGCGGAAAAACGTTCTATGGACATGCCGATGGAAAAAAAAGTGGCTGCCAGTCCTTCTGTGTCGCAAGAAGCCAAAGAACCACCGTCAGTTGAAAACCAACTCGGACAAGTATTTGTTCCTATCCAACCAACCGCAGAACGATTGTTAGAATACCAAGTCCAATTAAGTTACCAAACCCAAGATTTGATAAAAACCAGAAAGGATATTCTTGGTTTTATTACAAAGTATGGTTATATCGAAAGTAGTTCCGCAGTCAATACCGACTCACCTTATATGAGTTTACGAATTCATATTCGATCTGAAAAATTATACGAAGCTTTGATTGAGTTAGATACATATGGGGTTTTACTCAGTGAAGATATATCAACTGTGGACCATACAGAAGGAATGGTTTGGCAAAAGGTAAAATCAAACCGTGAAAAAATTCGATTCACAAGACGATCGAATGCTAACAACCAAACTTCGGCCAATTCCAAAAATTGGGAGGAGATTGAAGAAGCAGTCACCGATAGTGAAAATAATTTGGACAATGCCGAACACGAAATTTGGAAAATAAAAGATAAGGTGAAATGGGCCACGTTGAGTATTCAATTTTCAAGCCCCATTCCTGCCGATAAAATTCAAGTTCCTACATATAGAAATGCTTTTGTGGGAATTTTGAATGTATTTTTGGAGTTAACATACTATTTGATTTGGATGATTCCTTTTTTACTACTTGCTGCAATATTGTATTTTCCTTTACAAAAGGTTTATTTGTACTTTAAAAAATAAACTAGAGAGAGAATGGAAAGGAAGGGACTGATTCGTTGAAAGAGGAAAGTCCTTTCCTTGTTTTGATTTTACTATCCACAACTTCCAGAGGAGAGATTAAATTCTTTTTTTTCTTCAGGGTCTGAGATGGTTTTTCCATAATCACTTTGGAGTTTAAAACATCCCATCCGATTTTGTTTGACTGCTTTTTGAAAACAATCACATACAGCAGAGATTTTTTCTTTTGTATTTAGATTGGGATTCACTTCGGGAGTTCCGGCTAATGTTTGTTCGCATTTTTGAACAGACAAAAGATAGGATTCATATGACTTAGATCCTTTTTTTAAATCTGAAACATGTTTTTCTCTTAATGATAAACATGATTTTTTATCTTCTGCATTCTCGTTTGTTTTGCCTTTTTTTAAACAATCACAAAGTTCGTTCGCTTTGGTTTCGGGATTTGCCATTACAGCAGAGCTAATTAAAAAAAATAGAGAGACCAAGATTATCTTTTTCATTCCGGCGATTGTACGTCTGAAAATGAAATGTCAATTCAGATTCCCTTTGGTCATTTAAAGAACAGGATTCATATTGAAAAGGAAAGAAGGGCTTACAACGGAATTCATTGTAAGCGAAAAGTTTTAATGGGAAGCCACTGGATAACTACGTATCCAGGTTTCCGATTTTTCTGGATCATCATAAAAATGTTCTGACGTTTTCCCGAACCTGCGTTCATATTCATTGATTTTATAACTATCGTGATGGCAATGAACAGCGGCCAGACATTCGATTCCGTTCTCGGATGTTAGTTTTAAATCCTTTGCTTCGTCGAACAAATCCAGATATCCAATCCGCCAATTGTATTTGCTTAAGAGAAGGGGAACGATGTCTCGGTAAGCTTTGTGCGCAGAGACGGACGAAGGATTCAGTCCATGAAGGTTGACAAAGATTTTAAATTTTGTTCCTTTCGGGATAGAGGAGAAAGTTGTTTCTAAACTTTGTTTCCATTTGGAAACTTCGTCTTCGGTGACAGCGCCAGAGATTCTTGTGATCACAAGTGCTGAGTCCTCTTCCCACTTTGTATAAATTTCATTTTTCATATTCTTTGGACTTTGAGGAGTAATCCCTAAGTCTTAAAAAAAGGTTTTTTCCTTAGAATCATTCTAGGTAGATTGCCAAAAAACAACGATTTCAAACTCTATACCAAAAGCCTGAGATTGAGTTCATTAAGAATAATTTGATATTCTTAACCATGTTCAATACAAATATCGAGGAAATTTTATGCAACGCAATTCGATCAAATTCATATTACTTTTAAGTGGTGCCTCCATTCTTTTTATCATCAGTTGTTCTGTTGGCGCTGTTGCATATTACTTCGGACAAAAAAAAATTCAAGAGGCCTACATTGGACAAATGCATGGAATTGTCGGTGTTGTGGGACAAGAGATCGATGATTTTTTTGTAAACCATGTCAATGTCATCAAAACTGTCGCCAATGATAAAAGAACCATTGATTCCCTAAAAACAGGAAAACCAATCGCACAGGCTTACTTTAAAGAAATGAACGATCGTTACGGAGTGTATGAAAATATTTACACTCATACTTATGATAACGATCCTCGTGTTGTTGCTGACGCTACGGGTAAGGCCATCGGTTGGAAAATGAAACCGGCTGATATGGATCCGGCAGAACTAAAGGCTGGTAAGGAAAAGAGATACTTTGTTGGTAAACCAATTATGAATCCTCTTACAAATAACCCTGTTGCGACTATCACCTATCCTGTGTATGACGGCGATAAGTTAATTGGAAATGCTGGAATTGCACTTTCTTTGATGGATTTAACGGACAAAGTAATCAACAAAATCAAAATTGGTCGTGATGGATATGTAGTCGTTTCGACAACAGCTGGTTTGCTCATTGCTTTAAAAGAGAAAAAACAAATTTTAAAATATGATTTATCTAAAGATGAATCAGGTGCTCGTATGTTATCCCTTAAAACGGGAGAGGTGTTAGAGTTTAATTACTTAGAAAAAGAACATCTTGCCGTGAGTTACAATCTAAATGACTGGGGTGTGGTGATCCTTGCCATCCAACCAAAGGAAGAAATCAAAGAAGCACTTTTTGAATTATTACTCATCGTTGCTGTGTCTTCTATCTTAATTGCACTTGTTTCTATTTGGTTATTATATGTTTTACTTAGCAAACGTTTGAACCCACTGGAAAATGTAAGTCATATATTCAAATCAATGTCTGAGGGTGATTTAACTTCCTCCATTCAAGTAGTCTATGATGATGAAATTGGGCGCATGGGCCAAGGTCTTAATACTTTCATTGCGAGTTTGAGAAAATCATTTGAAGAAATCCAAAGAATCACAATGGAATTGGCTTCCGCATCAGAACAACTTACTTCTTCTTCTAATAATTTTGCAACAGGGGCGCAGTCAACGGCAGCCTCTTCGGAAGAAATGTCAGCAACGATTGAAGAGATGTCTGCTGGTATGGATTATATAGCAGCTTCTACCGAAAGACAGTTTGGAAATTTTGCAAACTTCCATTCTAAAATTCGCGAATTATCGGAAAGTATCCGTAAAATTGGTTCTGAAATTGAAAGCACTCTAAAATTGGCTGAATCCATTTCGGATCAGGCCAAAAAAGGGGAAGAGTCCATCCAAGGGATGAGCCAAATGATTGAAAATATCCTACATTCCTCAGGAGAGATGACGGCCATCATTCAGATCATAAATGAAATTTCAGACCAAACACAACTTTTGGCATTGAACGCTGCTATCGAAGCAGCAAGAGCTGGTGAGGCAGGTAGAGGATTTGCTGTGGTTGCCGATGAAATTTCAAAACTTTCCGAAAAAACAGCATCATCCATTAAATCCATTGGAACCATGATTACAAAAAACAATCGGGAATTGGACTCGGGTGCCAATGCCATTCGTTCCTCGGCGGCCATGTTACACAATATCATCCAAAATGTGGAAACAGTGAGTCAAGCAATGAACAAACTGTATTCAGTCACAGCAGCACAAGAGTCCATCAAACGAGAAGTAGACGAAGGTGCTGAACAAATGGGTCAAGATGCAGAAACAATCAAACTCTCTACTAACGAACAAAAAAGAGCAGTGAGAGAAATCTCTGAAGTGATCATCCAGATCAACGAACATACGTTAAGTACTGCTTCTGGGTCAGAGGAAATGTCTTCTTCTGCACAAAATTTAGCATCCACTGCAGAGATTTTAAAAGGGATTACCGATCGATTTAAGTTATAAAAAAATAGTTCGACATAGAATCAAATTTTGACACCATTTTGCAGAAATGGCTGTTTTTGAGGGTCTATGTTACATTTTCTTAAAATCTTAATCACTTCCCTTGTGTTTCTTTTTTTCTTCCAATGTTTAGGAAGTCGCCGACCTATCGTTCCATCCTATGTTGATCCACAGGGAAGTTTGCGGGATGTCGCTGTTGGTAAAAAATATATGGTTTCTACGGGAAACCCACTCGCAACCAAAGCGGCCATCAAAGTTTTAGAAGATGGAGGGAATGCGATTGATGCAGCAGTAGCCGCATTGCTTGTGTTAAATGTAACAAATGGGGAAGCAGCTAGTTTTCCATCCGTTGCTCCTACCTTGGTGTACGACCAAAAATCAGGACAAGTCAAAAGTTATATTGGGGCAGGAACAGCTCCTAAAAAAGCAAACATCGAATGGTTTAAAGAAAAGGGTTATGATGTAATGCCAAAAAATTCTATTTTGGCTCAGTTGTTGCCTGCATCCCCAGATGTCATCGTACGACTGTTACAAGATCATGGGACAAAATCTTTTTCTGAATTAGTAAAACCGGCAATTGCTGTTGCGGAAGAAGGATTTCCTGCCAACCGAATTCTTGTCAAAAACTTAGATTTACCATTATACAAACGATTGGGTTTTACAATCATTATGCCTTATAATTCCGAAGTGTATCTTGAAAAAAAATGGTGGTATGGAATCCGAGAAGGGGAGTTAACAAAACGTTTGGACCTTGCAAAAACTTGGAAGTCAATGGCAGACGAAGAAAATAGAACTCTCAAAAAAGGAAAAACCAGAAAACAAGCATTAGAATCAGTTAGGGATTATTTTTATAAGGGACCAGTTGCCGATGCGATTGTCAAATTACATACGGAAAAAGGAGGACTCTTTACAAAAGAAGATTTGGCAAATTATACAGGTGGTTGGGAAAAACCTATTTCCGGTGAATATGGTGAGTATCAAATTTTATCCAACCAAACTTGGACCCAAGGACCCGTGGTTCCAATGGTTTTGCAACTGTTAGATGGTGTGAACTTAAAATCGATGGGCCATAATTCTCCTGAATACATTCATACAGTATCGCAAGCCATCGAACTTGTAGTTGCTGATCGAGAAAGGTATTTTGGTGATCCCAAATTTGTGGATGTTCCTTTAGATGGATTACTTTCAAAAAAATATGCAGCAATACGAAGAAAACTGATACAAAAAGAAGCCTTTGGTGCCACTCCTCCCAGTGGAAACCCTTGGTTGTTTTCTTCTAAAAAACAATCCTCTTTGCAATTGCCGCCTAACGAAGTAAAGGATGTCTCAGTAGGAGAAATTAAATATGGAAAAGATACAACCTATTTGAGTATCATCGATGCTTCTGGAAATGCTGTTTCTCTCACTCCAAGTGATTTTCCGCAATCACCTATGGTTCCAGGAACTGGACTCACATTGGGTATACGGATGACTCAATTTCGTTTAGACCCCAATCATCCTTCTGCGCTGGCACCTGGCAAACGACCAAGGATCACTCCTAATCCAGGAATGGTTTTAAAAAATGGAAAGTTATGGATGAGTTTTGGAACTCCAGGGGGAGATGTCCAAAGCCAAGCGATGATCCAATTCTTTTTGAATGTAATAGTATTTGGAATGGATCCACAAAAAGCAGTGGAAGCACCTAGATTTCGTTCGGTGAACTGGCCAGATAGTTTTTCTCCTCACGTTTACCGTCCCGGTGGAATTGAGTTAGAAGAATCTTTGTATGAAAAAGTTTCTGATTCATTGAAAGAAAAAGGATACAAAGTATATAAAAAAGGACATTTGGATAATGATTTAGGTTCCGTATGTGCCGTGTTAAATGATGATAAAAATCGAAAACTCATTGGTGTCGCCGATCCAAGAGAAGAGTCCTGGGCAGAAGGAAAATAATTTAGTTTCGATGACAAAGATACTTTTAATAGAGGATGAACCAGGAATTCAGGAAACCATTCAGATTACATTAGAGTCTGAAGGGTTTATTGTTTCTTTGGCCTCTACAGGAAAACAAGGAATTGAAAAAGTTTCACAAGATGTATCTTTGATCATACTTGATGTCGGACTTCCTGATCAAAATGGATTTGAAGTATTAAAAGAAATTCGAAAAAAATATTTAACGCCTGTTATTTTTTTAACTGCTAGGAATACAGAAATTGATAAAGTTTTGGGGCTTGAGATTGGCGCTGATGATTACATTGTCAAACCATTTAGCCCCAGGGAACTTCTGGCAAGGATTCGTGCGATTTTACGACGATCCACTCCGACACAAAATTTAGAAGATCACAAACTTAGAATTTCTCTGGATAAAAAGTTGGTTTATTTCAATGGTTATCACTTAAATTTATCTCCTTATGAATACAAAACGATGGAACTGTTTTTTAAATGGCCAGGTAGAATTTTCACAAGAGAAGAAATTATGGACAGTGTTTGGACAGAACCAGAAGATAGTTTCGACCGCGCTGTGGATACTGTGATTAAAAACATCCGTGCCAGGTTCAAAGAAATAGAACCAGACTTCGACCCCATTGAAACAAGAAGGGGACAAGGATATGGATTGAAGGAAAAAATATGAACCTTTGGATTCGCATCATCATTAGTTTTTTTTTATCTTAAGTATTGGTTTTTATTATTTAATCGATAAAACAGAAGAATCCATTCGGCCTCGTTATATGGAGACGGTCGAAGAATCTTTGAATGATACGGCACATATTTTGTCTGCCATTGTCGAAGAAGAATTGGAACAAAATCCAAAAGATATTTATCATTTTAAGGTATTCCTTCATACTCTGTTTTCTCCCGTATTTGAAAATACAAACAAACGTTCGTTTGAAGCAAAAATTTATTCGTTATTAAAAACCTATACAGACATCCAACTTTATATCACCGATAAAAATGGGATTGTGATTTTTGACTCTGAGTCCTACCGGGAAGGTCTCGATTATTCAAAGTTCAATGATGTTTATTTGACTCTTCAAGGTAAATATGGAGCAAGGTCCAGTAAGTTACTCGATATAGAAGGCGAAGGAGCTTTGTTTGTGGCTTCCCCGATCCGATTCAAAAATCAAATGATCGGGGTTCTTACTGTTATCAAACCAAAAACTGGTGTGATTCCATTCATTGATGAAGCCAAAAAAAAGTTTTGGCGTATCTCTTTACTGGTTGCTTCTGCCATTGCCATCCTTTTTAGTTTACTCGCTTATTTGAGTTTTCGTCCTATTTTGCGTTTGTCTCAGTATGTAAGTTCTTTACGAAAAAAGGAAAAGGTTGTGTTTCCAAAAATAGGAATTCGTGAGCTGAATGAACTGGGCAAAGAAGTTGATTTGTTGGTCGAAGAGATTGAAGGCAAAAAATACATAGAATCTTATGTACAAACCCTTACTCATGAGATCAAAAGTCCCCTTTCTTCCATTTTGGCATCTGTTGAACTTTTACAATCTCATCCAAATGAATCAGATCGTTTGACAAAAAACATCCACGAAGAAGCAAAACGAATTCAAAAACTCATTGAACAAATGTTAGAGCTTTCTTCCTTAGAAGGGAAAAAAACGATCACAATGGACGACTATGTATTGTTATATGATCTCGTGTTGGAAGTGATTGCCAATTTCAAATCCGAACTAGAATGGAAATCCATTCAGATTATGATCGAATGTAAAAATAAACTTTTGGAAATTTTAGGGAATCGTAACTATTTGTCTTTAAGCATTGAAAACTTAATCAGAAACTCAATCGACTTTGCCAATCAAAACGATACCATTCGCATTCGAATCGAGGAAAATCCAGACCATTCGATCGATTTTTCTATATTGGATGAAGGTCATTCCATTCCTGATTTTGCTTTGGATCGAATCACAGAAAAGTTTTATTCCTTACCTCGTCCTACAAACAATCGAAAGAGTTCTGGTTTAGGGCTTAGCATTGTTAGCCAAATTGTAGATTTACATGGCGGAAAATTGAAGGTCCAGAACCGAAGTCCTCGTGGTGTGGAAGTTTCGATTCAGTTTCCAAAGAAGTAGATCCTCACAGAATCCTCACATTTCGATCATAAAAGACTCACGAAAATACCTTATCTTAAAGATAGGAGTTTTTTATGAGTAAACTACAAACATCTGTTAATCTTCGTTTGGCCATTCTAGGTGGGATGGTTTTATTATTTATCATCCCACTGGTGATGATAGGTTCTTTGATAGAAGAAAGAAGTGCATCGAGAAACCAAGCCGTCGTTGAGGTTGGTGAAAAATGGGGATCTAGTCAAACTATCGTAGGTCCAATTCTTATGGTTCCATATAATGTAAGGATTCCAAAATCAGGTTCTACAAAGGAAAAAGATAAGTGGGATTACATTACAGATTATGCATATTTTTTGCCAGATGAGTTAGATTCAGTTGTAGAGATGAAAACAGAACTTCGGAAAAGAAGTATCTACGAAATTCCATTATACACAAGTAAGATGAAACTTTCTGGTAAATTTTCACCAATGTATTCTTCTGATTTTCCTTTAGATACAACATACATTTATTGGGAGGATGCTCGGATCATTCTATCTGTGTCTGATTTAAAGGGACTGGGCGGTGAAATGAAATTGTTCTGGGCGGGAAAAGAAAAAAAGTTTTTACCTGGAACCAGATCTTCTTATCTACCTTCAGGGCTCAATGCCTCGGCTAACCTTAGCGAAGCGGGAAATTTTATTCCCTTTGAAATCCAATTAGAAATCAAAGGATCGGAAACATTTTCCGTTGTTCCAATAGGAAAAAAATCTAAATTAGTAATGAGTTCTGATTGGAGAGATCCTTCTTTTAATGGAAATTTTTTACCAAAAGATCGGTCTATCCAAGATGATGGATTTTCTGCGGTATGGGAGTCATCATATTTTGCAAGATCTTATCCACAAGTGATCCACTCGATGGATGAATCTGTGTTAAATGCAATAGTAAATTCTGCTTATGGTGTGAATTTGGTTATCCCAGTGGACCATTATTTAAAAATGGAAAGATCAGTTAAGTATGGATTACTTTTTATTGTCACAAGCTTTTCCTTATTTTTTCTAATGGAAGTGTTTGGCGGCGTATTATTACATCCCATCCAATACATTTTGATTGGATCAGCTATGGTGTTGTTTTATATTTTAAACCTATCCTTTTCAGAGCACTTTGGATTTTTGCCAGCATATATTTTATCCAGTTTGGCTGTGACGGGACTCATTGGATACTATGCCATTAGTGTTTTAAAAAACAAAAAGAAAGGGGTAATCACTGCTTCTTATTATTTTGTTTTGTATTCCTTTCTGTATGTGATTTTAGCTTCTGAAGATCAGGCTTTACTTCTAGGATCGTTGGCGCTGTTTTTGGTTCTTTCCGCCGTGATGCATTTCACTCGCAAGGTGGATTGGTATCAGTTTGGGATTAAAAAGGAAAGTTAAGGAAAACGAACTTACAGAAGAAGGTAAAAACGAAATGTTCTTAAAATTTAATGAGTGAAGAAATGAACCTAACAGGAGAAAAATTTCCTGTTAGGATTTTTTGAAAGTTTATTCTCCAAAACTTTTGGAAAATTCAAGTGTGAAATTCATTGAACCATACTCAAAGTTTTGTTTTTGTGAACCTTCTATTGCAGAATAAATCATTGAGGATTCAATTTTACCCGTGTATATAAAGTAATTTTTATACTTCATTGTGTATCTTTCTGCAGTATAACCCCACTTAGTGGCAAACCAAGAAGAAAATCTGAATACAAAATCCAAAGTTGTTTTTTCTCCAGTATAACCAACGCTACCATTAGAAGCGTCTAAGTAGGGAATTTCATAACTGGTATTTGCTACCCGATATGAATCAATTATCAATGTGGATCTGACATCGTTTCCTGAAAGATTATAGAACTGTTTTCCGAAATGGATTTCAAACCAGCGTAGTGGTTTAATTTCTATATGGAGTCCAGGTACGATTCCTTTCACATTCATGTTGAATTCCCTGTTTACAACTGATAACAAAGAAACAGAAGTCGTATAGTTAATAAATCCAAAATCAAAGGCACCATAGTTCTTTCTTGTTATTTGGTCGATATCTACTTGTCGTAAACTTACACCAATATTTAGGTGCGGTGTTAACGGATGAAAGTAGGCAACTCCTAAGCTGGAACTTTTTTCTTTAAATTGTAATTTTCTAAAATCATCTTTTGGTAACTCATTAACCAGTGTACGACTTTCCCTAAATATCCGGAATTTGTCCATGTAACGGTATTCAATATCAAGCTGATTTGAAGTTCCTTAATTGGCATCTTTTAATTTACCAAATTGAGATAGGTTATTTACAGTGTATGAACCGAGTGCAAGCCCTGTATATATCTCGTTCTTTACATAATCCATGCCTGGAAAATATACTGCTCCGTAGCCAACGTTACCACGGATATACACTCGGTGTTTGTCTGGTTGCCTGACTTCTGGTAATTCGTGAGTGGAGTCATAGTCTTTGGCAAGTAAACTTCCAAAAGACAAAAACACCACCCCCAATGTTAGAATGATTTTGTTATGGGACACGGTCTATTCCCCCCAAACAACTACACATTCGCGATAAAAGAGTCCGAATGGCAAAATCGTTAAAGATTCTCTATCAACGACAGCTATCTTTTTGATTCCTGCATGTTGTGCTGCTTCCTCAATAGAGTTTCCTGATCCGTAGTAGAAAATGTTTATGACCAAACCAGAAAGACTGCAAGATTTTCCTGATTTTTCTACTTTAGCAGACGTTACCATATTCCCAACGGCATCCCCGTTTAGATGTTGGGCGGTGTTGGAGAATAAGTAACCTGGAAGTGGAGTGGTCACACAGTTTGTAAAAAGTGCCAAACTAAAAATTGAAAGTAAAAGGTATTTCATGATTATTCTCCAGATACAATTGTACAGTAGTTACGGAATAAACCGGTAAAGACAGATAAAGAAGAGTGGTCGATGGTTGCAATTTTACTGATTCCGTTTTTGTTTGCAACAGATCCTGCGCCTGCATCACCAACGCTAAAAAGATAAAGGATAGTAAACTGGCATCCTTTTCCTTCTTTTGATGACTTTACATTGTTTTCTGGGTTAAACGTACCCGCAAATTTAGTAGAGCTAAAAAGAAGTCCATGTGTTGGACCAATAGCGCAATTTGCGAATAAAAATACACTTAATAGAGAGATAAATACTAATTTCATTTTCATTGTTGAACTCCGTTTATGATCCTTTCACAATTACACAAACTCTATGGTAAACATAACCTAAGATTCCGAGTTGTTCATAATCCAAGTAGGCAACTTTTGTGATGTTTCCATTTTTCTTTGCTGTTTCGATAGATGAATCACCGAATGAAAACAAGTAAAGAACGGAATGGCTACAACCTCTTCCTTCAGAAGTTCCTTCTGCATTGAGTCCGAGTGGTCCAGGAACATAAGTTTTGTGGAAGAAAAGTCCACCTTTGTAAAGAGTGGAAGCTGTTGCGTATTCCCTAGTTGGGTTGGTGTTAGCACTTGGCACATAACTAGCGTGGTATGATATACCAGAGCAGTTTTGTGTTAGTAATATGAATGTGAGTGAGATGCCAAAGAAAATGTTCTTTTTCACATGATTCTCCTGATCATTTTTTTGACAGGTATCGTTTGACTTCTGTTTTGTGTCAATCCTGTTGGAAAATTTAGAGGAAATACTAACTGGCGATTCGTGGTCTTGAAGAAAAAAACAGTATGTTTTAATGATATGTTATTTGAATGCGTTCTTTTCAACCTAATAAGTGTATTGTGAAGAAAGGTTAATTGCACATTGATGATTTTTTTCTAAAAATTTATCCAAAAACCTAAAATGCGAAATCTGAATTGATAGCGAAAAGGAAGAGATCCGTAACCCAAATCGGAAGATTTGCCGATACAAACCAGGTTCTGAGATTTTTTTAGAAAACGAACTAGGAAAAATTTTCTAAATTCTTTTGAAGCGTTCTAAACGATTCTTTCGTCTCCCTGGGAAAAAATTTGTAATTCTATTAGGTTCAGTTCGTCTCATCCCATGAGGTGAACTAGGTTCAGGATATTCACGCAATGGAATCAATGGCAGTTTTGTTCACCCTCGGGCTTTGGCTTTTTGTGGGATTCTGTGGCCAAACCTTAGGTCTGCGAACGTCTGTTGGGTTTTAGGACGTTTCTTGCCAATAGATTCCATTTCTAAAGTATGACCTAAATCTATTTCCTTTCTAAAGAAGGTACAGTTTGTTTGCTAAATTTTTTGCCCCAAAGAAAGCCATGACGATTTCCGATGACCTCTTCACGGAAGTGATGTTACGAAACAACAAACGGATGTTTCTTTCGTTTCTATCGATCCTTGCCCTCGCCAATGTTGCAACACTTTCCATTAAACTTGCAGGGAAAGGTTCAGATTATCTGACATACCAGAGTATCCTCATTGAGTTTGTTCTTGCTACTTCTATATTGGTTTTTGGTTTTTTACTCTCTTCTAAATTAAAAACACACTGGTCTTCTAGTTATATATCCATCACAGGGGTTACATTGTGTTTGTTGGTATTTCAATATGAAATTTATGGAGCAACTGAACTTGCTGCTACGTTTTATATTTCTTTTGT
Organism: Leptospira bourretii; assembly: GCF_004770145.1. Classification (NCBI taxonomy): domain Bacteria; kingdom Pseudomonadati; phylum Spirochaetota; class Leptospiria; order Leptospirales; family Leptospiraceae; genus Leptospira; species Leptospira bourretii. The sequence continues at coordinate 509,185 of NZ_RQFW01000005.1, read as the reverse complement.
TTTAAGTGTATTATACTTCAATCGTAATGCATCTATATATAACTTTATTTTGATTATTATATCCGAAGTTGTTTTGTTCGCTTTGCGACCTGAGTTGATTCCTGGTGGGCCAAAGAGTAATATCATTGTGAGGTTTTTGATTTTTGTTTGGGTTGGGATTGGTGCCACTGTTGGGGCAACAGCAACAAGGACTCTGCTAAATTTGGCAGTTGAGAAACAAAAAGAGGCCAAAAAAGCTTTAGACAATTTGTTACATATGGCAAAAACCATTTTGAACACAATTGATATGATGAAACAACAAATTAAAAACCAAGATACAATTTCAGAAGAGCTAAAACTAATTTCGGAACATCAGGCTACTTCTCTTTCTGAAATTTCAACTTCTTTGCAAGAATTATCTTCCAAAGCAGATTCCAATAATAAAATCGCAAAATCATTGTATCATGAATCAGAAACGTCTATTCAATCAGTGAATGATCTAAAAGTCATCAATGAAACGGTACAAACTGGAACCGGTAGGATTTATAAAAACTTAGATGTTGTATTAGGTTATTCGACTGATACTTCCGAACACATTCATCTTTCGATCAATAAGTTTAATATCCTTCAGGAAAAAAGTACAGAGATTTCTGATTTTGTCTCTGTGATCAATGACATCGCAGACAAAGTAAATTTATTATCGTTAAATGCTGCCATTGAAGCAGCAAGAGCTGGTGAACATGGACGAGGTTTTGCTGTTGTTGCCGAAGAAATATCAAAGTTAGCTGATGCAACGACTAGAAACTCCAAAGAAATTTCTAAGATCATTCAGGAGAACCTTTCATTGATTGGTGAAAGTAGTGAACTGATCAATAGGTCATCGGAAATGATGGGAAAGTTGGATACAGCCATTGGCATCATTAAAAATGAAATCACGGGAGTTGGTACAAAGATTGTGGAAATTGACAAAGCAATTGAAACCATCGACAACCTCAATACCAGGATTTACGAAACAAGCAAAACCATCGAAAATTCTACGAACTTCCAAAAGATTGCGACCGAAGAATCTACAAAAATCACCACAAGCATTTCTGAATATGCGACCAATATAGTCGAAATTTCCAAACAAATATCAGAAAGTAGTAAATCTACCGGAGGGATCATTGTTCAGCTGGATGCGATGGCCAAAGAAATGACGAATTGACGATCATTTTGTCCGGAACTCCTCCTTTTCGTGCAGAATGGGGGTGGAGACGACCCACCTCCAAAAAGTGAGTGGAAATTCATTTTTTGTTGACTGATTCTTTTGCACAGGTAGCGTCCATGGTTTGTGTACAAACACAGACCTATGAACCGATCCATTAGCCTTGTTCTTTTTTCCTTTTTTGTTTTGGCATGTTTTGTCATTCCAAGTGTTCTTTCGGCCCAGGAATATATGCCCAGCGCCGGTTGTGAGAAAGACCCTCCACCGAAAAACCTTCCCTTTCCCATGGATCCTTCAAAACAACTTTGTAAAAAGGATATAGAGGACAAACGAGAAGGTTGGTATCCGACGGGACTCCCTCTCATCAACTCAGATCCGAACGAAGGGATTGGATATGGTGTTCGTGCTTATCTTTACGATAATGGAAAAAAAGCAGATCCACTTTATTATTATACGCCATATCGGATGCGTGTCTTCGGGCAATATTTTAATACAAATAAAAATGCCCAATACCATCAGGTTAGTTTGGACATGCCTTTCATTGCAGACACTCAATGGCGGTTACGTGCTGATTTGTTTCTAACCATTACACCTACCACTCTTTATTTTGGAATTGGTGAAGAGAGTATGAAACCCCTATCTTATTTGGATAGAAACCAACAAGATGGAAGACATATCATAAACGCAAGTTATATGGACCAAGAAAATAACTTGGCTTTTTACCGCCCAGGTACGAGTTCCGATCCAGTAAGTCTTGGAGGAAAAACTTATTCTGGATTTCCGCAAGCACCCGGATTTGTTGTAACAGATAAAATGTACAACCGTTATACGATTGAAACTCCGATGGCAACTACAAGTACAGAACGTTCTTTTGTAGGTGGAACTGTACGTCTTGTTGCAGGTCTAAAATTTTCTAATAACATAGTCAGAACTTATGATGGAAAATTAGCACGTGGTGTGGATCCGCTTCTTGGTGGTGAACATACTGCCGATGTTCCAAACGGAAAAACTCGACTTACAGAAGATTATGAAGGTAAAAAAATAATCGGATATAATGGTGGTTATGTGAATGCTCTTCGTGTTGGGCTTGTTTATGATACAAGAGACTTTGAACCAGATCCCAATTCTGGAATTTTTGCCGAAGCAACGTATGAAAAACATACCAAGTCCATTGGATCTGATTACGATTACCAGAAATACTTTGCGCAAACAAAATTGTTTTGGAGTCCTTTTCCAAAGGTGTTTGATAAGTTAGTCATTGCCAATCGATTTGGATTGGGTGTGACAGATGGGGAAGCTCCTTTTTATGAATATCGAAATATGTGGGGAACGGAAGGACTTGTGGGAGGTCTTGGAGGACTCAGGACCATTCGAGGTTTCAAACAGGATCGATTTGTCGGAAGGGCTATGGGTTGGGGAAACACAGAAGTTCGTTGGAAATTTGCTGAGGCAAAATTTGGAGATGAATTTTTTGCCTTTAATTTAGTTCCTTTTTTTGATTATGGCCGTGTATGGGACGATGAACATAAGTTAGGTTGGAAAGGATATGCTTATTCTCGAGGTCTGGGTTTGCGGATTGCTTGGAACCAAGCAACTATCATTATGATCGATTATGCAAAGTCAAGGGAAGATGAGCAGTTGTTTGTCAACTTTAGCCATGTTTTTTAAGTCAAACAAGCGTTTTCAAATACTCTTCTGGACTTAAGCCTATTGTGTTTTTGAAATCTCTTATAAAATGTGCCTGATCGTAATAACCTAAATCCAAAGCCATTTCTGCATAATGGATTGTTTTTTCTTTTTCAATTCGTTCTGCTACTTCTTGGATGCGAAATCTTTGGATCACCCATTTTGGACTAACTCCCACATACTCCCGAAATAACCTTTGTAAACTTCGAAGGTTCATCGAAGTCAATTTTACAATTTGGTCTACCGATTGTATCCCTCGATCTTCTTTGATTTTATCTATGATTCCATTGAGAAAAGGGATTTTTGGATCTGGGTTGATTAGAATTTTTTCTAACCAAGTTTCAACCAATTCGACTCGACTTGTTTCTTCTTCTAAGTTAAAAATTTGGTTTTCTAGGTTTAAAATTTCTTCATTGGAGAGAATCGATAGAGGTAATTTTTTGTCCGTGAGAGTAGAAACTGATTTTTTAAAAAAAGGATAAAAACCACCGGGACGAAATTTGATTCCAAAGACAGAACCTTTTCCTTGTAATAAGGTAGAAAATCTACCTTTGGTGACTCCAAAAATTTTTGAATTTTCTTTTTCAAATACAATGTGAACGCTTGGGTAAGGTAGTGTTTCTGCAAGATAAGGTTTTTGGTTTGTTAAGTCCCAACTAACAGTCCAATAGTGCTCAATAAAAAAATCTAGTTTTTCATTGGCAAAAAACCGATTGTGTTTTGCGACCAGGTCGGCCTTGGTTTGGCGTAAAACTCCTCGTGCCGGTTTTCCTTTTTCTCTGACCATACCACTTATTTAGCGGTTTGTCGTGTTTTTACAATCCAAATCTTTTTCTTTTTGGTATGGTATTTTCCGAGGAACACAATGAATACAACAAACCAATTGAATCACAATTTACATTTGCATCTGACAAAAACCATTCATTCTAGTTTGGAAAAAGTTTGGGAGATACTTACATCCCCTAAATACATCAAAGAATATTTGTATGGAACTGAGGCTATTTCAGAATGGAAAGAAGGAAGTTCGCTTTTATTTAAAGGAGTGTGGGAAGGAACACCTTATGAAGAAAAAGGAACCATCCTTAAATTCCAATCTCCTCATACATTCAAATATTCTTATTTTACGGCTTTTTTTGGATTACCGGATCAACCTGAAAACTATTCGATCATTGAAAATCACTTGGAAGAGAAAAACGGAATTGTGACTATTCGTTTAACGCAAACTGGATTTACGGCCGAGGACAAATTGAAACATTCGGAAGAAAGTTGGAACCAATGTTTGGAGATCATAAAAGAAATCGCTGAGAGAAGATAAGAAAATGCTTTTCAAGAAAAATCCGTACAAATAGAATCTCCCGGTATGAAGACCGAGCAAATTACCATTCAATCAACAATACAAACAAATTCCAAAAAAGTTTGGGACGATTACACCAAACCGGAACATATCATCCATTGGAACTTTGCTTCTGACGATTGGCAATGCCCTTGGGCCAAAAATGATTTACGAGTTGGTGGTAAATACAGCGCAAGAATGGAAGCAAAAGATGGAAGTTTTGGTTTCGAGTTTGAAGCCACATATGACAAAGTGATCGATCAAAAATTAATTAGTTATACAATGGAAGATGGTAGAAGAGCCAGTGTAACATTTGAATCTTTGGAAAACCAAACACAAGTCACCATAGTATTTGATGCGGAAGATCAAAATCCCATTGAAATGCAAAGGGGAGGTTGGCAGGCAATCCTCGATAACTTTAAGAAATATGTAGAGTCCAATTGACGTTTATTTTTTGCTTTTTCTTTCATTTTTTCTCGTCTTTAACCTTATATGCCTCCCTTGAATGCATTCACCAGAAATTTCATTCGGGAAATCAGTGTACAAATTCTGGTATTTGGATTCTATTTATTTGCAGGAAAATTAAGCCTCAATCTTTCCTCTATTGATGGATACAGCACACCGGTTTGGCCACCTGCAGGTTTGGCTCTTGGGTTTGTGTTGTTGTTTGGTAAAAAAGTCTGGTTCGCTTTATTTTTGGGGGCTTATTTTACCAACACCAACTATCTCCCTACAACGGAGAGTTGGATTCAGTTTTTAATTTCTAATCCACAAAACATAACCATTTCATTTGGGAATTCCTCTGCCGCTCTGATAGGTGCTCACTTTTTAAAAAAGTATTCCAACCCAAATTTAAATATCTTCCAAGCTCATGAGATTTTAATCTTTTTTATCTTAGCAGGACCAGTCAACGCTCTCATTTCTTCTATTATCGGAAGTTTGTCTTTATTATATTTTAAAATCATTTACTTCGAATTTTTATTCCAAACTTGGCTTACTTGGTGGATGGGTGACTCAATTGGGATTATCATTTTTACTCCACTATTGATATTGATTTGGAAATGGTATAGAGGTGAAGAAAAATTATTAAGACTGATTATTTTTGCTTCAGCAACAATGAGTACATTTGTTTTTACTCTATCTATTTTTTTTGTTACGAAAAATTGGGAAAAAGAATTTATTAAGTATAGAATCAAATCTGATGGACAAATTATTTCAACAGGAATTGAAAATCAATTTTTAGAAACATTAAGAGTTGTAAAATCATTGGGTGCTTTTTTAGCACTTACCGAACATTTAAATCGTCAAAATTTTGATCAATTTTCTAAAGAGATTATAGAAGATGCAAATGGTGTAGCTGCATTGTCTTGGGATCCTTTGATCAAACATTCTTCACGTTTGACAAGTGAAACAAAAATGAAGATAGATTATCCAGAATCAAATGGTATCTATGAAAAAAAAGAGGAAAGAATCATTCCCGCCAAAGAAAAATCCGATTATGTTTTTATTCGATATATATTTCCTTACTCAGAAAACAAACATGCCATTGGGTTTAATTTATTGTCTGATCCAACAAGAGAAAAGGCATTGTTCAGTGCCACAGAAAGAAAAGGGATCGAAATTACAGGAAAAATCAATCTTGTCCAAAACTTAGAAAACAATTTAGGATTTTTGGTTTTTTATCCAGTGACAAGGTTGAATCGGGAATATGGATTTGCAGTGGCAGCGGTTCGTATCGCCACCATTATGAATAATGCAGTCATTGGAAATGACCAAAACCATTTATGTATTAGAATAGAAGAGGCAAGTGAACCAAACCATGTTGAAATATTTTCAAAAGATTGTTCCAATACAGATGAAAAAATTTTTTCAGAGTTTTTATATGAACATCCAATCACAATCGGTTCTCATGTATTAAATATCAAAACCATTGCCACTAAAAAGTACTTTCAAATGAATCTTACCAATGCATCGCGATTTCTTTTGATCGTATCTTCTTTGTTAACAGGGTTACTCGGAATTTTAATCCTAATTATTATGGGAAAAGAAAAAAGCATTCAGGACATAGTTGAAAAAAGAACTTTTGAATTAGAAAAAGCAAATCGTGTAAAATCTGAGTTTTTAGCAAACATGAGTCATGAAATCCGAACTCCAATGAATGGAGTTTTGGGAATGTTGACATTACTGGAACAAACAAAAATAGATTTTGAACAACAAGACTATTTAGATAATGCAAAAAAGTCTGTTTTATCTCTTTTGACAATCATCAATGATATTTTAGATGTTTCTAAGTTAGAAAATAAAAAGTTAGAGATTCTTCCAAAACCAACGGATATAAACAAATTATGTAAAGATGTGGTTCAGTTGTTTTTAGCGGATGCAATCAAAAAGAATTTAGAGTTTCATATTAATTTATCTGGATTGGATTCTGATTTACATATATTGATTGATGAAAATAGACTTCGCCAAATATTGATTAACCTAATTGCAAATGCATTGAAGTTTACTTCGGAAGGTTCCGTAAGTCTAAATGTTTCATTGAGCAACGATCAAAAATTTCTTATATTTGTAGTAAGAGATACTGGAATCGGAATTTCTGATGAAAACATTCATAAACTGTTTAATCGTTTTGTCCAATTAGAAGATTCACGCACTAAAAAATTTGAAGGTTCTGGACTTGGATTGTACATTTCCAAACAACTTGTAAACTTGATGGGCGGAGAAATCGAAGTTCATAGTCATTTGAATGAAGGTTCCAGTTTTCAATTTACAATTCCATTCGAAAAAACCGACCAAAAAGAAACAACTATTGAAAATGCCAGTACCAAGGTAATTAACCCTGATCAAAAATATCATATTTTGGTCGCAGAAGATAACTTATTAAACCAAAAGTTTATACTAAAAATATTTCAAAAGGAAAATATTGAAGTAAGCCTTGCATCAAATGGAGAAGAAGTAATACAACTGTTAGATGCATCTCTTGGCCACTTGGAAAATCGGTATGATATGATTCTCATGGACATTCAGATGCCTGTCCTTGATGGAATGGAAGCCACTAAACTCATTCGCAAACGAGATGATTCTTATCGTGACATCCCTATCATTGCTATCACTGCAAATAGTATGGATTCCCAATTGAATGAATATCTGGAAAATGGAATGAATGGTTATGTAAAAAAACCAATCATTCTCTCTGAACTTTTGACAACGATATATAAAAATTTGACTTAATCAAATTGGATTATTGTCGGATCTGTGCGAGCTAAGACAATCGAAAGATCTGAATGCATTGTTGGGAAAAAAGTTGGTATTCCAATGAGAAGACTTATTATTTTAGATTCAATTGTGAAGCCGTTAATTTTAAGTCTATCTATGACATGAATTGTCAAACAAATAAAAGTAAATTTAAATTCTGTATATTTAAAATGATAATTCATAAGAAATTAAAAACTTTTGTGCGTTAAAATTTTGTCCTATGTTTATTGAATCTTTTTGAATATCGAATTGTAATCCAGATCCGTTGGTTCCTTTTTCCCAAGAAATTCCATACCAGTAGGTATAGCATAGTTGCATAATATATTTTAATGCGAGTAGGTTAAGTTTCAATTCATTGTTTTCTCGAATTTTATCTAAGTCTTTTTTTGATTCCAAACTATAAAGTAATAAAATTAAATTCTGGTCTGATGAAGTCGGCTGGTTTAAATAAGAAAATTGTAAAAATTTTTGTGATTCGGAAAATGTTTCCCTACCTCGTTCTTCGTCGTTGTGACCTTTATATTCTGATCTTGCAAGTAAGGTTGTAATTCCTGCGACAAGATATCCCTTACGGTACTCTTTTCCATGAATCAAACCCCATCCTGGTAAAACTGCACTTCTCCAAACTAAATCCCATCTTGATCGATTCTCATTTTTGGAATCACTTAAATTATCTTTCGGAGTAACTTCTGCTGCTTGTGAAGCTGTAAATGCAGTTAACAGTAGTATGAATATGATTTTTTTCATAGTGTTGTTAGATAGATTTTGAATGTTCCTAAAGGACTGATACAAGAAATTTGATAATCTATGGGAATTATCTTTTTCCCAATAGAACAGGTTTCTTCATTAGAGTCTTTTTTTGAAATTTCCCTCGTTTTATTCCATTGACAAAATATGTCTCATACGGTTTCTTTAGATTCTATTCCGGGAGGAATGAGGTGAAACTCCTCAACTGACGGCGCAACCGTAAATTCTTATCAAATCAGATAAGAAAAGTCGGATCTTCCCACATATGAATCGCCCGTAAACGATCATCTGTACCGAAAATTTTTTCAGGGCCCCGGACTATTGCTACCGGGATACCCACACCTTCTTCCAAACAAGTTGTTGTGTTCCGGGTCGACGAGATTTGGCCATGGAAAAAATCCATTCCATACCAATTTCAACCAATAAACATATGTTTGTTGGTATTGTGTGATTCTCTTCTGGCAAAAGAGGTGCATAAAATATAGAAATTCGAACCTGGAGTTGTTGAATGGATTACCAATCAGAAGTTTTATTAAAAGAAAATAAGGATCGATTTGTGATCCTTCCCATTAAGTTTCCTAAAATTTGGGAGATGTATAAAAAACAACAGGCATCCTTTTGGACGGCAGAAGAAATCGATTTGAGTGGAGATTTGGATGATTGGAATTCCTTATCAAATAACGAAAGATTTTTTTTAAGTAATGTTTTGGCATTTTTTGCTGCAAGTGATGGAATCGTAAACGAAAACTTAGCCGTAAACTTTATGCGTGAAGTCCAACTTCCTGAAGTTAGGTGTTTCTACGGTTTTCAAATTATGATGGAAAATATCCACTCTGAAACCTATTCGCTTTTAATTGATACGTATATTAAAGATCCAAAAGAAAAAAATAGACTTTTCCATTCCATAGAAACCATTCCTGCCGTTCAAAAAAAATCAGAATGGGCCTTACGTTGGATAGGTGAAGGGAATTTTGCGGAACGACTCCTTGCCTTTGCTGCTGTGGAAGGAATATTTTTTAGTGGGAGTTTTTGCGCTATTTTTTGGATGAAAAAACGAGGACTTCTGCCTGGCCTTAGTTTTTCCAATGAACTGATCAGTCGCGATGAAGCTTTACATTGTGAGTTTGCTTGTATCCTATTTAAAATGATAAATGAAAAACCAAGTGCCGAACGAGTGTATGAAATTTTTACCGATGCAGTCAATATAGAAAAAGAATTCATCACCGAATCGTTGTCAGTGGATCTGATTGGGATGAATGCGAAACTTATGCAACAATACATTGAATTTGTGGCAGATCGTTGGCTCATTGAACTTGGATTTGAAAAACTATATTATTCCTCCAATCCTTTCGATTTTATGGAAATGATTTCCTTGGAAGGCAAAACAAATTTTTTTGAAAAACGAGTGGGTGAATACCAAAAGGCTGGTGTTTTAAATTCGGAACAAGGTTTTACATTCTCTTTGAATGAAGATTTTTAAAATTTAATAAAGGTGTCATTATGTTTGTAATCAAAAGAAATGGAAAAAGTGAATCGGTAAAGTTTGATAAAGTGACGGCCAGGATTGAAAAGTTATCCTATGGTCTCAGCCGTTTGGTCAGTCCCATTGATGTTGCCAAAAAAGTAATCGAAGGAATTTATGATGGTGTTACCACTTCGGAACTTGACAATCTGGCGGCAGAAATTGCTGCTTCTCTCACCACCAAACACCCAGATTACGCTCTTCTAGCGAGTCGTATTGCTGTGAGTAACCTACACAAAAACACAACCAAATCCTTTTCGGAAACGATGGAACAGTTGTATTCCTATATCGATCCAAAAACCAATAAACAGATGCCTCTTATTGCAGATGATGTTTGGGAAATTATCAAAATACATTCAGAACTTTTGGATAGCTCCATTATTTATGATAGAGATTTTGGATTTGATTATTTTGGATTCCGCACTTTAGAAAAATCCTATTTATTAAAATTAAACGGCCAAATCGTAGAACGTCCACAACATATGTACATGAGAGTTGCTCTGGGAATCCATAAACATCGAATAGACGATGTTATCAAAACTTATCATTTAATGAGCGAACGTTGGTTCACTCACGCCACACCTACACTGTTTAATGCAGGAACTCCGAAACCACAAATGAGTAGCTGTTTTCTTTTGACTATGAAAGACGATAGCATCGATGGAATTTACGATACTCTCAAACAAACTGCAAAAATATCCCAAAGTGCAGGTGGGATTGGTTTATCCATTCATAATATCAGAGCCACTGGTTCTTATATTGGTGGTACGAATGGAACAAGTAATGGAATCATTCCCATGTTACGGGTGTTTAATGATACAGCCCGTTATGTAGACCAAGGTGGTGGGAAACGCAAAGGAGCATTTGCCATTTATTTGGAACCTTGGCATGCAGATATCTTTCCATTTTTGGAATTAAAGAAAAATCATGGCAAAGAAGAGATGCGGGCTCGTGATTTGTTTTTTGCACTTTGGATTTCGGATCTATTTATGAAACGAGTGGAAGAGGGTGGCGACTGGAGTTTGTTTTGTCCTAATGAAGCCCCAGGTTTATCGGAAGTTTATGGAGATGAGTTTGCTTCTTTATATGAACAGTATGAAAAAGAAGGGCGAGCCAGAACCAAAGTCAAAGCACAAGACCTTTGGTTTGCTATCGTTGAATCTCAAATTGAAACAGGAACACCTTATTTATTGTACAAAGATGCAGCCAATGCAAAAAGTAATCAGAAAAATTTAGGAACTATCAAAAGTAGTAACCTTTGCACAGAAATTTTAGAATTCACAAGTCCAGAGGAAGTTGCAGTTTGTAATTTAGCTTCTGTCGCCTTGCCAAAGTTTGTTTCTGAAGGTAAGTTTTTATTCGACAAGTTATATGAAATTGTCTATCAGATGACGGTGAATTTGAATCGTATCATTGATGAAAATTATTACCCTGTCCCCGAAGCAAAAAATTCTAATTTGAAACATCGTCCCATTGGGATTGGTGTCCAAGGTCTTGCCGATGTTTTTATCCTACTTCGTATGCCTTATGAAAGTGAAGTCGCAAAAAACCTCAATATTGAAATTTTTGAAACCATCTACTTTGCCGCCATGACTGCAAGTAAAGACATTGCCAAAGAAGAAGGAACATATCCAAGTTTTCTTGGTTCTCCGCTTTCTGAAGGGATTTTCCAATTTGATCTATGGAATGTCAAACCAACGGGTCGATGGGATTTCGAATCACTCCGGAAAGAAGTGATCCAATATGGAACACGGAATTCTCTCCTCGTCGCTCCGATGCCCACCGCATCTACTTCCCAAATTTTAGGAAACAATGAATGTTTTGAACCTTATACTTCCAATATCTATTCGAGACGAGTCCTCAGTGGAGAATTCATTATTGTAAACAAACATTTGTTACATGATTTGATCGAACTAGGGCTTTGGAATTCGGAGATGAAAAACCAAATCATAGCAGCAGGTGGTAGCATCCAATCCATTCCTTCTATTCCCGATTCCATCAAAGAAATTTACAAAACAGTTTGGGAAATGAAACAAAGATCTCTCATTGATATGGCAAGAGATAGAGGTGCTTTTATCTGCCAGTCCCAATCCTTAAATTTATTTGTGGAAAATCCAACTGTATCCAAACTCACCTCCATGCATTTTTACGCTTGGAAACAAGGTTTAAAAACAGGGATGTATTATCTACGAACCAAAGCTGCTTCGCAGGCCATCCAATTCACAATCGAAAAAGAACAAATCCAAAAAACAAAAGAAAATGTCTCCAATCCATTGCCAGCTAACAAAAAAGAGGTGGAATCTGAATTTGTGGGTGAAGCATGTTCTATGGAAGAAGGTTGTCTAGTCTGCGGTAGTTAACGAATCATCATTAGAAGTCGAAGAGTTTAGGAGTTAGATTTTGAATCTAACTTCTAAACTGTATCCAAATTCTATGGCATAAGTGAAATTGCCAAAAAGGATGCCATAATCACTAAATGGATGAGTCCATGAAGAGATGTGGTCCTTCCCGACCCAAAGGTAAAACTTCCTGCAAGAAAGGTTACCATTAAAAATACAATTCCTTTGGTATCTAACCCAAGGGTTAATGGTTTATCAAATAACAACGAATAAAGGCTAACCGCCGGTATAGTTAGGGCAATACTGGCAGCTCCTGATCCCAATGCTAAGTTCAAACTCGTTTGTAGTTCATTGATTTTGGCGGCATTCATGGCTGCCAATGTTTCTGGAGCCAAAACAAGAATGGCAATCACAATCCCTACCACTGCTTTGGGAGCACCTAATGCAGAAATGGTGTTTTCAATCGTTGGGCTAAGGATTTTTGATAATCCAACGACTGCGAAAAGAGAAAATAAAAGAGAAATAAAACTAGTGATGGCCCTTTTTTGACTTGGTCTTGTGTGAGTGGTCACTACGGGAGCCAGCTCTCCTTCTGAGGCTGAAAAAAAGTTTTTATGTGATTTTGTTTGTGACCATACAAGGGATCCATACAAAACAAGAGAGGCGAGCGATACAAACATGAGTTGTCCTGCACTATAAGTCCCTTTGTTTGTAGATGTTGTGTATAAAGGCAAAATCAATGTAAGCGTGGAAAGTACTGCCAAAACTCCAAGCAAAGCAGTAGTTCCCACTAATTGGAATCCTAGTTCCTTGTGCTTTAATCCACCTAACAAAATACAGATGCCTATGATTCCGTTGGTGACAATCATAAGCGCAGCAAAAACGGTATCCCTTGCAATTTGTGGTGAGTCTGCTGTGTCATTACTCATAAGGCTGACAATGAGTGCCACTTCGATCACTGTTACAGAAATTGCCAAAATCAAAGTTCCAAGTGCTGGGCCCACTCGTTCCGCAATGACCTCAGCGCTGTGAACGGCACTGGAGATACCCACTGCTAAAAAAACTACAGCGAATGCGATGAGGAGTCCTTCGCCAATGGGTGCGACCATAGCAAAGACCAATACCAAAAAGGAAGTATAGGAGAGCCAGTCATTGGATGTGATTGTTTTTGAATTTGTCATATACGTTCTATTCTATAATTTTCACTTCGTTATTTCTCAGACTCTTATTGGACCCGTAATGTTCATTCAATTCCACAAATTTGCCACTTATGTATACACTTTGTGCGCCTCGAATCTCCTTCTAAATCCAAATCGATTACTATCAACGACCGGGCTTTCCGTTCCAATCTCCGCTTCGCTTCGATTTCCACTGCAATCCCTGGCGCTCACTTTGTTAGAAATCTGTTCAGTTTGCCATCACTTCTTAATTTTAGGAATGACAATTTTCATATCCGCTTTACTTATGTTTGTTGATTTCTATGAAAACAAATTGTTCGATTCGAAAAAAATTTCCAAAGTGCACAAACTTTCTGAGAGTTTTTTCCCTGCTGGTTTGTCTTTTTTCGTTCAATGCTTGTCTTCTCAACCCAATTGTTCATAACCTTCTTTTTCCAGAAAAAGATCCTTCTTCCAAATCCTGGTTTGGTCTTTTGGCCTTACTTGCCAGTTCCAACCAGGTAGTCGAACTCAACCATTCTTGGGCTGGGATTCGCAAAGGGGACAGTTTACAACTGGAAGCGCAGTACTATTCAGACGGTGCAAGAAGAGATTCCACTTTCTACTGGACCAGTAGCAATGATTCCGTTGCCACTGTATCGTCTACAGGACTTGTGCAAAGTGTTCGCAATGGAAAGGTTTGGATCACTGCCACAGCAGCCGATGGCAGGACCAGTGCTAGCTCCGATATCACTGTGTATACGGGGTATGTTTATACCACGATGGATTTAAATTCAACAGTTGGCTTTCTGACGATGGATCAGTCAACGGGTCTCCTATCTTCGGTCGGAACGAATCCAACTGGTAATGGACCCACGGGAATCGGAGTCGATCCAACAGGAAAGTTTTTATTTACGGCAAACTTATACAGTGGGACTTTCTCTCAATTTTTAATCAACCAGAGTACGGGTGTTCTCACTGCAAATTCTATCCCCACATATCCTGCGGGAACGGCACCGAGAAATTTGGTGATCACTCCCGATGGAAGGTTTTTATACCTTGCATCGGAAGGCAATATGGAGATTCGTGTTTTTGCGATCAATGCCGATGGCACTCTTAGTTTTCTTTTTGCCTATCCAACTTTTGTTCCCCATAACGTGATTCAAATTTCACGGAATGGGAATTTTATCTTTTATATCAGTCCTAACTTAACGGAAATTGTTTCTTATCGAATCAACTATAATGATGGAAGTTTAACACAAGTAGGAATTAGTCCAAGTTTTCCCAATGGAGGATCAGGTTTTATTTCGACCCATCCTAACGGCAGATATTTATATGTTGCTTCGAGTCTCACTGTTACTGTCCTAAGTTTTGATGGCAATACGGGACAAATGGGTTTTGTGGATTCCGTTTATCATGGATTGAGTACCAATGGGACAGCAATCCATCCTAGTGGGAATTTTTTCTATTTAGTCCATATCAACGAAGGTGAAATTTCTTGTTATACGGTGGAGCCAATTTCGGGGAAAATTTCACTTTCCTCTAAACAGTCCGGACTTATGCCAAACTTGCGTTATATGGTCATCGATCCAACCGGACGTTTCGCTTATGTGGCAAATAATGATAATGTAACTCCAAATATATCCCAGTTTAGTATCAACCAAACCACCGGTGAACTTACTTTAATTGGCACAGTGAATCCAGGAAGTGCTCAATGGAACCTAACCTTTCTATAAACATTGCGATTCATTGTAAAGCCAATGATCCAAAGGTTTAATCACCGATTTTAAGTTTTCGGCAATTCCAACGCATCCTTTCCAATTTTTAATTCCAAAAACCAGTTGATAAACCGTTCCACATCAGTACCAAACGGGATTTAAAAAACGGCCGGACTTTCCGTTCCAATCACCACTTCGCTTCGATTTCCGCTGCAATCCCTGACGCACACTTTGTTTGAATTCTGTTCAGTTTGCGACCACTTCTTATTTTAGGAATGACAATTTTCAAATCCGCTTTACTTATGTTTGTTGGTTCCTATGAAAAGAAATTGTTCGATTCGAAAAAAATTTCCAAAGTGCACAAACTTTCTGAGAGCGTTTTCCCTGCTGGTTTGTCTTTTTTCGTTCAATGCCTGTCTTCTCAATCCAATTGTTCAATGTATCCTTTTTCCCGAAAAAGGTCCTTCTTCCAAATCGTTGTTTGGTCTTATGGCCTTACTTGCCAGTTCCAACCAGGCAGTCGAACTCAACTTTACTTGGGCTGGCATTCGCAAAGGGGACAGTTTACAACTGGAAGCGCAGTACTATTCAGACGGTGCAAGAACAGATTCCACTTTCTACTGGACCAGTAGCAATGATTCTGTTGCCACTGTATCACCAACAGGCCTTGTGCAAAGTGTTAGCAATGGAAAGGTTTGGATCACTGCCACAGCAGCCGATGGAAGAGCTAGTGCCACAAGTGCAATTACCGTTTATTCGGGATATGTATATACGAGTTTAGATTTCAATAATTCTGTAGCGCTTTTAACAATGGATAATTCTACTGGACTCTTGACTTTCAATTCTTCTGCTCTAGTTGGAACCTCTCAGCCAACGGGAATTGGAGTCGATCCAGCCGGTAAATTTTTATATACTGGTGATTTTGGTGGGGCTACCATCTCCCAATTTTTAATCAATCAAACGACAGGAGGGCTTACATCCAATACGCCTGTTTTTGTGGCAGCGGGGACAAATCCAAGAAATTTAGTTACTACTCCTGATAGTAGGTTTTTGTATTTAGCCTCCGAAGGCACTTCAGCCATTCGGGCTTATGCAATCAATCCAAATGGTACTCTTACTTTTCTAAATTCCTATCTAACTATGCCCCGTGGAGAAATTCAAATTTCGCGGAATGGAAATTTTATTTTTTATATGAACCCCTCTGTAACAGAGATTACTTCTTATCAAATCAACTATAGCGACGGAAGTTTATCGCAAGCAGGTGTCAGTCCGACATTTCCTAATAATGGTCCAGGTCATGTTTCGACTCATCCCAATGGCAAATACTTATACGTTGGTACCTTTCCGGCTGTAACAGTATTAAGTTTTGATAGTAATTTCGGGCAAATGGGATTTGTGGATTCTGTGTTTCATGGTATGAGCACCAATAGCACAGCAATCCATCCCAGTGGACAATTTCTTTATTTAGTTCACATCAACGAAGGTGTGGTTTCTTGTTATACGGTAGATCCGAACTCGGGAAAAATTTCGTACTCGTCTAACGTGTCTGGCTATTCTGGAAATAGTTTGAGGTTTATGGTGATCGATCCTACGGGACGTTTTGCCTATGTAGCTGCTAATACGGGTAATAATTTATTTCAATTTAGTATCAACCAAATTACAGGTGAGCTCACTCCGATGGGGACTGCCAATGCAGGGGGCCCCCAGTGGAATTTGACTTTTTTATAATGGCCAAAATCAAGTTTTCGCTTAAGACTGGAATTTCTCCCTTAAGGAAATGATATGATTCTAATTCCTATCCCTAGTTCTGATTTTGATCCGAGTGAAGCCTCCCTTCCATGGAAACTATTATCTGAATCAAATTTCAAATTTCAGTTTGCCACACCCGATGGAAAAAAAGCAAAGGCAGACGAACGGATGTTAACTGGAAAGGGACTCGGAATTTTGAAATCCGGGTTTATGGCACGCAGAGATGCAAAAGATGCTTATTCGGAAATGGAGAATTCTAAAGAATTTCAGAATCCCATTCCTTATTCTAAAATCAAAGAAAAAGAATTCCAAGCCATTCTTTTGCCAGGGGGACATGCCCAAGGTATGAAAGAATACTTAGAATCTAAAATTTTACAAAACGTAGTAGTGGATTTTTTTCATTCGAATAAACCAGTGGCGGCAATTTGTCATGGCGTATTGCTAGCCGCAAGAAGTATTGATCCTAAGACAAATAAGTCTGTCTTATATGAAAAAAATACAACTGCCCTTTTACAAAAACAGGAACTACTCGCATACTACGCTACGAAACTTTGGTTAGGAAATTATTACAAAACTTATCCGCTGACTGTACAAGCAGAAGTCACAAGTTTTTTAAAATCAAAAGAGCAGTTCAAAACTGGCGGAAGTTTCTCCGTGAGAGATAGTTTAGAAAACCCAGGGGTTGGATTTACAGTGGTAGATGGAAATTATGTATCTGCGAGATGGCCTGGTGATGTTTATCAATTTACAAACGATTTCAAATCAATACTCTAATAGATTTAAGTAATTTCCTTGAATTTTTTTTAAAATTAAACTTTGGAAACAAATTACTTTAAAAATTTAAATTTCATCTATATCACAGAAATTTTTTTCGATGCCTTTTGTATTTGCAATACCTTAACAAAAATCAAAATCCAATGATCGATTCCCGATTTTATGGTTTTGGCAATTCCAATGCATCCATTCCAATTTTTAATTCCGAAAACCAGTTGATAAATCGTTCCACATCGTCACCTTGAAACACAGAGCCATGTTGTGGGCAAAGCATATCTGGTTTGAGATTAGAAATTCGTTCACACCATGCTACTTTGGCTTGTTCGGAAGCCATCCATCGTTTGTGGAATTTTTCCATAAAACGAATGTGTTTATCAAAATCTTTTACAATCAAATCTGTTTCGTCTAAAGGAAGTAAGGCGGCGCCCACATCACCACTAAAAAGAATTTTTGCCGCAGGATCCCAAAGATTTAAATTTCCAGCACTATGTAAAAAATGCGCAGGTATGGATCTCAGTTTGATGTTCTGGTGGAGAATTTCCATTCCTTCGTCAGGCATCGGAATGAAAGTATCAGCATTCCCCCCAAAATGTGGCAAAAAACCTGTCCATAACCAACTCACATAACAACGAATTGATGGATTGACCTCAAGCCAAAGAGAAATCGAAGAAACAATATCTGGATCTTGGTGAGATGCAAAAATATTTTTAATTTGGGATGCGGGAAACACATCCACCAATGCTGAAAATACTTCAGGAAAAATTTCACTACCACCAGGATCGGTGAGTAAACCTATTCCATCTGACTCAATTAAATATTCATTGGTGTCAATCAACCAGTTTGGTTTGGCCGGGTCTCTTGCAATGACAGACCATTTGTGATCGTTATCAGAATATATAGTTTGGATCTTTTTCATGGTTTACCATAGTTTTGAAAGATATCGATAAGATGTTTCGATGATATTTAAAGCTCCATCAAAACTTTCTGCAACTGCTAAAAATAATTTTTGATTCTCTACAATGGTAGCAGATTCGATTCGCGTTTGTAAAGAAACAGTTCGACCTTCTAAACAAAGTTTAGTGGAACTCCGAACAATATGACGAATATCATCAAATTCTTTCCGCAACTGCAAATCCAACATTTCCTTTTCCTCGTTGCGATTGTTTAGGCTATATTCTATATTTTTATAATGGTCAAGCTTCATCCCCCTGGACTTACAAGTTTCAACAGAAACATGTAAGAGTCGGTTCACCTTGGAAATCTTTTGCATTTCGCTTGCCATTCGAATCACAACCGTAATTGCTTTGGTTAACTTTTCATTTACATCTTGAATTTTGTTATTAAAATGAATGATCTCTGCTGCCACAACACCATAACTAGCGGCGAATGCTCCAGAGTTTGCCGAAAGAATTTGTGCATTGAGTGCACGAATTTTTAAACTATATAGTAAAATCCTAAGTTTTAAAATTTCTTCATTAGTAAAAATAATTTTCTGGAAAAACTCTTTTGTTTCTTCATCTGCCATCAGGAGAACCTAACACGAATTCCAATTACGGGGAACAGACTAAAGAGATCATATTTTTATCCATTTGTCAAGAAGAGATATTGTGAGTGGGGCGCCTCGCATTGGATTCAATTTTTAGATGGGAGAGTGGCCACGACCAGGCTTTCCGTTCCAATCTACGCTTTCGCTCCGATTTCCACTGCAATCCTTGGCGCAAGAAAACTGAAAGGTTATCTTTATCTAAACCACTTACTTATATTTTTAGTTCGACAATTTAGTGAAAGATTTAGATATGAATCATCATCATATCAATCAAAACCATTATAAAGTTTTTTATGATCATGATATTCTTCAGATTAAAAAGGATTCGGTAGTTGTACTCAATGAATCAATTCAAAGCTTGGTTTCAATCCATCAACTTTCTACTTGGATTACAAAGTGATGACGAAACTCTTCCTTATGTTACAGAAATTCAAATTCCCGTTGGCAAAAGAGTTTTAAAAGCAGATTGTTATACACCAAAATCCAAATCACTCGGAACCATTGTGACCATCAATGGATTGGCACCTCTTGGAAACCGAGATCCAAGATTCATTACCGTCAACAAAAGTCTCAGTAAAATTGGATACACAGTGGTCAGTCCATTCTATGACGAAATTTGTGATTATAAAATTTCTCTTCGCAATATCGAAGATATTAAAGATTCTATTTTATTTATCTCAAACCAAAAGGAGCTCTGTCCCTCTGGTAAAGTTTCTATCTTTGCTCCTTCGTTTTCAGGTTCCTTGAGTCTTGTTGCTGCAAGTGACAAAAAGATTGCCGAAAAAATCAATTGTATCTGCGCCATTGGAGCTTTTGCAAAAGTAGATGATGTCATTGAAAACTTATTTGCAAATCAGAATTTAGATGAATATGGTCGAATGATCCTTCTCCTCAATTTTCTTCCCATCGCCATTGGAAAAAATCAAAGTTTATTCAAAGCAATCAAACTCGCAATTTTGGATAACTATTACAAAACAAAAGACTTACGATTGGAACCTCATTACCAAAAAATGAAAAAAGCAGATCGTAATATTTTTGATCAATTGAAATACGATACAGAATTTAGAATCAAACATTGGAAAACAGTTGTTAAAAATGGAGGCAAAAGCCGAGAACTAATCACAGCTTTGTCTGTAACCAACCATATCCATTCTCTCAATTTACCAATTTTATTAATTCATGGTTTAAAAGATGATGTTGTACCAGCGTATGAGTCTTCCATGTTACATAAGAAATTAGTGCAAAGAGGTGTTGAAAGTAAACTTTGTATCACTACATTGATTTCACATGGAGATACAGGATTTGGATTCAATACATTGCTAGAATTACCAAAACTGATTTCATCATTTTCTTTCTTTTTCTTAAAAGCAAAAGACCAAAAGAAATAAAAATCGTTTCAATGGTTTAAGGTTTTGGAATCATTCAACTGAAATTGGAATTGTATCAATTACCTTTTTGATTGTTTCCAAAGCTTCGTTCATCTCCTCTTTTTGGATCACAAGAGGTGGTGCAAACCGAACCGTATTTTTATGGGTTTCTTTTGCTAAAATACCATTTTTCATTAATTCCAAACAAAGTTCTTTCGCATCCACATAACTTTGGAATTGAACCGCATTTAAAAGTCCTTTTCCTCTTACCGATTGGATGGACGGATGTTTCCAGGATGTGATGGTTTCTCGAAATAAAGATCCCATCTTTTTTGCATTCTCTGACATTTTTTCATCGAGGATTGTTTTTACAGAAGCCATCGCTACTTCACATGCCAGAGGATTTCCGCCAAATGTAGAACCATGTTCTCCTGGTTTCAAAAGTAATAAAATTTCATTGGAACCTAACACACAGGAGATGGGCATCATTCCTCCCGACAGTGCTTTTCCTAAAAGTAGTAGGTCAGGTTTTATATTGGAGTAGTCAGAACAAACAAGTTCTCCTGTTCTACCCAAACCAGTTTGAATTTCATCAACAATTAACAATACATTATGAAGTTTGCATATTTTACTCACTTCACTTAAATAATGTTCGTCGGGAACTATCACTCCAGCTTCCCCTTGGATGGCTTCCACCATAAATGCGGCCACATTTTTATCAGAAACTGCTTGTTTGAGTGCCTCTAAGTCATTGTAGGGAATGATTTCATATCCAGGCAAAAAAGGCCCAAATTCATTTTTACTTTTTGGATCTGTTGAGGAGGAGATTGCTGCAATGGTTCTTCCCCAAAAGTTTCCTTCACAAAAAATGATTTTGGCTTTGTCTTGTGGAATTTTTTTCTTTTGGTATCCCCATTTTCTGGCAAGTTTGATTGCAGTTTCTCCTGCTTCGACACCGGTATTCATTGGCAATACTCGATCGTATCCAAAAGTTGAAGTCATAAACTCAGTAAAGAGTGGAAGTTTGTCGTTATGAAAAGCACGAGAAGTAAGTGTAAGAATAGCAGATTGTTTTTGAAAAACTTCCACAATCTTTGGATGGCAATGACCTTGGTTCACAGCACTATAAGCAGAGAGGAAATCAAAATATTTATTTCCTTCAATATCCCAAAGATAAATTCCTTCACCTTTGGTTAATACAACTGGTAAAGGAGAATAGTTGAATGCTCCAAACTTAGATTCTTTTTCGATAAATAAATCTGTTAATTTACCCATTGGGAAATAAAAACATCTAAGATATTGTTTACAACTCCTTTCGTATTTAGTAATCTAATTTCTTGAAAGAATTTAGAGTTTTAATCCAAAGATTAGTTGTTACATTATGTTTACAAAACAATTGCAAGACGAAGATGAAGAAATTCTAAAAATAGCAAAAGAAATAAATGCAACTTCTGGATCTTTGTCCCAACGATTTTTATTCTTTATCACTTCTCTTTTGATTCACTTTGGATTTCGTTACCCAAAACTAAAATTACAAACTTTTAAATTCATAGATGTTTTGCCTTCCCTTGAAACAAAAAATATCTATTCCTATATCAAAATTTATATTTTTTATGAAGACACAGAGATTCCTAGTTTTCTAAAAACCTCGATACATTTTTTAATTCATCATTTTTATTTAAGTTCAATTGTTTCTTATGTTTTATTAAGAGTGGTTCAATTCTTTGCAAAACTTTTTATTCTATCTGAATCAAAAGAAAATTTGCATAAAAAAACAAATCAAACTAGACCTCGTACTTATGATATTTTAGGTGAAATTGCTTTATCTCCCAGGGAGGCAAAAGAATACCGAAAACAATATATCGATTTGATTGAAGGATTACCCGAAGTCATTTCTAATATCAATCCAATACGCAGAACCAATATATCTATCAAATGTTCTGGGATTGAAACCAGACTTTTCCCTGAAGCAGAAGAGGTAAGCATTCAGTTTTTGAAAGAAGCCCTTCGCCCCATCCTTCGTTTGGCTATGACAAAAGGTATTGGAATCAATTTAGATATGGAACAATATGATTTAAAATCAATCATCACACGTACAGCCCAAGAGTTATTTTTAGAAGAAGACTTCAAATTGTACCCACATTTTGGAATTGTTGTTCAATCTTATTTAAAGTCATCAAACGAAGAATTAGTTGTATGGAGAAAATATGCGAAACTCAGAGGAGTTCCTATCACCATTCGGCTTGTGAAAGGTGCTTATTTAGAATATGAACGTATCAAATCCGAAGAACGCTGCTGGCAATCGCCTGTATTTGATTCAAAAAAAGAAACAGATATCCAATTTGAAAAAAATGTTTTGTATCTTTTAGAATCATTTCCGTATATTAGATCTGCATTTGGTACACATAACCTCCGTTCAATTTCTTTTGTTTTATATCATACAAATCAAAAATTCATCACTGATTTTGAAATCCAAATGTTATATGGAATGGCTGGTAAGTACAAATTTAGTTTAGAATCTCTAGGTTATCCAATCAGAGAATATTCTCCGATTGGATCTTTGTTACCGGGAATGGCATATTTAATCCGAAGACTTTTAGAAAATACTTCTAACCAAGGATTTTTGTATCAATTGAGTCAGGGAAAAAAATTAGATTCTTTGGTTAAAAATCCAAATAAGGAAACACAATATGGAATTTAAAAATGAACCAATCAGAGATTTTTCATTAGAAAAAGAAAGATCTTCCATACGAAAAACATTGGATTCCATACCGAAATTGTTTCCATTTCAAATCCCAATTTCGATAGGAACAAAAGAAAAGTTTTCTGAAAAACTGTTGGCTCATAAGAATCCTTGGTCACCAGAACTTATGGTGACAAACGTATCGTTGTCCAAGGCCAATGATTTAGAAGAAACAATCCAAATTTCAAAAAAACATTGGTATTCTTGGAAAGAACAATCACAAGAAGAACGTTCTCGTTTACTTTTGAAAGTGGCAGAAAGATTAATCAGCAAAAAAGATTTTATTCTTTCTGTTTGTATTTGGGAAACAGGCAAACATATCACCGAAGCCGAAATTGAATTTGCGGAGGCCATTGATTTTTGTCGTTATTATGCAATGTTAGCTCTAAATAAACTATCTCCACAAAAAACAATTTTGTTAGGTGAAGATAATATTTATTATTACCAACCCAAAGGAATAGTGGGATGTATAACACCTTGGAATTTTCCAATGGCTATTTTTACTGGAATGTGCGCGGGCCCACTGGTAGTTGGAAACATTGTCATAACAAAACCAGCTGAAGAAACTTCGGCCACTGCCTATGAGATCGCAAAATGTTTTTGGGAAGTTGGAATTCCCAAAGAAGTATTTCATTTTTTACCTGGTATCGGTTCTGAAATTGGAGAAGCCATTATCAATCATCCAGAGGTTTCTGTTATTAGCTTCACTGGTTCCAGAGATGTTGGTTTATCAATTCTTCGCTCGGCTTCGATTGTTTCCCCAAAACAATCGATCATTAAAAAAGTCATTTGTGAGTTAGGTGGGAAAAATGCTATGATTGTGGATGCGGACGCAGATTTAGATGTTGCCATTCAATCTATTTTACCTTCTGCTTTTGGGTTCCAAGGACAAAAGTGTAGTGCCTTATCGAGATTGTATGTGCACAAGGATTGTTATCAGAGACTAAAGGAACGTTTGATCGATGCGATGGATGGACTACTTGTTGGTTCCCCTTTGGATTTTGGGAATCGAGTTGGGCCTGTAATCCATGAAGAAAGTTTTTTGAGACTTACCAAAATCCAAAAGGAAAACGAATCTTTTATCGTTGGGAAAACACGGTCCATCCCCACTGAAGGGTTTTATATTTCTCCAAGTCTTTATGAACCTCCCAAGGATTCTAGTATGTGGAGATCAGAAATATTCGGTCCTCTGTTATCGATGCAGAAGATATCTAGTTTTTCAGAAGGAATTCAATTGGTAAACGATTCAGATTATGCGCTCACTTGTGGAGTCATCTCTCGAAATCCAAAGAATGTGATGGAAGCAAAATTAAAAATCGATGCGGGAAATTTGTATATCAATCGTGGAATCACAGGAGCAATTGTCAACAGACAACCATTTGGTGGTGGAAAGTTATCAGGTACTGGTGCAAAAGCAGGAGGCCCCGATTATTTATCACTTTTTGTCGAAGGACGAACGTTCACAGAAAATACTATGCGACATGGATTCTCAAGAGATACAATCCAATAACAATAACCACCACACTCTCGTTTTACTACTAAATTGAAATGCTCTTAGATTTCTATTCGGATCCTAGCATTTTCTTTGATAATATATTCCTGAAATTCGGGTTCATACATTTTTATTTTTTCAGAAATGGACTGTTTTGTTTGGTAGAGTTTTTTGTAATTTTGTAAGGAAAATTTTTCCGTATCCAAAATGGTATTTGATTCTTTTTGTTCGATATCGTAGACCAACTGATCCATCATTGAAATATATGTGATATAAAAGGAAAGGACCTCCATTTTGAGTTCATTGTCTTTTATTTCTGGAATAGAATTAAATTTTTCTAACAAGTTTTCCCCGATGGCATTTAATGCATTTGTTTTGTTTTCGATACTTTCTTTGGAGTCGCGAATTTGTAGAAAATTATGGAGTAGATGTATACTCGCAATTTGATTGATTAAAATTATTTTTGATAAATTGGTATTTTTGAAGTCTTCAACTAAAAATGTTTCAAATTTAGTAATTTTGAATTGTTGTGGTAACAAATAGTTTTCAATGAATAAGGATTCGATAGCATAGGCATCGGCTTCAAATAATGCTTTAACCATTCTATTGTTTTTATAAAAAACAAAATATTGTTGGCTGTTGAAATAATCATAAGCATGGGTAAACTCATGTACCAATGCAGAATAAAAGACACTTGGATTTTTTTCATACTGATCCAAAAAATATGTTCCTATTATGATGGCAGGTTTTCTGTTTTCATTATAGTAATCGTTAAATCCCATCGCAGAAAGATCGTTATTTGCATTGATGTCTATGGTAAATACAATTTCTCCCTTAACAGCTTGTTCCATAATGAATTTTACTTTTTGTTCGACTAAATCGTTTTTTTTAGGAGAAGATTTGAAAACAATTTCGAAATTACTAATGGCACTTCTAAGAATGAATTCATATTGTTTTTGCGGCTTTTGGGTTTTGTTTTGTTGGGAAACACAAAACTGAAAAACCAATAAAGAGAGAATGATTGTAATTCTTTTCATGAAGTATTCCGTTTTTATAAAAGTAGGTGGGGTGCTTTGTTGAACAGAAATTAGATGAACACTTGTCAGTTGGCAAGCATTATATTGTTAAACTTTGGTTTCTGGTAGCTTTTCTTATCGTGCGATAAAAAAAAATTTTGTTTTTACTCTATCAATTAAGGATTTCTTAAAATTTTATCCATTGATTTGCCTTTCGCTAATTCATCCACCAGTTTGTCTAAATATCTGACTTTTTGAGTTAAGGGGTTTTGGATTTCTTCCACACGATAACCACAAATCATCCCCGTGATTAAGTGTGCATTTTTGTTTAATTTTGCCTTTCCAAAGAAAGTTTGGAAGTTTACTTTCTCATCGGTTAGTTCTTTTATTTTTTTTGTATCAAAAGAAGTTAACCATTCAATGACCTGATCTAATTCTTTTTTCGTTCTTCCTTTTTTTTCTATCTTTGTAAGATACATTGGATAAACGGATGCAAAAGTCATTTGCGCCATTTTTTCATTGTGTTTGTCTGATGGTTCCATGTTATTTTTACCTTCGTTTTTGATAGTGGAGTGCTGTGGCACCAGAGGGAAACGTTTGTGAGCCTAAAAAATCCAATTGAATACCCTTTGGTAAACTGATTGTATCGAATAAACGTGGTCCACTTCCTACAATTACCGGATGGATCACAAACCGATATTCATCAATGAGTTTTGCTTCTGAAAGTTGAGAGGCAAGACTCAGACTACCAATACAAATATCCTTTCCTGGTTTTTCTTTTAATACAATGATTTCATCTACTAACGGTCCTTTTGCGATTCTAGTATTGGAATCTTCAACTTGTTTTAAAGTTTTTGTGAATAAAATTTTTTCGAGCGATGTGAAAATCTCTGCAAATTCATTGCTGGTTTTTGACATGGACTTATTTTTTGCAACTTCTGGCCAATAAGGTACCATCAGTTGATAGGTAGTCCTTCCATATAGAATTTGATCCGCACCTTTTAGTATGTTTGTGAAGTATTGGTGTAGATCATTATCGGCCACCATATCCGTATGTCCATAAAATCCATCCGCAGACGCATTGATTGCAAATACTACTTTTCTCATTTGCCTTTTTATAATGAGTTTGGTTGAAGATGAAAGAATATTTTGACAGATTATCCGTTTACTTTGAGAAATTTTAAGTTTCGCTTTGGATTTCTGACCAACAAAGCCCAAAGGAAAATTGAGAGAACACTGTTTTTTTACTTCTTCTGTCGACTTATTGGAAACTTATAAGATTTGAACTAGAAGAAGAAATCCAATGATGAGACATAGGGGATTGTAGATTCGTTTTGTATAATACACGAATATCGGTTTCCACTGTTTGGTGATAAATGGAAAATAAGCGAGTATCCCTCTTAAGAAAAATATCAGAGAGGCTGTTGCAATAAAAAATTTTAATCCATTCTCAACGTCCCCGTTTAATGCAAGATTAGTTCTCCATATCCAAACGATCGGTAACATTGCAAACAGAACTAA
The DNA here is from genome assembly GCF_004770145.1 of Leptospira bourretii. NCBI lineage: Bacteria > Pseudomonadati > Spirochaetota > Leptospiria > Leptospirales > Leptospiraceae > Leptospira > Leptospira bourretii. Next base: position 482,037 of record NZ_RQFW01000005.1, on the reverse strand, counting down.
ACAACAAGCAACAAACAAACACATAAGACGAGAGGGAAACTGATCGCCTTTTCCAAAAACTAAATCAATTAATTCTTGTTTGGTTTTTCCTGGCCAGAGTCCTCCAAATCCCCAATAAACATGGATGGCGGAGATGGATAAGAGGAGAAGGGTTGATGTAATGGTGATTAAGATCATTGTAGAAAATGGAAAGTATAGAAGGGGCGAAAGAAAGTCTTTTTTTTATTACTTGCGGTTTCCACCCATCCCGCCTTTTTCAAAATTTCATTGAAGGTTAGTCGTATTACGTATACCCGCACCCGTAAGTCTTTATGTGGTGGGTAATTGCATTGCAATTAAAACCCACAAATCAGTTGATATTTGTATTTCGCATAGCTCGCCTCGCATAATCAAGCAGCTATTGGCTTTTCGCATAGCCCCTCTCCCCTGTATATCTTCTTCCGTTCAATTAAAACAGCTATTTGTATTGCGTATATCCATCAATAGTTTTGGATCGCAGGAATCATTAAAATGCCACTCCCGAAATTCTAAGGAGCTTTTAGTATTTTTTCGATTTGTTCGTTTTGAATGTACCAACGAATGGATTTTCCTTTTTGAAAAACGGAAGAAGGAGAAATACCGAAGATCTCCCGAAATGCATTGGTGAAATGAGCTTGGTCGTAGAAGCCTGCACTAAGGGCTGCATCGGCCAGTGTGGCACCATCTTTGATTGCGATCACAGCGGTTTTGATTCGAAACCACTTACGAAAAGCGCGAATGGGCAGCCCAACTGCATTTTTAAATTCATGTTGTAACCATGACTCTGACATTCCGATTTCATTGGCAAGTTCTAGAACATTGATGGTTTCTTCTGGATTTTCTATGATTATACGTAAAACATTAATTATACGATCGTCGTCTTGTATTTTTTTGGCTGGTGCCAATCGGTTAAAAGGAAAGGAACGGTTCAGAATTTCCGGATATAAATCTGGGTTTGATGTCAGAATTTCAAAACAAGTTGCAATTAATTCTGGAGCCCAAGTGGGATTGGCAGAAAGTTTTTCGGGGCCAGCCTCTTTTGTGAGAATCTCTCCAATTTCACTTCCTGGATCCGCAAACAAAATACCTACAGATCCATCAAGAATAGTTTCGTGACTCAATGTTCCATCAAAAACAAAACATCGAGAACTCATCCACTGTTTGTTCCCTTTGACACGTTTTTTGATTTCCGTATCCAGGCCAACAACCGTCGCAGAGGTAACGGTAGAATGAAATGAAAGATAAGGCAATCTTCCGACGAACAAAACAGCACCTCTAAGGGCACAGATTACATTCTGCATCTGCTCATGTTAAACGAAAGATTAACAAAAACAATCGAAAACTTTGACTGAATCAGTTAATCGATAGAAAAAATTATCGAGGTTCTGCAATTGCGTATTTGTATTTTGCTTGTGCTGTTCTTTTATTTTCTTCGTTAAAAAAGTCACAGACGTATTCCAGAAGTTTTCCATTTTTTTGAACAAGTTTTGCTTTTGCACGTACGGTTTCAGTTCGTACGGGGCGTAGGTATCGTATCGAAGCATCCATTGTAAATGTTCTTTCTCTTTCGTTTTCCACATGGAAGAAGGCCATGATTGAGGTTAGTGTATCTCCGACACTGAAGAAACAACCTCCATGCATAAATCCGTGGAGGGCTCTATTGCTTTGAGAGTAGGGAATATCGGCTTCCGAAATTTCCGATGTGAGATTCAAAACTTTCATATTCGTTGCACCAGGATGGCACTGGTCGATTAGATTTTGGGCCTGTTCGATGAGAGAACAGTTTTCTTTTAAGGTAAAAAGATCCGTTGGTACATTATGATATAGCAATTCTAGGACAGTCATCTTTTGCTCGTTTATTTTTGATAGATAAGAGTAACATTTTGATACGCTTGGGTCTTGGAAAAATCTGCAGATCTTTGGTTCTTATGTCCGTACTCTGCGGATTTTTCGGTTTTGGAATTTGGGATAGCCTTGAAGGACTGGCATCAACTGTACAAAGGAAAGGTATTTTTTGACTCCTGATTCCCGTCCCCGGAGGACAAAAGAAAATAGTATGATATAATTAGGCGGTGCGGATTGTATTTTTGATAATAAAAGTCGGATTTTCTTTTCTCTGCCTATTCAGCTGTTTTAACTGTAAACCAGCTGATTTGTGTAATGCAGCTGATGTTTCCAGTAAATGCGGAATCTTACAATTGGCTAGACCAAGTCCAATTTCTTCGAGTGCACCAACCACTCCTCACTGTTCCCCCTGTAAATTGTTTGTTACCGCAACTGGTTATAATGCCAATTTGTTAGGAATAACAGGTGCTGATAGTAAATGTTCCTCCGATACTAACAAACCTACCACCGGAACTTATAAGGCACTCCTTGTGGATGATGTCAATCGCAGAGCTTGTACAAGTACAAACTGCACTTCTGGCGGAGTCTTGGAGCAAATTGATTGGGTTTTGGCACCTAATACTAGTTACGAATCTTTAAATACATCTAATTTTATTTTTACATCTGATCAAAATGGTGTATTTACGAATACCTTAACGAACCCATTTTCGGCACCAACAGGGATTTGGACAGGCATCAAAAACAATCCGAATTGGGATTGGCAGACTGATACCTCACATACTTGTTCGTCTTGGACGGATAACATATCAGCAAACTGCGGAACCTATGGGGTTACAAGTTGGACCGATAGTCGTTCGATTGCAATCACGTCCGCATACGCAAGTGGAGGGACTTTAAATAATTTATTATGCGTGGAGCAATAGTTAAATACTGTTAGCTTTGAATTTAGAAATGACCCTGAATTCAAAAATTTACTTCCATTGACCGAATTCGCTTTGACGATTCTTGACTAATTTTATAAATTACGGAACAATTCTTGGCTGAATTCAATATAAAATTTCGTCGACTATATCGGAGATTTTACTTATGTCATCTGTTACTGGTAACTACTTAGAAAAAGGAAGTATGATTGCGAACACGATTCGTATTTCTTTTGCGATTGTGATGTTATCAATCAATATTTTCTTTATGGTGGCGATACCCACAACGGAAAAGACCATGAGTCTTATACTTTCTGCTTTAGAATTTGTGGTTTTATCATATGGCGTTTATACTTTCTGGCTCTACAAAAAGAAAAGATTTTATTTAAAATTTGCTTACATATCTATTTTGCTCGATATCGTTATCTACTCGAGTGTTTTTGCCATCGTTGTAATTATGTCAAAAACTCCAGCGGAAAAGGTCTCCATTGCAACACTTCCATTCGTAATGTTGGTTCTGCTTTTTGTCGTTATTTATTCCGGTTTTTTATTATCTTATCGATTAACAATGGCGGTCGGATACATTGCAATTTCTAGTTTGCTTCTATACGTTTACTTAGGAGTAATAGGAGGCGCGGAAATCAAATTCATTGCAACATCCGCGGGCGAATTTGGAATTCCTTTTATCGGAATCAATACAGTCGCTTTGATCTGCGGTGTTCATATGATGAGTGCTGTTGTCAAATTTATGTCGAATTCTAGTAATGAGGCAACAAAATCCGCTGAAGAGGCGAGACAAAAATCAGAAGCCGCAAATCTTACAAAACAAAACATACAGTCCGAGGCAGAGACCTTGAACAAAAGTGTCCAAGAAATGATAACATTTATGGATTCTTTAAATTCTGAAATCCAAACACAAGTTTCGAGTGTAGAAGAAATCAGTGCTTCGATGGAAGAACTTGCAGCATCTATGGACAGTGCCAGCGATTTTGTAAAATCACAGTTTACAAGAATAGATGGCTTAAACCAAGAAAGTGCGGTCATGGATAAAATTTTATACGAAGTTTATTCAGCGACAACTAATTTGGCGCAGACCACGGATGAATCCAAACAGTATAGTTTGCAAGTCACTACCGCTATGGATTCAGTGAGTTCCAACTTTGAAGAAATCAAAGAAAGTTTTCAAAAAGTGGAAGAAGTGAATCAAATTTTAAGAGACATTGCTGATCGCACCAACTTGCTTGCATTAAATGCTTCTATTGAAGCTGCTAGAGCAGGTGAACATGGCAGAGGGTTTGCCGTTGTTGCGCAAGAAGTTGCAAAACTTGCTGATAGTGCGCAAGAAAATGCGTCCTTAATTTCGAAAATCATCACACAAGCTGCCAAATTGATTGTGAACGGAAATACGGCGGCAACGGAAACAAAAGAAAAAATGGGAATTCAGGATAGAAGTTTTGGAATTCTTGTTTCAAACCTTTCGGATTTAAAAACCAAAGTCGAAAAACAAACATCCATTCATAAATCATTTTTGGATTCATTTCAGGAATTGTTCTCACTTTCCAAACAATTGGAGGTAGTGGCATCAGAGCAGAAAATGGGAACACAAGAAATGTCAAGAGCGCTGGTATCCATTGAACAATCTGCCTCTTCGCTTGCTTCCAATACTTCCCACTTACGTGAAAATGTGGATGGACTTTCAAAACAATCAGAACGATTGGCAAAACACATTTAAGAAAAGATTCTATCAATGTTGCTCTGCACATGGTCTCTCAAAACCATTTGGTAGAAACATGGGTTTAGTTATTTTTGAGTGAAAGACTTGAGAACTTCATTAAAAACCTAATTGATTGACTCCTAATTCCGGTCCCAGGACGACGATTTGGAAGATTCATTATAATATAGTAACTTGTTTTAACTGAAAATAAATCAAAGGTTGCTTAAGATATATGATTCAAAAAGTATTTCGCTATACCGGAATTTTTTTATTTCTTTCGAGTGTGTTTCAATGTAATCCGGAACAATCAAACAATTCAAATATTTTTGATTCCTTACTGACGAGTGTTAGTTTGATGCAATCACAAAATAGTCTCAATCGTACAGGATTGGTTTCAACCAGAGAAATCAACATAGGGTTATCTCCGATCAATCTGTCCAATGATACGATTCCATCTGACGGTCACAATTCCATTCGTCTGATTGGAGATGGGTTCATAGAAGGAGGTGGATTGTTGGTCTATGTGAGAGAAAAAATGATTGAAGAAGAGATTGATTTGTCAGTTGGCCAGCCTCAAATCCCAAAGGCACCTCTTTCTCTAGAAAACGGTATTCCTAAATTCCATACGATTCCGGGCAAAAAATACGAAGCCATTCTGGACTTCTACGTAGATGGTGTTAATAACACCGAAATCGATGGTATATTCGTCTATTTGCCTTTTACAGCTACTGGAAACGATCAAATCGAGTTTTTCGTTTCAGGAACCGAAGGAGTCGGAATGTTTGTCAACGGAAGATCCATTGTTAAAAACGTTTCCTTCTTCACACCTGTCGGTAATAATCTTGGTTTGGACAATCCACAAGAAAGAGAGTTCGCAAGGAAATCGAATTATGCAAGATATGGTGGTAATAATTATGTAGTTGAATATTTATATAATCCATAAATATTTTATTATATAAATTGGAATCGATGAATTTTATGAATAGGATACTTCGTTCATTAACTATTTATGAAATAGAAATAGTGATTGTTTCGAAATAAAAAATATTGTTCATTTTGTATAAGAACACAAAACACGAATGTCTTTCAGTGAGGAGAGCCAATCATGAAAAAAATCTTAATGACTTTAATATTCACTACTGCTTTTGCGCTAGTTACTTTTAGAGTCTATACTGCTGTACCGGCAGATATGGCAAAAGAAGTTTACATTCCTTTTGATCCAAACAAAAAGAAAGTGGGAGAGGAGTGTAAATCTTCCGACGAATGCCAAAAGCACCATGAGTGCACAAATAATGGTGAAAAAAATGTCTGCACGGCTCCACCTCCACCAAAGTTACCACCGGGAGCTGTGACTTAACATTAGGAAAAAGTGGGAACCAAGGGATCTATGCATTTAGTTTTGCCTAAAGTTTCCCGCTTCGATTTTGGCTTTATCTTCGGGATCACCATGCTTGCTTGTACGATGGCGGGTGTCACGGTGGTCTGGCCTTTACTTTTTATACCCATGTTAACCATTCATAGTTGGCTTTTTGGGTATGAACATCTATGGTCTACTTACACCAGGCTTTTGTTTCACACTGAGGATCGCAAACATTACAAAGCACTCATTTGGATAGTGCCACCACTTGTATTTTTCTTACTGTTGACCATTGGTAAAACTTGGGGACTCAAAGGAATTTACCTTACTTACTTTATTGGACAGTTTTTCCATACCGTTCGACAGAGTTGGGGAATCACACAAGCTTACCGTCGTCAGGCGGGTGGTATGAGTTGGGATTCAGAACGATTGTCTGAATGGACTTTGTGGTCGATTCCAATCTGGGGGCTTCTTCATCGCTCTGCAGAGAGGCCGAATGAATTTTTGTTTCAAGAATTTTGGCTTCCTCCTGTCCCATGGTTTGTTGTACATGTGGTTGGTATCGTCACGATCACACTCTGGTTGTATTGGGCCTACACTCGATTCACTGCGTTTCGCCGCAATGAATTGGCCTTCGGTCATACTTTGTTTATGATTTCCCATTTGATTGTTTTTTATCTGGGATATCTTTGGATTGAAGAATTGTGTTCCGGTTGGTTACTTGTCAACGTTTGGCATAATGTTCAATACATTTTCTATGTTTGGATTTATAACCAGAAACGATTTGTTATTGGAATTGATCAGAAGGCAAAAGTTTTGTCCTGGCTTTCCCAAAGGGGACTTGGACATACCATCCTGTATTTTATCTTCACGATCGCGCTAGCTTTACCCATGTATTACCTACTTCCCGAGATCGGGTTTACATTGGATGGAATCTTCCAAAACCAACTGGTTCCCATGGCCGTTGTTTTGGCCATGTCATTTACCTTTCATCATTACATTGTCGATGGTGTGATCTGGAAACGTCGTCATCTACAAACCATTTCTCACTATGCATTGTGAGAAATGTTAGTGCTCTAAATAATTTACTTTGCGTAGAACAATCGTTTGTTTGTGAAATCTCGCCAAGTCAAACTTTTTAGTTTTAATTTGGGTTATAAGGTCCACCTGTTTCGCCCCAACCCCACTTAGGCATTGGTTCGCTCGTAGCCATTGGATTTTCGGTAAGTTGGGAATTAATCACTGCTAGGCGTGTTCCCCATTCAATATAACCAACAAATGCAGAGCGAAATTCCGGGTCGTTTTTTAAACCAACTTCATCGGCTGTTTGTAATAATAAATGAACCCAACGTTGTCTTTTCTCTTCTGTGAGCATTTTTCCAATGTGGTGTCCAATCATATTGGAATGGCTGCCCTTGTCCAGGTCCGTATACAATTTTTCGCCACCAAAAACTTCAGCCACAAAATGTGCTACGTGTTGTACATGCTCCGGCGACATATTTTTAAACACATCACCTAGTAAGTCGTCTTTGAGAACTTTTTCATAAAATTTACTAAATAACATTTCAAAGGTCGCCATGTCGCCTGCCCATTCGAAAAGTGTCGGGATGTTTTTCTGATTAGATATGTTTTCGCTCAAAGTTGGCTCCTTTGGGTCATTTTCGATTCTGTCCGCCTATTTAATATTTGGTTGTCCACCAATCCGTCTACGATTAAATCATTTAAGTTCTGAATTTAAAATTCCAACTTCTTCAAAACCGAATACGTAATTGGCTTTTCCGTTTGTCTACTAAGGTGTTTTTGAAGGTGGGCACCTCGCAATCGTTAGATTATCTATGAATTTTCCTTCTTAAGCGACCGGGCTTTCCGTTCCAATTTTTTCGCTTTCGCGAAAAGGATTTCCACTGCAATCCCTGGTGCGGGGGAATTAAATATTAAAAATCAATCAGTCTCCTGTAATAGGGTGATCGTTTTCACTTAGGAATTCTTTATTTGGATTCGTACTTAGAGCGACAATTACCAATTCTAAGATTTGTGAATTCAGTTGTCTGTATTGAAAATTATACATGATTAAATCTCTGAAAATTCCATATCTAGGATTTGAGTCATTGATTCTTTTTCGTTCATCAAACACGAGATTGATGAGTAAAGTGTAGGCGAAAGATTCATTGAGGAATTTTATATTTGGAAAACTAATTAGTAAATCGTCTTCGATTGGTTTTTTCAGTTGGATAGGTTTTCTTCTAAAGACCCAATAAGATGTGTAAGCTGCCACTTTTTGAGGTTGGGCCTTCTCAATATCATGGAAGTCTTTTAAGCGAACTAAATCAGCAAAATAATCTATCACTGCTTCTTCAATGAGTTCGTCACTTACAAAGAAATAATCATCAAAGTTAATTTCATGGTCTTTACAAATACGATTCAGAAAATCAATTGCTCTATCGCGTATAAAAACAAATCTATTTAGTATTTTTTCTTCGCCGAAATTCTCAATTAAATATTCATAGTCTGCTTCAGGCATGCGAAGGAGTAGGTTCTATTTTTTTTTATTGATTAAATGAGCAAAATCATCTGAATCGAGGTAAGCTTTGTAATTTTCCGACGCCTTTTCTAATGGAAAATCTTCCGATTGATTAGGTAGGGTATTCTTTTTGATAACTCCAGATTTAATCCGTTGGATAAAGCGTTCCCCTGCCTTTAGAGACTCAGGACTTGCATCTTTAAGAATATCGGTCATATTGTAATTATTTGACAAAGTTGCCTTCTCTCAAGCACTAAAAATCTTTTGTCTTTCCCCTAGATTTCAAATAATAGAATGCCCCAATTTGAAAGTACAGCAAAAATGAGACATAGTTCGAATTTTTTTTGATAAGATAACTCCAGAAGTTCAATGGCTTTTACAGAAGTTTTAAAACCCCAATTCCTTAATAAACTCCATCGCATCCATATCCATAAACTCAATTTTATTGTTATTGGTCTCGGAAAAGAATATTCCTTTAAATCGATTTTCTACATCAGCCTTGGATTCGTTTTGGCCTAGCTTTCTTACAATTTTAATTTCTTTATTTGATATGTTTGCATCTCGTAACATGTATTCTGTGATCACATCTGATTCCGGTAGACTATAGCCGATGATAAAAATTCGTTTCGAATTCTCCAACAGTGACTGAGAAATATGCCAGAGTCTTTGGATGGATTTATTTTCGTATTTTTTTCCGATGAGTGGTGGAATGATGTATGGGTAATAGGAAAACTTTTCTCTGTAATAACCTTGAAAATGATTGTTCCAATAATTGCTTACATCTTTTGGGGAAAAATAAATCCGTTTGTCAGATACATCATAAAATGCATCCTTTTCCATTTGCCAATTTAGTGATCCATGTAACTTTAAATACTTGAGTTGATTGGCTTTTGGTTCTACCCAAGGAATTTGTCGATCAAGCCCTAGCATATAAAAGTCCATACAATAACCTGTAAGCGGATTCCATTTCAAATCGGCTAAAACTTGTTCCAATATTAAATCATAATTAAACGTAATGATGGAATCTCCGCGCTCATTTAGTTTTGATATCCATTGTTGTAGCAATGGGAAGTGAGTTGAACATTTTATGGTAGAAGACTCAACTTTTAAAACATTGGCTACTAGTCCAATAAGATCGAGATAGATTTCGCTATTTTTTAAAGTGTTGCCAGTGATATTTTTGAGAGGGTCATTTAATAGAAATGTCGCTAAGTTTTCAAAGTTGATATTTTCTGAATCGGAAAACATTCTGGAGATCAATTCTTTGAGTGCCCCGTAACTTTCTGGATGATGAAATTTCTCAATTCCTTTTTTTACTAAAGTTTCTGTCAAAGGGAATAACTCTGCTGCAAACGAATAACTAAACCCTGCCCCGAGAATATAAGTGTCCATTAGATACGGATTTTCGGCGAATGGATCTAAAGGAATCGCAAAGCTCAATTTCTCTTCCTCATTGGTTTTCCTTTTTCTTTATCTTTTTTATGCCAATTCGTGCTTGAGCCCAACCAATCGGTCTCATCCCATCAAACTGTATATTATATGTTTGGTTTTGATAATTTAAGAATTCGCTATTTTTTTCACTCATTCCGATTCAGGCAATCCTTTCACAATATATATCGAAACAAACATGCATAGAAATGTTTAAAATATTGAAATGAGGTTCCATCCACGCGCCCCGGATAGAAGCGGAAATCCTTTGCGTAAGCAAAGATTGGAGCGGATAGCCGGAAATGTGCGCCCCAGAAAAATAGACCTTACAATAATTCATTTACTTCAGGAACCAATTTATATAAAGTTGCATCGAATGTATCTGATTTATATTGGTGAGATATTTCAAATCAATAGTGTTATTCATGGTGAATTTGTTTGAATATACCGAATCATTTATTTCAATTCATCAATAATTTATGTCCTCTTCCTGAAGCAGTATTGATTGAATTGGTATCCAGAAGTAGAAAAGTTGAATTAGATAAATTTGATTACTTTGTGAAAGAGGGCGAAATTTCTCGCGAAATTGGATTTTTAGAAAAGGGTCTCGTTCGAGCTTTTTATACCAATGATGATGGAAGGGAATACAACAAAACTTTTATTGCATCACCGAATTTCATTGGTTCGTTTGCATCTATTATCACAGGTTTGCCTAACAAACTTCCACAACAAGCTCTAACGAAATGCATCGTATGGAAGATTTCAACGATCGATCTAGATCGACTTACGGATAAGTATCCAGAAGTAGAAAGACTACGCCGTCGAATGGCGGAATATTTGTTCTTACGAAACGAAAAAAGAGAATTAGAAATGGCTTTATTAGAAGCACAAGACAGATATTTAATTCTGTTAGATGAATTTCCTGGTATAGAAACTCTAGTTCCACAATATCATATTGCCACTTACTTGGGCATCAGTCCTACACAATTGAGTCGGATCAGAAAGAAATTAGCAAAAAAAGTGCCGAATCGTTAAAATTTTGCAATTCCTTTACCTATGTAAATGACTAACTTTCAATTTTGTTCTAACCTAATCGGATGAACATGAATGTAAAAGAGTTTAGTTATAAAAAATACCCAGTGCTCACTGGAATCTTTATTGTTGCGGCAATTTGGAATTTGATCGGCGCTTGCTTTGGGTATTTTAACACGGCCTTTACCTTTCAAAATTTTTTTCACAGAGAACTCGTCGATCCACTTTATCACGATATATACCAAGGTGCCTGGGGTACTACGTTAACTTATTTTGTTGGATACTTAATTGTAGCTTACAATCCAGTAAAACATACAGGAATCGTGATCGTGGGAGGAATTGGGAAAATTGGCTTTGCTCTGAAACTACTGCAGTTCTATCTTTCAGGCTTTGCAGATCCAGTTGTATTTATCGTGATCATTGGTGATATCATTTTTGTCGCATTGTTCATCTATTACTTTATGGTTCTGAAGTTCAATAAGGAAGAGATTCTTTAATTGTAACCATATGAAAATCTTTTCTGTTCTTTTATTCTTTATTATACTAATGATAGGAAAGAACATTTATGCTGAACCAAGCAGTTCCTGGAAACTGATTAAAAATAGCGATGGAATCCAAATTGAATCGAGAAAAGAAGCAGGAAGTGAGTATCACTCTTTCCAAGCATCGATAATCCTCAAAACGAATTTGGATACCATTTTGAGTGTTTTGAAAAAAGTAGACCAGTATCCAGATTGGTTTGCTTTTACAAAAGCAGCATTTTTGATCCGTCAATCGAGAAATGAGCAAACAGTCTTTTTAGAAACTAATTTTCCTTGGCCCTATCAAAATGAATTCATGGAATATCGTATGGTTTTTTTACATGAACGTGATGGAAGAATCAAAGTTACGATCGATGGAATCAGTAAGCCGACTGACCGAAAAGAGGGATTATTCCCTCTCAAAAAAGCATCAGGATCTATCACACTGTATCCTCATCCATCTGAAACCAAAACTGAAACTAAGTTCGTCTATTTTTTTCATTCTGAACCAAGGCAGGAAATACCTACTTGGCTTATCAATCCCATGATTCATGAGATGCCTTTTCAGACTTTGTTGGCTTTGCAAAAACGGGTCACTAAAGATTAAAGAATCGGTTCATTTCAAATAGAAACTTGAGTCAGGAAATTTTCCGAAATGTGGAGTGTTTTATGGAATCATTTCTGGAATCTATAGCTTTTTGAAATCCGTACGCATTACGCGAAACAGGTAGGTCCAAAAAAAAGGGAACCGAAGTACCCTTTTTTTCACCTAATCATGTAACCGATGTTTATCGGATTCCTGGTTTGATGTATTTGAGTTCGTCGAGATAACGTCCTGTTCCAAGTACCACACAAGTCAGTGGGTTTTCGGCACGGAAGACCGGAACTCCTGTTTCTTTGGTGAGGTAGTGTTCGAGACCACGAAGGAGGCAACCACCACCAGTGAGAACGATTCCTCGTTCTACGATGTCGGCGGCAAGTTCTGGTGGAGTTCTTTCCAATACGGATTTGATTCCGTCTAGGATTTCGTCTGTTGGTTCTTTGAGAGCTTTACGAATTTCGTTAGAATCTAGTTCGAGAGTGCGTGGAAGACCAGAGATGGCGTCACGGCCTTTTACTTCCATCGTATCCACACGTTTGTCTGCGAAGGCATTTCCAATTGTGAGTTTGATGTCCTCGGCAGTTCTTTCTCCGACGACTAGGTTGTATTGGTTACGAAGGTATTTGACAATGGCTTCATCAAATTCGTCACCACCAGTGCGGATGGATTCGGCAATTACCATACCACCAAGAGAGATCACAGCGATTTCTGTGGTTCCCCCGCCGATATCAACGATCATGTTTCCTGCTGGTTCATGGATTGGGATGTTGGCACCAATGGCAGCAGCAAGTGCTTCTTCGATAAGGAAGATTTCGCGAGCCCCTGCTTGTTCAGCAGACTCACGAACGGCACGTCGTTCTACTTCGGTGATTCCAGAAGGAACTCCGATGACGATGCGCGGTTTTACAAATGTAGTGCGGTTGTGAACTTTAGCGATGAAGTAACGAATCATCTTTTCTACAGTTTCGAAGTCGGCGATCACCCCGTCTTTCATTGGGCGAATGGCAACGATATCACCAGGAGTTCTTCCTAGCATTCGTTTTGCTTCTTGTCCTACTGCAAGGACTCGACCAGTAGAGGCTTGGACTGCCACGACCGACGGTTCTGATAAGACAATTCCTTGCCCTTTCACATGCACGAGGGTGTTCGCGGTTCCCAAATCGATTCCCATATCGTTCGAGAAAAGTCCATAGAGGTTATCAAATATCATATCAGATCCTGGTGAAAGAAGTACGAAAGGGGGAATTTACGGTGGGTTCACACCAAAACAATAGAATTCTACCCGTTCCCCATAATTTTCGGCTGGTTTTTGCTTTCAACCGTAAAAATTTTCGATAGGCTAGTTAGATACAAAATGCTTCCTTTCTCACAAATCTTACGAAAACCAAACCAGGCATTTCGCACGGAAAAGATCCTCGCTGCCATTGATTTGGGCACAAATTCTTTCCACATCGTTGTCGTAAAACTAAGACCGGATGGTACACTCGAATACCTAACCAAAGAAAAGGAATCGGTGAGACTCGGGAGTGGTAGCAGTGATTATGCGGTCATCCAGGACGATGCAATGGAACGGGGACTTGCTTGCCTCAAACGATTTCGTAGCCTAGCCGATTCTTACCACGCTGAAATCCGAGCCGTAGCCACCAGTGCCCTTAGGGAAGCAGAGAACCGCCAAGTATTTCTCGATCGAGTCGAAAAAGAAACTGGAATCCAAATCCAAGTGGTATCGGGAAATGAGGAAGCAAGGCTGATTTATCTCGGTATCTTGCAAGGCCTTCCCGTCTTTGAAAGACGAATCCTACTCATTGACATTGGGGGAGGGAGTACAGAACTCCTTGTGGGGGAAAGAGGAGAGATTCTTTTTTCCACCAGTTTGAAACTAGGGGCCATCCGGTTAACAGAAAAGTATTTAAAGAAAGATCCCATCAGTCCCACAGACATCCAAAAATGTCGGATTCATATTGAATCGGTTTTATCTGCCTTTTTACCTCAGATAGAAACTTGGAAACCCTTTATGGTAGTGGGCAGTTCAGGAACCATCTCCTCTGTGGCGTCTATGGTTTTAGAAAAAAAGATGGAAAAAAGGGACAGATTGAACGGAACAGAAATCCCAATTGATCTTTTTAAGGAAGCCCGCAAACAAGTATTAGATGCTGATAGTTTGAAAAAACGACTCAAAATTCCGGGCCTTGATGCCAAAAGGGGGGACATCATTGTTGGAGGGGTTTTGGTTTTGGATGAAGTATTACAAAGGATCAAAGCTCCTTCTTTTACGGTGAGTGAGTTTGCCCTCAGGGAAGGGATTGTTTATGACACAATTGAATCTTGGTTTCGTCATAAAGATTCTTCCCTTCCTCCTTTGGATAATATTCGCGAAAAGGCAATCAAAACTGTTGCGAATCTTTATCCTGCAGGAAAAAAACATGCGGCAGCCGTGGTAAATATCACCTTGCAAATGTTCGACGACCTAAAGGATTTACATGGACTTGGCAATTTAGAACGAGACTATTTAGAGACTGCTTGTTATTTGCACCAAGTGGGACTTTGTATTTCTCACCACAACTATCACAAACATAGTTATTATATCATTCGAAACTCAGAGGCAATGGTAGGTTTTTCTAACTCGGAAATTGAAATCATCGCTCTCATTGCTCGTTACCATAGAAAGGGTGGGCCCAAAGGAAAACATGAGGAGTTCAAGGCCTTGAGACCCGATGACCAACTCCTAGTGAAAAAATTAGCAGCCTTCCTTCGCATTGGGGACGGGCTTGACCGGTCTGAAAAATCCATCATAGAAAGGCTGGATGCAGTGGTAGAACGAGGAAAAGTTCTTTGTAGGTTATACCACCAAAAAGGAACAGATCCTAATTTGGAAATTTGGTCCGTAACAGAAAAAAAAGATCTATTTGAAGAAACCTATGGTGTATCTTTAGAGTTTCAAACCTTTATTATATGAAATTTTATTTAAGATTATACGTTTTTCTTTTTCTCCTATTTCCTTTTTCCCTCTTTGCTTTGCCAATTGATCTGACAAAAAATTGGAATGTCAAAAAGGGTTGGTGGGAGTTTGAAACTCCCATCGGAGTTTCTTGGATTCCATTGGAAACCTTACCTCTTGTTTCCATCAAATCCCAATTGGAATTTCCTGATGGTGAGTTACAACAAATCACAATGGTAAAACCATTTCTGTTGTCCGAAATTGATTTTAAAGAAACGGATGCGGATCTTTTTGCCTTACACATCCCTTATTTAAACAATGTGTACAAAGTGTACATAAATGGGAGGATTGTGGATGAAAGTGGGATTATCGAAAACGGACATATCATACGAAGTGGATACAAACGAAATATTCTTATCAAACTTTCTCGGAATTTGCTAAAAGTCGGTAAAAATGAAATCCGAGTCCTTCTCGCATCCGAACCGGGCGAAGAACTTAATTTTTACAAAGTATTTAATGATTATATTACATCTATCGATCGTTATACGATTCTTGAAAAAGTAGAAGATGAATATATTACATTTATGCTTTTGTTTTTATATTTTTTTGTAGGGATTTATCATGCATTGTTTTATTGGAAACGAAAGAATGAAGAGTATAATCTTTACTTTGCATTGTTTGCCGTTTTTTTATCGGTTTATATGTATTTCAGGTCCCAGGCCATTTATGTTTGGGATGTAGATCCATTTACAGTCACAAAAGTAGAATACTTTGTGGTATTTCTCACTCCACCGTGGCTTTTGTTATTCGTTGATACTTTTTTTCGAAAACGAATCAGCCTCATCACTAAAGGATATTTTGTTTTTAGTCTAGTTCTTGCAATGGTTCAGATCTTTGTCAACCGGGCAAACTCTGTGATGCTGTTACGTGTTTGGCAAGGATCTGCTTTAGCATTCAGTGTTGTTTTGTTTTACATCACCATTCGTGCAGTTTTTAAGAATAATAAGGACGCCAAAAGATTGTTAGTTGGAATTCTTTTTTTGGTATTTACTGCCATTTGGGATATTTTAGGTGCTTCCGGTATGATTCCGATTCAAAACTTAAATTTGTCTCGGTTTGGATTTTTATTTTTCGTTTTAGGGATTGCTGTTGTTTTGGCCAACCGGTTTTTACGAGTCCACAAACAAGTAGAGGAATTAAACTCTAACTTAGAAAGAAAGGTAGTCGAAAGGACAAACGAATTACAAGAAACTCTCACTCGTGTTCAAGAATTAAAAGTCCAACAAGATGGAGATTATTTTTTAACATCACTCCTTCTGGATCCACTAAACGATTCCAAAAAATCCCATTCGGCAATGATTGGAATCCAATCGTACACCAAACAAAAAAAGGAATTTGAATTCAAAGGAAAAACCAAAGAGATCGGTGGAGACCTTATCATTTGTGATGATATAGTTCTTAACGGTAAAAAATACTTTGTGTTTATCAACGGAGATGCGATGGGTAAATCCATCCAAGGTGCTGGCGGCGCACTTGTGTTAGGTGTTGTTTTTTTATCGTTTATCAAACGAACACAAGTGGTTTTAGAAAGTCAGTCCAAATCTCCAGAACGATGGATCAAAGAATGTTTTTTTGAACTCCAAACTATTTTTGAATCCTTTGATGGATCTATGCTTGTTTCCGTTGTCCTTGGACTTGTGGAAGAGGAAACAGGTGTACTTTATTATCTCAACGCAGAACATCCTTGGACTGTTTTGTATCGGGATGGGGTTGCCTCTTTTATCGAAGACGAGTTGGAACTTCGTAAAATAGGAACCAAAGGGATGGCAGGTGAAGTTCGGGTTAGGGTTTTTGTATTAGAACAAGGAGATGTCATTTTTATTGGTTCGGATGGTCGAGATGATTTGATTTTAGAAAGTGGAGCTGATGGGACACGTGTGATGAACGAGGATGAAACTAAGTTTTTACAAGTGGTAGGTGAATCCCAAGGTGAGTTAGAACAAATTGTCCAAAATCTCCAAACGATTGGTAGTTTTTCTGATGACTTAACTTTACTGAGACTTGAGTGGAGGGGTTTTGCCAAAAGAGTCGGCGCATCTTCACTATCCTCCATTAGCCCAGACCATTTTTTATATTCCGAACTCCAATCCGTATTAGAATCCGGAAATGCAGAAGAAACCTATCATACCATTGAACGAATGTTAGTAAGTGAGAGTTTGGAAGATGACGTGCGTATCAATTTGTTACGGGAAAAATCCAGAATTTCTTTATTGTTAAAAAGATTTGATTCAGCTGTGGAATCTTTGGAGTCCATTTTTCCCTATTTTGTGACTGATAATGAAATTTTATTACAATTGAGTTATGCATATCGTAAGTCAAAAAATATCCGTAAGGCGGTCGAAATTGGGGAAAGACTTCGGGCAAGAGATCCAAAACATATCCGAAATCTGATTAACTTGATCGAATGTTATAGGCTTCAGAAAAATGAAGATCGGGCAAAAAAGATTCTTTCAAAACTTGGTTCCATAGCGCCAGAGAATCCCCAATATTTGAAACTAAAGGAAACTTTCGGCTAAAGAAAGTTTGATGATCGGTTTACGAATTTTTTTTCGTAAATCAAAATTTTCCTCCTTGGCGGCCTTAAAATGTCCGCATTGATTAGTAGAATCATTCGTATATTTAGAAATATCTGGAAAGGGAAATAGAATGGATTTTAAGTTCAGCGCGTATCACGTCTTTGTAGTCGGTTTACTTGCTTTTTTGCAATTTACTGTGGTTCTTGATTTTATGATTCTATCTCCCCTGGGAGTTCTCGTCATGGAAAAATTACAAATTTCAACCCAACAGTTTGGATTTGTAGTATCTGCGTATGCATTTAGTGCAGGGATTTCCGGTATTTTTGCAGCAGGTTTTGCCGATCGATTTGACCGCAAAAAATTATTATTATTCTTTTATGTTGGATTTGTGGTCGCCACCTTTCTATGCGGAATTGCAACGAATTACATACTTTTATTTGGTGCACGAATTTTAACGGGAATTTTTGCAGGAGTTCTTTCCTCTATTTCCTTTGCGATTGTTGCCGACTTATTTCCACTCCAAGTGAGAGGACGGGTGATGGGATTCATTATGACAGCATTTGCGGCAAGCCAAGTGTTTGGACTTCCCATTGGGATTTATATTTCCAATTTATGGGGATGGCAATCTCCATTTTTGATGATCGCTGGTATTAGTGGAATTGTAGGATTCGTTATTTTCTCTTTTTTGAAGCCACTCACAACTCATCTTGATCACAAAACAGATCTACATGCATTCCATCACTTAGTGAAAACATTAACCCAAACAAAATATATGCCAGCATTTCTTGCGACCACCTTACTTGCAACAGGTGGGTTTATGTTAATGCCTTTTGGATCAGCATTTTCTGTCCACAATCTTGGGGTTAAACTAGAAGATTTACCTTTGGTTTATATGGTAACAGGAGTTGTGTCAATGTTAGGTGGCCCATTGATGGGTAGACTGAGTGATGCCATTGGAAAATACAATATGTTTGTGATTGCGTCCATCCTTGCTGCAGGTATCATCATCTATTACACAAAAATGGAAATCACTCCATTGCCAATTGTGATTTTTGTGAATTCCATTCTTTTTGTTTTTGTTGCGGCACGAATGATTTCTGCCAATGCATTGACATCTGCAGTTCCCGAATTACATGACCGTGGTGCCTTTATGGCAATCAGTTCTTCTATTCAACAAATTTCTGGCGGAATTGCTGCTTCTGTTGCGGGCCTCATTGTGATCCAAACTTCTAGCGGTTATATGGAAAGATATGATATTCTAGGTTATGTGGTTGCCACAGCCATTGTGCTCACAGTAATCCTCATGTACAATGTGAACCAAATTGTTTTGAAAAAACATACAAAATAATCATTCAGAATGGTTCTGTAAAAAGGTAAAAGTTTGATTTGATTTGAAAGGCGGGAAAGATTCTCCCGCCTTTTTTATATACTCAATCTGAGGTTGGTTATTTTTTAGATAGTTCGTTTGCTAAATCCACTAACAAACGTACGCCGTAACCAGTTGGTCCGTGGAATTGGGTTCCTGATTTTTTCTTTCTCCAAGCGGCACCGGCAATGTCGATGTGAGCCCAATTGATGGACTCATCCACAAACTTAGAAAGAAAAATTCCAGCAGAAATGGTTCCTGCCCCTTTCCCTCCACCAGTGATGTTTTTTAAATCAGCAATGTCCGATTTTAAATCTTCTCCATATTCCTCCCAAAGAGGAAGTTCCCAAACACGGTCATCTGAAGTTTCAGAAGCAGTGAAGAGGGCTTCTCGGAGTGGATCCGAATTGGTGAGGATGGCGGCGGCTTCATGGCCAAGTGCAATGATCACAGCTCCCGTAAGTGTTGCTAAATCCACCATATAGTCTGGTTTGTAATTTTTAGAAACATAGGACAATACATCACCGAGCACAAGTCTTCCTTCTGCATCCGTGTTTTGCACTTCCACAGTGGTTCCATTGTATGCGGTGTACACATCTCCCGGTTTGATGGCTTTTCCATCTGGCATATTTTCTGCCACACCAATGGCTGCGACTATATGAATCGGAAGTTCGAGAGCGGCAATGGCACCAATCGCGTGTATGGTGGCAGCGGCCCCACACATATCATATTTCATTTCATGCATTTCACCTGGAGGTTTGAGTGAAATTCCACCGGTATCAAAGGTTAATCCCTTTCCTACAATGGCGAATTTCTTTTTGGCTTTGGTCGGTTTGTATTCTAAAATTACCATCTTGCCATTGAGCTCTGATCCACGAGCTACTGCCAAAATCCCACCAAGACCTTCTTTTTTCAATTGTGGTTCATCCCAAACTTTAACAGAGAGTTTGTATTCCTTTGCAATTTCTTTGGAACGAGAAACAAAATCATCAGGTGTAAAATAGTTTGCAGGAAGATGAGCTATATGACGAGCACCATTCACGTGTTTGGCGACTATTTTACTTTTAGATAATCCCGATTCTGCAAGACTTGTGACTGATTTATCTTCGAACTTTAAGTAAACTGCACCCACTTTCTTTTTTTCTTTTTTCTTAGTTTGTAAAACGGAAACAGGATAACTTCCGATAAAAAGTGTATTGGCAATTTGATAAGCGATACGATCCGCAGAGAACTTTTTGGAAAGGGATTTAGAGATGATAATCTCAAGACCCATTCCATCATAATTTAGAATTTTTTCTCCATACTTAAAAAAATGGGATATAAACTTTCTAAAGTTAAGTTTTTCTTTCTCACCTAATCCAAGATAGATGGTTTGTTCTGTTTCATCACGAAATTCTTTTCCAAGTTCACCAGAAAAAACTTTGGTTTCGATTTGGACCGGGAATTTTTTCCCGAGTTCTTCTTTGACATCCTCTTGGAAGATGGGGATGAGTTTGTAATAAGTACCAGATTTAGGCGAACCGATTTGGATTTGGAGCGGAGAAGTTTCTATTTTCATTTCCCTTGGATTTCCTGAATGTCTTTGATGATTTCTTCAACGTGTCCTTTTACCTTCACGCTGTCATAGATTTTTTTGATTTTAAGAGAACTATCGAGTAGGAAGCTGGATCTTACGATTCCCATCCCCTTACGGCCCATAAAAACCTTTTCTCTCCAAACACCATAAGCTTCACAAATTTCGCCCGATTCATCGGAGATGAGATCAAAATTGAGGTTTTGTTTTTCGATGAACTTGGTATGCGACTTGGGATTGTCTTTGGAGATTCCCACTACATTGAATCCGAATTTTTTCAGTCGGGCAAAATTGTCACGGAAGTCACAAGCTTCTGTTGTACATCCCGGTGTCATATCTCTGGGATAAAAATAAACAACGATTCCATTTTTTCCTGTTAGGTCTGCGAGTTTTACTTTTTCGCCATTTTGGTTGATACTCGTAAAATTGGGGGCTTTTTTCCCTACTTCCAACATAAATTTCTCTCCTGGTAAATGCATTCTTTTAGACAATTTTCAGTTGTCAATTTAGGAATTTAGTTCGATACTCTTTGTATGGACTCCAAGGAAAGAGCAGCACTGATTCGAGAAGCTAATACCGCTTTCAATGCAGGTGATATCCGTAAAGCACGTGAGCTCTTTCTCAAAACCGATTATAAAGATGGCCTCATTCGTTTGGGTGATCATTTTATGTACGATCGGAAACTTCCTATGTTGGCCTTTGGATACTATAAAAAGGCGGGCAGGCAGGACAAAGTGGACGAAATTTTCCAACGTATGGTCTACGCACTTTCTGTCTGGCTTGGTCGTGACAAATGGAAATTTCCTGGGCAAACAAACCAAACGGATCCGTCGGGCGACAAACCTTCTCGTCCCCTAAATCCTGATGACTTTGTAGTGCATCCCATTCTAAAAGCAAAGGCTCTAGAAATACTTTCTTCGAATCGATAGTCCTTTCGATTCGTCTAAGGAATAAACATGATAGACAGTTTTACCTTACAAGCTCTTGTTATCTCTACTCTTATTTTATTCTCTATTTTATCGAGTAAACTATTCTTCCGTTTTGGGTTTCCCATCTTACTTATTTTTTTAACCTTTGGTATGTTAGCTGGTGCTGACGGTCCAGGGAGAATCGATTTTAGTGATTATGGTTTAGCACAATCGATTGGGATTTTTGCCCTTATTTATATTTTGTTTTTGGGTGGTCTTGAAAGTGAATGGGATAGTTTAAAAAACTTCTTATCGGTCGGTATTCGGTTGTCAATTGTGGGAACCATTCTGACTGCACTGATTTTAGGTGTACTCATCCACTATTTATTCCCAGTTCTTGGTTTTATGGAATCGTTTTTACTTGGTTCCATTGTGAGTGCCACAGATGCTGCCTCGGTATTTAATATCTTCAAAACGGGATCTTCTGATTTACCAGTTCATTTAAAAAAAATCATAGAATTTGAGTCTGGTTCAAACGATGCGGTGGGTGTACTTTTAACAACCATCTTTATGAACCTCATCACAGCTGATGCTAGTTTTAGTGGGTTCCAATTCTTTCGGTTTTTTGTCATGCAGGTTCTTGTTGGATCAATGATGGGATACAGTTTGGGGATCCTCATTCTGTATTTAATGAACTCCGTCAAACTGGGATATGATGGTCTTTATTTAGTTTTTATCACTGCTTCTGTTCCTTTTATTTATGCAGTCACTACTGTGTTCCAAGGGAATGGATTTTTGGCAGTCTACATTGCCGGGATCATTGTTGGCCGCAACAAATTCATACATAAAAAATCCATCTTTCGTTTCTTAAACGGATATGTTTGGATCTTACAAATTGGTATGTTCCTTTGTTTTGGACTTCTTGTGTATCCTTCACGGATGGTTAATATTTGGGTACCGGGACTTCTCATTGGGGTATTACTCATTCTTTTTGCAAGACCAGTGGCAGTGTTTATTTCGCTATTCCGTGTGAAGTTGCCTGTCAAAGAAAAGTTATTTATTTCTTGGGTGGGCTTACGTGGTGCCTCACCGATCATCCTAGCGACGTTTCCAATTGCCCAAGGATTGGTTTGGGGAGATTTACTTTTTCATATTGTGTTTTTTGTGGTTCTTGTTTCCCTTCTCGTACAAGGTTCTCTAATCCCTCGTGTGGCGCAGTGGTTAGGAATTTTAAAAAAGGATCCTGATCGTAAAATATATCATCCTACAGACTTTGATAACATTGAGTTTCCAGGGATGACATTACAAGAGTTGATCGTTCCATATAACTCAAGTGTGGTGGACAAAGCTTTGTTTGAAATCAAACTCCCAGAACAGTCACATATCCTTCTCATTGCCCGGGGAGAACAATTTTTGATTCCATCGGGAAATACACAAGTGAGAGGTGGAGATGTGATTTGGGTGTTGGCAAAAGACGATGTGATGCCAATTATCGGCAAAACGTTTATGGCTATTGCTTAAATGCCAGCTTAGTTATTTGAGTGATTACTTTTTAGCTTCGGCCATTTTTTTATCCAATCGAAATCCATAATAAACGGGAAGGGCAATGAGAGTGATCATGAGTCCCCACCCGGCAGTGATTGGTTTTTCAATAAAGAGAATGGCCATCACCGCAATATTGGCAAAAATATAAAGAAAAATGGGCAAAGGATAAAAAGGAATTTTATAATCCGATTTCATTCCCATCTTTTCAAACCGAAAGGGCGTGGCTGCCGTAAGGCATGACAAAATTAAAATAGAACAAGTGATCATGTAAAGTAGGGCTTCAATTTCTTTTACAAACAAAAATAGAATCGCCACGAAACCTTGAAAAAAAATAGAAACATAAGGGCTGTGCCATTTGGGATGGACTTTGGAAAAAGAGGGAAGAAACACTCCATCTCTTGCCATCGCAAAATAAACTCGACTTCCTCCAATCAGAATTGCCGACATGGAACCCAAAATCACCCAAGCAATAAAACTTGTTGTTAAAATTGAATAGTTTGAACCAAATAACTTCTGAAAGGCGATTGCCCCAATCCCATCTTGGCCAGCTAACTCTTCAATGGGAGCCGAGATCACAAACAGCAAATTGATCACAAAATAAAGCCCAGCCACAAGAAAACATGCAGTGATAGCGGAACGAACAATCGTTTTTTCTGGGTTTTTTACCTCTTCCGCAATATAGGTAATCATATTCCATCCCAAATAAGAGAAAGACACGGGAACAATCCCAATCAAAACTTTGGAGTAAAAAGAAAGTTCCATTAGGTTTGGAAAAGGAGAGTTGAATAAATAAAACCAATTTGTGTTTCCAATCGAAAACCCAAGTGCCAAAAAGAGAAGTAGGCCAGTAATCTTTAGAACAGCGAAAACATTTTGTACACGCACTGCTGACTTAATTCCAAAGTAGTTGAGCGTACTAAAAAATAAAATTGGTAAAACACCAATGAAGGTGATGGAACTAACTTGTAAATCCAAACCTAACAAAGTATATGTGGGAGATTCCCAAACAGGAAGTTCTGGAAATAAAATCTGAACATACTTACCGAAGGCGAGAGCAAGTACCGATACACAAGCAGAGAAATTAGTGAGTAGGGAAGACCAACCACTCATAAAAGCAATGGCTGGAGAGTAAGCAACTTTTAGATAAACATAATCTCCTCCAGCGAATGGGAGGAGGCGAGCTGCATAAGCGTAGGTAATGGAACCAGAAAGGGCCAAAATTCCGCCTACAATCCAACAGAATAGGACAATCCAGAGGTTTCCGGTTTCTTTGATCAAATACCCAGAGGTGAAAAAGATTCCCGACCCCACCATAGAGGAGAAGAGAACGGAGATGGAATCAAAAGTATTGAGGCTACGTTTTAATTCCAATTAATTGCCGAGAAGTCGTTTCACCATTGTTTCAGAAATTGGTTTCATAGAAGAAGCAGACAAAGTTCCGATTTTACCTTTGAACTCTTCTGGGTTTAACATCATTCCAAGAGAAAAGATATTTTCGCTCTCAACTTCCTTTTTCTTTAGTTCCGCAAGGAGACTGGAAATATTACCTTTGCTGTTTTCTAAAATTTCCGGTTTGGTTACTTTTCCTTCACCTAACTCTGGGAATAGTGGTTCTCCTTCAAAAAGAAGTTCTTTGAGTTTGTCTTCTTCTTGTGAGTTATCTTCCAAAAGGCCAATCCGAGATTGTTCTTTGGAAAGTTGTTTTTGCAATTCCGTGAGCCTTGATTGGATATTGTGGTACTGAACAGGAAGGCTGACAACAAAGTCGGATTTTTCCTCTGACTTTTGTACAGGAACTCCTGATTTTCCAGAGACATCTTTACTGTCCTTTTTGTCCTGGATTAGTTTTTCGGCTGAGTTGAGGAGACGATTGAGACGAACATCCATGTCCTACCTTCCTTGGTAAAGGCCTTATGTCTCGGCGGTGCCTGGACATAAATCCTGTGACTACCTGTCTAATTTTCGGTTAGCCCGTACAAGGAAAATAAACTTTTTCTAAAAAAAAGTAAAGAATTATTAAAGTTGACTCGAGTTTTTGCAAGGTTTTGCTTGTGGGAGTTTATGGAAAGAAACCAATTTCTTCTCTTTCTCTCCTTTTTGTTCTCCACCATTGCCACAATTCTCGGAATTGCCATCTTGGTATCTGGATCAAGCCTTGCCCGTTTCTCTAGTGGGACCGGTGGTGGTCTTTTCCAAGCCAGTGAAATTGGTGCTGTCGTCATACCGATCGTAGGTGAGATCCACTCTGGGGAATCCACATTTGACTCTACGGGTGCTGATACCGTTTTACGCCAATTACGTGAATTGGAAGAAGATGGAAATATCAAAGGAATCCTAGTCGAAATCAATTCCCCAGGTGGAACGGTCGCTGCTTCCCAAGAAATTTTCAACGAACTCCTTCATTTGCGTAAAACCAAAAAGATTGTGGTGAGTATGAAAGATGTGGCTGCCTCCGGTGGTTATTATATCGCCGCAGCTTCCGATTATATTTTTGCTCAGAACGGAACCATTACAGGCTCCATTGGCGTCATCTCGTTTGCACCTAACGTAAAAGGGCTTTTGGATCGTTATGGAGTAGGTGTCCGCACTTACAAAGCAGGGAAATACAAAGATATGTATTCTCCATTTCGTGATTCTACAAACGAAGAAGATGATATGATTGGAAAACAGTTACAAGACACCTATCGTAAGTTTGTGGAAGATGTTGCCAAAGGAAGAAACAAAACGGTTAAATCCATCGAAGAGTTAGCTGAAGGAAAAATCTATTCCGGAGAAGATGCATTCCGTAACAAACTTGTGGATGACATTGGTGGAAGACGCGAAGCTCATAAAAAACTTTCTGAACTTTGCCAATACGATGGTCTCATTCCACTTTTTGAACAAGAGATCTCTCCCTTTGATCGTTTTTTACAATCGATTGGTGTAAGCTTTTTTGGAGACAATTCTCATGTATCCAAAATTAGATCTCTCATCCAATCTCAAGTTTTGGTCATCTTACCAACAGCACTTGGAAAATTAATGTTATGAGAGATTTTTTCTTCGATTTAGTGGATGTATTAGAATTGGTATTTTTGGATCCCCTTCGGTATTCGGAGGAGGTCCAAGAGATCCCTTTTGCAGCAAGTCCTGTGTCCAGTTGGATGTTTTCCATCCTTTCCGCCTTATCTTTGTCAGTGGGAATGAGTATACTTTCTGCTCCATACACCATTTCTACTTTGTCGTTTTTGTTTTTTGGTTTTATCGCCAATTTGTTTTTGTTTCGATTTTTTCCTTTTTTTTATTCACTAGTGGCTGACTATTATGTACAAAAAAAGGGAAGGACACCGAAACTTTTATTTTTGATCCTCTTTGCAAGACACTCCGTCGTACTTTTTTTGTTATTTGCTCCTGTTTGTATTGTATTTCATGCATTGGGACTTTCGGGGCTTGGGTCAGGGCTTTTTTTACTCCTCAGTTTTATTTTGCTCTATAGCCTGGTAGTTTCTCGTGGTTTAAAGTCCATCTACGAACTAAGGAATCGTGATTCGCTTCGGTTTTCGTTTTATGCACTTGGACTTACCATCATCTTTCCTTTCCTTATGAATTTATATACGGCAACGAGTATCCTCCAATCGATTTCGGGCGGTTTTTAATTTGAATTTACTCATTACCAATGACGACGGAATTTCTTCCGCCGGAATCAAAGCCTTAGAACGTGTTCTTGGCAAATCGTATCAAACCTATCTGATTGCACCTTTGAAAGAACGTTCTGTGACATCAATGGCGCTCACCATCTTCCAAGGGATGCGAGTGGAACGAATCAATAACAACCATTATATTGCTGACGGCTTTCCTGCTGATTGTGTGAACATTGGATTGTATGCAGAGATTTTTCCGAAAATTCACTTTGTGATCTCTGGGATCAACCGTGGTGTGAATATGGGGTATGATGTCCATTATTCAGGAACTGTTGGTGCAGCCAAACATGGAGCCCTTCATGGGATTCCATCTCTTGCCGTGAGTTCTGGTCGGATTGATCCAGACGATGGTTATGAGAAAGAAGCAGAACTAGTTTTGTTGTTTTTGGAAAAATACAAATCGCAGATTCAGTCCGGCGAAGTATGGAATTTAAATTTTCCTCCCGAAATTTCTGGTTCAGGCACATTAAACGAAGTTGTGTTTGCTCGTCTTGGTCGTCGTCGTTACTCTGAAAAATATGAAAAAAAACAAATCATTGAAGGTGTCAGCGAATTTCAGTTAAATGGAAGTTTGCTTGGACATGATGAAGAAACAGGAACTGATTTTGAAGCCTATTACCAAGGAAAACTTCCTGTCACACCGATTCAATTGGATCTAACGGAAATGATTCGATTAAAGGAACTACAATCTAAGTAAACTAATGGCTGAAGAAACAGACTACCTCGGTTACATGAACAAGGGCAATTATGCCATGGCACTGAACCTTTTGGATCAGGCCTTACTCCAAAATCCAGAAGATCCCATCCTTTTGTATAATTTTGCTTTATGTTGTTTTCAGACTAAAAACTTTAAAAAATCGATTCAGGTTTTGGATCGGATCCTTAGCGAATATCCAGGGTTCATTGAACTGGATAATGCGTACCGCCTGAAGGTATTTGCCCTTGTGGAATTAAAAGACTGGGAAACAGCCGAATCCATCATCAAAGAAAGATTACAAGTGGCAGTGGATGACCCAAAACTTTTGTCTTTTTTGGCCCACGTTTATGAATACACACATCGGTTGGAAGAAGCCATCGATATCCATAGAAGGATTTTAAGGCATACTCCCGATTACAAAAACAGTTTGAACTCTCTTGGTTACCTACTGGCTTTGAAAAAAAAGCCAAACTCCGAGGAACGTGCGGAAGCCATTCGCTCCTTAAAAAAAGCTCTGGAACTCGATCCTAACAACCCAGCCTATTTGGATTCCTTTGGTTATTTTTTGCAAACCATTGGAAAACCAGAGGAAGCTTGGAAAGCCTATCGCAAAGCCTTACAAAAGAACCCAAACCATCCCATCCTCTTAGAAAGATTGAAGAACCTAAAGAAATAAATCTCCGTTTTGTTGACACAGTCCCTAAGCCAAAAACACTGGTGTTTCAAGGACTTTCTCGGGATGTAGCGCAGTGGTAGCGCATCTGTTTTGGGTACAGAGGGTCGCAGGTTCAAATCCTGTCATCCCGAATCAGTTGGTTCTATCTGACCCGGTAGCTCAGCTGGATAGAGCAACTGCCTTCTAAGCAGTTGGTCGGGGGTTCGAATCCCTCTCGGGTCGATGATTGTTCTAGAAACGGTGGATGTAGTTCAGCGGTAGAGCCCCGGTTTGTGGTACCGGTCGTCGCGGGTTCGAATCCCGTCATCCACCCATTAAATCGCCTTCGGCGATTCAAACTCCAAACAAATTAATATAGAAACCAAAAGATTGGGATTCGAACGATTTTGCGATAGAGTTCGAGTAGCCAATTTGGCAAGACACCTTGCCTAATTGGCGTTAAGCGAGAACGACCGAGCGCAAGGACGCGCGAGGGCTCGAAAAAGACGGCCTGGAACGAGTTCGACCTGGATGGGAGAACCGTGGAAGGCGAATCCCGTCATCCACCCACGTAAATTTCCCCTTCAGCGAATATACTATCTTAAAAATGGCATGGGCGCCTTGCGTTCGCCTGGCCCTCCATGGCCAGAGCTCCCGCTCGCACCCATTCATGGGTGCTGTGCAGCACCCATGCCATTTTTAAGATAGAGATCGAATTCAGTTGGGGAAATTGGTACAAATAAAGAGTAACTTAAGAAACAAGTTTTGATTTGCTAAATAGTTTTAAATGGATAGAGCGGACAATGGGGCCGACAACGATTAGCTGCGCAAGAAGTGCTACTGGATAATTTTTTACGACTGAACTGACGTAATGTTTGAGAAAATGATTTTCTGTTCCTATATTGATCAGGGTTGTGATGAGTGTCATGAGTAAACACATTGATGTAACCATAAGTAAAACCATGATTAATATATGTTTAAACTTGGGATCACTTGGAGAGACTAAAATCTTATGTAATTTCTTTACATTGTGACTTACCACTAATTGCTCTACGGCAAAGGCTATTAAAAAAATCGGAATAAACTGTTTAACAATCATTAGTAACGTATTGGTATGAAACCCAAAAATTAAAATGATGTTATATGATAACATAACCGTTACCATTCCAATTGTCATCATAGTAGAAAAAAATAATTCTTCTTTAAGTATTCGATTCAAGATCTCTCCTTCTCATTTTTTGGGGAAATGAAATCAGGAGCACTATTATTTTTATGGTCTATTTTGGCAATAGATTTCATCGGACAAGATACTAAGTATCTTTGTGCAAACATTTGCCACGAAAGGAACATAAATGAAATTTTATAAAAGATGAATTGGTGAAAAGACATCGGGTTATACCGTAACTCGTCGAACGAATTTTCTTACAACCTATCTCATTCTGGAATCCAATCGTATTCCATCCGTTTTGCTGTTCGAGTGACTACTTCCCATTCAATGAGTTGTCACATCTAATCCATCTAAAAATCCTATTTCTGCTAATAGAAAAGCACCCGTACAAATGGAAGCTAAATGCTTAACTTCTAAGTATTTTGCTTTGATCCAACTAAGAGTTGTTTGATTTTTGATTTCATACGCTTCGGCGCCGTATCCTCCAGGGACGATGAAAATATCCATCAGTGGACAATTTGCGTAGTCAAAGTTAGGTAAAACCATCAATCCGTTTCTTGCTTTAACGGACGAAAGGTTTTCTGCAACTAGAAATACATTACATGATTTTTTGTGATCGTTAGTTTCTGCGATAGAAAATACTTCGAAGGGTCCGGAAAGTCCATTACTTCCACTTCAGAGAAAATAAGAATTCCTATATGTAACATGGATATAAAGCCTATTTTTTTACTTTACATTATAAATAATTAATTTCTAATATGCGTCGTTTGTAACGAAACAAAATAAGTGATTCACTGGAAGGTAAAACGATATGTCATTCCAAGATGCGATTAAGGTATGTTTTCAAAAATATGCTGATTTTAGCGGCAATGCCAAAAGGCCAGAATTTTGGTGGTGGGTTGTTTTCTGTATCATCATAAGTGCAGTTCTCAACATGATTCTTCCCATCATTGGTGGAATCTTTTCTTTAGCTGTGTTGTTGCCAAGTTTGAGTGTGGGTTCACGCCGCCTTCATGATGTGGGAATGAGCGGTTGGTGGCAATTGATTGGTCTAACAGGAATTGGAGTTTTAGTGCTAATTTACTTTTGGGCACAAAAAGGAAAAAATTAGAGTTTTCGTTTGGTCTTGTCAATTCTCCGCGTTAGGGAGACGCAGGGCTTGGTCACCTGCCATCGTTAGATGGTAGGTGACGGAAGCGTCAGCGAACCCCGGAGTGGCCCGACCCTGTTTCAATAAGATTTGAATAGTAAATCAAATTGGGGACGCACAAATTTATTTTTCTTTTTCCAAGATGGTGAGGTAAATTTCACGTAAACTGATTGGAAGACTTCCTTTTTTATAAGCGAATGTAAACATCGTGGAGTTTGATGGGCCCGTGATCATACGAGTGATTTCTGTGGATGCAGGCCAACCGTTGCATCCGTTATGTGACCATTCATAGATAATTTCATTGTTAGTTTCTAAAATCGTGTTAAAAATCAAACTGGGACAGTTTTCAGATAAACTTTCTTTGACTGCATTCATAAAAGCAGTTCGGTTGGAGCTGCCAATGGTTTTCAGAAGATTTAAACGATAAATTTCTGTCCATGTTTCGATTTGAGTTCCTTCTGGAATCATTTCAATTAACACCTGTTCTTCGTTTTCTCCCGAATTTCCAACATACCATCGTCTACCATCTAAGTTTCGTAAAAAAGCTGTTTTGATGGGTTCCTTTTTTACGTTTAGATTTTTTTCCATAAATAGACGGAGTGATTCTTTGGTTTTTTCTGAAAAGTTGATGGGAACATTTAGATGTTTTTTTTCACCTTTTGTGTTTATGATTTCAAAAGTAAAGAAGAGGCTTGTGTTTCCTAATTCGTAAATCCAACGATATTCTTTTTCGGTCAGAGGTTCGCTGAACAAAGATATGGTGCCTAAATTGATTTTTTCGGATTCGGAGATGTATTTAGTTTTTTCCGGCCACTTTACTTCATAACCTTGGATACTTTCTAGATTGTCTACTTTGACTTCGGCGAGAAAGTTCCAGCGAATGGAAGACTTGTCGATGATTGGTCCTAAACTTTTGGATTGGATCCATTCGTTTTCAAGTTCGGGTTTGAGTTGGGCAAATATTTGCGTAGAACATAAAAAGAGACTAAACAAAGGGATGAAAAGTTTTTGTTTCATTGTGATGCACTGCTGGTCTATTTAGGAAGATAACGTTGTATTTTTCGTAGATGTTTGATTTCGTCAAGCGATTGTTAGAGAGTGTCGTTGGTTTAACGGTGGTGTTGCTTATTGTTTGGATTTTTGCTCCAATTATTTAATACTCATTCTGTTTGTCTGAGTTGTATTTGTTTTTTTCAGTGATAGCGGGAATTCTGTCCAAAGGACTTGCGATATTTTCTAACCGGCTTCTTGCGACTTTGGTGTAAATTTGTGTGGTTCGGACACTTGTGTGTCCGAGTAATGTTTGGATCATTCGTAAATCGGTTCCCAATTCTAAAAGATGAGTCGCAAAAGCATGCCGCAAACTATGGAAGCTGACTTTCTTTTTGATTTTTGCCTTTTGAGCAGCATTTGTGAAAATGCTTTCCGCCGTACGAATATTAAGTGGTCTATTTTTCATTCCAGGAAATAACCAAGGATTTGCTTTGACTTCGTTATAACTTTGTTTTAAGAGTAAATTGTATTCTCTTGTTTTCAGATATTCTTTTAATTCTTCAATGAGTGTTGTAGCAAGAACAGTATATCTATCTTTTTTGCCTTTGCCTTGGTTCACTCGGACCATATTTCTTTTTAGATCTATATCCGTTATTTTCAAATGAATCACTTCGCTCACCCGTAATCCAGAGGAATAACTAATGAGTAGTAACATTTTATGTTTTATGTTGGGAAGTGCATCGAAGATGGCCCTTGTTTCTTCTGCCGACAAAACTTCAGGAAGTTTAGATTCCACTTTCATTTTTGGAAATTTTAAATGAGTAAACTGCTTTCTCACCTCTCGAAAATAAAAGATAAAAGCTTGTCTTGCAGAACGAACACTAGAGGCTTTGGCTCCACGTTCAATGATTAAATAATCCAAATAATTTTCTAAATCCATCATTTTTATGTTAGATGGAAGTTTTTCTGTAAACACCAGTAATCGAAATAAGTGAGAGAAGTATGTTTTGGTAGTACAGAAGGTGAAATTTCTGTCTCTGGTTGCTTTTAGAAAATCTTCTAAAATTCCGCATCTTTTGGGAATTTCTTTTGGTGAGATCCGAATGTCGTATGGTTCAAAGGCATTTAATAATTGTTTTATGACTCTCGGATCATTGGGATAAGACCAAGACTTGGTAGGGTATTGGTAAAGAGCATTGGGAATCGATTTTGCAATGGAGAAAAGAGTTGTCGAAAATCCAAATCGTAAATGGAATCGATTGTCTTGGGAGGAATAACGAAGTTTGATCATTTGGCACCTAACCTTGTATTGGTAAGTTGAATAGGTGAATTCTTTTCTTTTTGGTTCTTGAAAATTGTAATTTTGGTAAGTTTTTATTGGAGTTTCGTATATTTTTTGCGGTGGAGTGGGCGCGAATTTAGTATCCCCGCCCTGATTAGGGTGGGGAACTGAACCCGCCACCCAATGGTTTCCCTCTATCACGACCTTTCCCATTCCGATAGCCAATTCGACTTTTACCGTTTTTTTTTCTTGGAAAGTTCGTATTCTCGCATAAGTTTGAGATTATCAAGGAGACTTATGAACCTAATCACAGTAGGACTCGGCGTATTTTTTATCCTCTACGGAACCACCACTTATATCCTCCGCATTTACAAACCGGGTTTTTTTTGGAAGTTGGAGCCAATGAAACAAAAATGGGGCGAAAAACGCGGATACTTCATCCATGTGTTTAGTTATTCGATCCTACCCATCATTTTGGGTATCGTTTATACCATTCTTGGATTTAGAGGATAATTTTTGTTTGGTGGCGCTTCTTTGTTTCGTGAGTTTTTGATTTCATACATTTAAAGTTAGGTGGGCGCCTCCAACATTTTCTTTAATCAAATATTCGAAATGCAAAAGGACCGGGCCCTCCGCTTCAATCTTTCTCTGACGAGAAAGGATTTCCGCTAGGGTCCCTGGCGCGTAACCTTTATTTGTTGTTTAAAGTTTGTGTGAAAGAATGGTATCTTGTCTCGAAGGAGTTCTATCTTCAGGATAGTCCGTACTAAAATGAAGTCCACGACTTTCTTTCCTTAATAGTGCTGAACGAACAATGAGTTCAGCGACTTTCACTAAGTTTCTTAGTTCAAGTAACCCAAGAGAGACAGTGGTCCTGTTGTAATAGTCCTTTACTTCTTCGGAAATGAGTTTCAAACGACGGAGTGCTCTTTCGAGTCGCATATCTGAACGCACAATCCCCACGTAATTACTCATAATGGTTTTGATTTCAATCAAATCATGTGAGATGAGAACCCATTCTTCTGTATTGGTAGTTCCTTCTTTGTTCCAATCAGGTATAAGATCTGTTTCGGCTGAATAACTCAGTTTTCCTTGCGATTGGATATCTCCCGCAATTCGATGCGAAAAAACAAGGCATTCTAACAAACTATTTGATGCCAATCGGTTTCCCCCATGAACTCCTGTGCAAGTAGTTTCTCCGCAAGCATATAGGTCTGCAATATTGGTTCGTCCGAGAAGATCGGTTGCCACACCACCACACATATAATGAGCGGCGGGTACCACAGGGATAGGATCCGTTGTGATATCGATCCCTAGTTTTTTACAACGTTCATAAATTGACGGGAAGTGGTTGATGATGTCGTTTGCTGGTCTATGTGTGATATCGAGAAGGACGTGAGGTTCTCCTCGTTTTTTCATCGTATCATCGATGGCACGAGCTACGATATCTCTTGGCGCGAGTTCCCCCATATCATGATAGTCTTTCATGAAGGGCCTACCACCTATCTCTCGTAAGATGCCACCATGGCCACGAACTGCTTCTGAAATTAAAAAACTATTTCCTTGTTCATGGAAAAGGGAAGTGGGATGGAACTGATAAAATTCCATGTTTTTGACAATGGCCCCTGCTCGGTAGGCACTCGCCACTCCGTCACCAGTTGCAATATTTGGATTGGTTGTGTGTAAGTATACCTGACCGGCACCACCCGTAGCTAAAATCGTTTTTTTAGCGAGGACTGGAAATACCTCACCTGTTTCTGTATCGACTATATAAGCACCATAACATCTAAGAGGAAGATTTTCTTTATCCTTTAAATGGTGTTTGGTGATAAGATCCACGCAGGCATGGTTTTCTAAAATTTGGATGTTTTTGTTAGCATGAACATGGTCAAGTAATGACTGTTCTACGGCACTACCTGTCCTATCCAAAGAGTGAATGATTCTGTTTTTACTATGACCACCCTCGCGGGCAAGATCGAGTTCCCCCGTTTGGTTTCTGGTAAAAGGAACTCCCAGGTCTAGAAGTTCCCGAACCCGCGTGGGTCCTTCTTCAACAAGGACTCGCACCGCTTCTAAGTCACAGAGGCCAGCGCCCGATTCTAAGGTATCTTTGATATGTTCTTCAAACTTATCCTTGTCATCAAAAACGGAGGCAATTCCCCCTTGCGCATAATTGGTGTTAGATTCGTAGTCTGCCTTTTTGGTAACAACCACTACAGATCCAAGCGGAGCAAGTTTTAGCGCAGTAAATAAACCACTCACCCCGCTTCCAATGATCAAAAAATCTGATTTAATTCGTGTCACATGGTTTCCAATTGTATTGTAAATTCCTATCCTAACCTTTTGGGATTCGGATTATTTTGTATTTAACATTCCTTCAATGTAATCCAAACTTCTGATCAACATATAGTCTGGTTTGATGGCATCAATTGCATGTTCTTTTAGATATGTATCAGCTTTTCCATTTTTTTTCACATAATCTTTGATGCCGTTTAAATTGAATCTAGATTTAACAACACCTTCATGTGGGATTAAAGGCAAGTGGTTCCACATATCTTCTTCTCTGTATCGGAATGGAAATGTTCCGTCTTGTTCTTCCGAAACTTCGATATCAGGAGAGACACCTACCACTTGGATCGTTTTACCAGAAGGGGAATAGTATCTGGCATTGGTGATTTTTAGTAAATAGGCTGGGTTACTATCAAGGTGCTCAAGTGTTTGAACTGTGGCTTTACCAAATGTTCTCTCTCCAAGTAAAATTCCTCTTCCATGATGTTGGATTGCGCTAGCCACAATTTCAGAAGCAGATGCCGACTTTGAATTGATAAGGATTGCTAATGGAAGTTTGGTGATATCCTTATTTCTTGCCATTTCTTCTTTATCTCTTCCTGAAGGAGTTCTTGTTGAAACGATCAAACCTTTTTCAATGAACATATCAGCGATATCAATGGCTAAATTCAAAAACCCGCCTGAGTTTCCTCTTAGATCCAAAATCAAAGCTTTTAGAGGTTTTCCATTTTCTTTTGCCGTTTTTTCCATTTCTGACAAAGCTTCGGCAATTTGTGTATCTACCGGTGCTTCACCTGGACCGGGTTTTACAAATCCGGTGAGTTTGATATATGCAATTTGCGGATTTTCTTTTACTAGATGGTAAGTTACGTTTTTAATCGTAATTTTATCTCGCACCACTTCTATATCAATTTTTCCTGTATTTCCTTTTCTGGAAATGGTAAGAACAACTTTTGTTGCCTTTGGTCCTTTGATTTTTTTGACCACTTTATCAAGTGATAAATTTTTGATTAGTTTACCATCAACAGCTACGATGCTATCTCCACTTCGAATCCCTGCTTTTAAAGCGGGGCTTCCTTCCAATGGGTTTTCTACGATTACTTCTCTGCTTCCTCCACCAGAAAGAATGGCTCCAATACCTTCAAAAGAACCATCGCTGATTTTTTTCATGGACTCTTCCCAAACTTCTTCCAAAAAAACATTGGAATGGGGATCAAGAGAATTTAAATATCCATTGGCAGCAGCAACAAACACTTGTTCCATGCTGAATTCTTTTTTGTCTTCTTCCTCTTCTTCTAGTTCACCATCTAATTCCACTAATCCTTTTAATACAGGAGTTTTGTATTTTTCTAGGTTATCTTGAATGTAAGAGATCACTCGATCAAAATCTTTCTTAGAAAAATTGATTTCTTCCCAACTTGCAGAAATAACAGATTTTTTCAGTTTTTCCTTTTCTATGAGTTTTTTCAATTCCGCGTCAGAAAGTTTTCTGTTTTCGTTTTTTTTCCGTTTTTCTTTTTGAATTTTTTCAACCTGATCATAGTCAGGATCAAAAATGACAAATGCATCTGAAGGAGAAAGTTTGAACGTTGTTCCTGGCCAAAGATCTTCTTTATCATCATATTTTTCGCGTTGTTTGAAATAACTTTCCGGATAAATATAAAGTGGGTGTGGCAAACTTAGTGCTGAAAAACTGGCTGCGTCAGTAAAGGCTCGGTTGACATTGATATGTTTATCAATATACAGTTTGTCTACCGAACGAATCACAGTTTCAAAGTCTCCGTAAGTAAAATCTGTCTTTCGGTTGGGAGCTTTTTTGGCTTCTGGTTCGCAGGAAATAAATCCTACCGGGAGGGCAAAACTAAGTAGGGCGAAAAAGGAAAGTAGGTAAACAATTCGTTTCAAGGGATCTCTCGTAAAGTGGATAGATTATCCTAAGAATTTCCGATTTTCCAGTCCATGCAACTCAAAAAAAATCGGGACAAATCTAGGACACACCTATATCATAGACGGTGCCATGCGTGCTTTCGTTGTCCTGATTTTTGCTCTTTCCCTTGGGTTTTGTTCCTCAGATCCTCAGAAGAACCCAACCCGGGATCCGTACAGTTTGGAAACTCTGATTTTCTTAGAAGAGGTAATTCTTGATGTTTGGGATTCCTCGGAGTCGAAAGAAGAGGCTATGTCCCGACTAAGATACGTTTGCCGGACTCGCGATACCGACGACGGGTATTTATGTTACACTTGGGGATTACTTGAATACCACAGAGGCAATTATGCCGAGAGTTACACTGCTTTTAGAAAGGCTCTAGAAAAAAATCCAAACGATAGCCTTTATAAAAATATGTTACGGATTTCTGCAGAAAAATCAGGGAATTTATCAGATTTAAAGGCTCATTCTTATGATGGAGAAGTTTTTGCGGTATTTACAGAAACCCAAAAACTTTGTCAGGAAAACAAACCTCCAAAATCGGCATCTTTCCTCTTTCTTGCCGAACGAGGTGTTCTCACAAAGGACAGCATCCGACGGGGAGTCCTTGCGGATTGTTTCCAAAGCCTAAGTGCAACAGACAAATCCCTTATCCAAAAAGAAATCCTCCATTCCTCTTCCTCATATAAAGAACGTCTTTATGCTGACCAAATGAAGTCCGATCCTTTTTCTCGGATTTGGGACACAGCCAGTTACCATCGGGGGGAGACGGGAAAAGAGGCAGTCGGTGCCAGTGCGGGAGTGGTGTCTGTTAGTTCCTCTCTCGGAACCGATGCGGGTGTTCCTCAAATTGGAACAACAGTAAGACCTGGTGCTCCGATCACGGAAGCATGGAAAAAAGTAAAACTTGCCTCTGTTTCTGGAAATGAATCTCAAGCAAGAGAAGGCCTTCGTAGTTTTTTATCTGAAATCCAATCTGCAAAACGAAAAGGAAAAATAGAAGGGCAATTGGCCCTTGCTTTGGAAAGAGCCGCTAAATTGCTTTTGGAACAAGACCCTCAGTATTCTAAACTTCGTTTCCTTGCGAAAGAATTCTGAGATAGTCTCCAATGGTTTTTTTCATTCCGTCCACAAGGCTTTGGCTGACCAGTCGATGTCCAATGGATACCTCCGCTAAGTAGGGAAGTTTGGAAAAAAGTTTTAAATTGTTTGTATCCAGGTCGTGGCCTGCATTTACACCTAACCCCAGTTTGTTTGCCTCGATTGCAGCCTTTTCATACATTGGGAAACTTTTGGCTCCCTCTTCTGGGGATTTGTCATAAGCATAGGCGAATGGCCCTGTATAGAGTTCAATTCGTTCGGCTCCGAGTTCTTTTACAAGTGGATACTCTGTAAATTCTGTTTCCATAAACAAAGAAACCCGGATCCCTTCCTTTTTGAATCTTTGCACCATTGGTTTTAAAGTTTGGAACACTGTTTTGTTTTTTAAATCAAACCCGTGGTCGGAGGTAATTTCCCCCGGTTTGACCGGAACTAGGGTCACCTGGTCGGGTTTTGCTTTTAGAACTAAATTGAGAAAACGTTCACTTGGTTCGCCTTCGATATTGAATTCTTTTTTAGGAAATCCATTTTTGGTTATTTTGGCATTGTAAGAATTTAGAAAATTCTGAATTTCGAATACATCTTGTTTGGTGATATGCCTTTCGTCCTCTCTCGGGTGGATGGTGATGCCGTAGGCACCCGCATCCAAGATAATCTCTGAAATTTGAATGACACTAGGAATGGATCCACCACGGGAATTGCGGAGAGTGGCGATCTTGTTGACATTGACACTTAATTGGGTCATAGGAAAAAAAAAACTTTTCATTAATTTTCATCCAGGAGAAAACCGTCCAATTTCAAAAAGGTTGTCCCCGAGAGGGGATTCCCAAAACTGTCAAAAGTACGTTTATGGTCGCAAAAAAAGCAGTCAAGAAGCAGGCTCCGCCCAAGAAAAAAGCGGTAGCCAAAGAGAAACCCAAGGACGCAAAGTCCGCTTCCCCGAAGGAAGACAAAAAAAAGGCAGTCGCAGGAGCAAAAACTCCGGCAACTAAGGCGAAAGCCGTACCTGCCCCCAAAACAGCCCCTGCCGCAGTGAAGGACAAACCGACACCTGTGGCGAAGTCCCCAGCCGTCAAAATTGATCCCAACAACCCTCTCGGCAAAAAGTTCAGTTGTTATTCATGTGGAACCAAGTTTTACGATTTGTACAAACCGGAAAAAAAATGCCCTAAATGTGGGGCAGACCAATTGGCAAAGCCAGCCATCAAATCACGAATGGCAGCCATCCGCAGTTCAGAATACGAAGTGGAAGAAGAGGAAGAGCCAGTTCTAGAAGATGATGAACTCATGGAAGAGACGGAGGAATTGGAAGAGACCGAAGAAGAGGAGGTCGTAGCCGAGGAAGAGGAGTGATCCTCCCCGTCCTTGGTGGCCCCACAGGTTCTGGAAAAACCGCCCTCACCCAAGTAATCGACCCCAAACGTTTCGAAATTGTTTCTTTTGACTCACGCCAAGTCTACCGGGATCTACCGGTAGGCACAACGGCCCCCACTCCCCAAGAGTCCTCTTATATCCGCCATTGGTTGATTGGTTTTTTAAACGCAGATGAATCTGTCAACGCGAGCCAATTTTCCCTTTGGGCCCGCGAAGCCATAAACGATATCAGAGCCCGAGGTAAAATTCCCTTTCTCATTGGTGGCACAGGTTTTTACCTCCGTGCTTTTCTTTTGGGAATGTATCCCGTACCAAATGTACCGAAAGAAACGAAAGATTATGTTTTGGAGCTTCCATTAGAAGAAGCGAGGACACAACTTTTTGCCAAAGATCCCAAAGCTCTCAAATCCTTATCACCGCAGGATGGATACCGAATCAAAAGGGCCTTGGAAGTTGTCCTCACGGGAGTTTTGTGGTCTGACGTTTCTAAGGAAACCGTCGGAGGATACTTAAACGATTATCCGGATGTCCAAGTGATTGGTCATTGGTTGGACTGGCCCCGAGACATTCTCTATGATAGAATCAATCGGCGAGTCGAAGAGATCGCCACTGGTATGTTAGCGGAGACAAAAGAAGTGGTTTCTCGATATGGATCTGACTGTCCGGGTCTACGAACCTTAGGTTACAATTTTGCGCTTGCTTTCTTAAATGGAACCATAGACAGTAATACATTCATTGAGCAGCTGGCCCAAAGTCATAGGAATTATGCAAAACGACAGATCACTTGGTTCAAAAAAGATCCATTACTTTCGCCCATTTCCTTCGAAGCCGCTGTCCAACTGTATACAAATATAGATAAAATATAGAGAAAA
Source organism: Leptospira bourretii (assembly GCF_004770145.1). NCBI lineage: Bacteria > Pseudomonadati > Spirochaetota > Leptospiria > Leptospirales > Leptospiraceae > Leptospira > Leptospira bourretii. The sequence continues at coordinate 441,989 of NZ_RQFW01000005.1, read as the reverse complement.
CACTCGGGATTTCCAATGTCGGCAAAAAATAATATCCAAGACCAACTTCTAAATACAGCAAGAAAGGAGAAAATTGATCTCACCATCTACTTGTTAAACGGAGTTCCGCTGAAAGGAAAGGTTGTCAGCTTTGACAACTTCACAATCATCTTAGAAAACGATAACAAACAGAATTTGGTGTACAAACACGCCATTTCTACCATCATCCCTGCAAAACCCATCAAACTCCACAGTGATGATGCACCGAAGGAAGCAGGAGGGGTCTAAGACTTTTCTGGTTTTCCTCTGTTTCGCTTGCTAAATTCTGGTTCCAAACCCTATGGCAAAATTACCTAAAGAATCCCCGGTTGTCCTCATTATGGCTGGTGGAAAGGGGGAGAGGTTTTGGCCTCGCTCCCGTACCAATTCCCCTAAACAACTTCAGAAAGTTTATTCCAATAAAACCCTTTTACGTGAGACCATTGACCGCGCGCTCACCATCACCTCTCTTGATCGAATTTATATTGGAACCAATGCCACTTTAAAAGCGGAGATCCTAAAAAAAGATCCTAAGTTTCCTTCCACAAATTTCATTTTGGAACCAGAAGGAAAAAATACAGCCCCTATCATTGCTCTTTCGGCACTTTACTTTCAGAAAAAATTTGGCAATCCAAACTTAATTGTTTTATCAGCCGATGCCTTTATCGATCCCATCAAAGAATTTACAAAAACCATTGAGCAAGCTTTGTACGAGACGGAAAATGGAATGGTTCTACTTGGAGTGAAACCCAATCGTCCAGAAGTAGGTTACGGATATATTAGCACGGGAAAACCAACTGATGTGGGTTATACGGTAAAAGCTTTTTTTGAAAAACCTGATTTTAAAACCGCTCTAAAATATATTAAAAAGAAAAATTTTTATTGGAACCCAGGGATTTTTCTTTTCCGCACAGAAACTATCCTTTCTGAGTTGGAACGCCATGCTCCTCATATTTTAAATCCTTTAAAAAATGGATTTCCCTTTAAGAGTTTCGGGGATTTAAAAACGGCCTTCCAAATGCTTCCTTCTGAGGCGATTGATACTGCCATTATGGAAAAATCGAATCGGATTCGAATGGTAGAAGCAACCTTCAATTGGGATGATGTAGGATCTTGGATGTCACTCGAACGTATTTTACCTGGTGATAAAGAAAAGAACCACCACCAAGGAAAAGAAGTGCTCTACCATAAGGCTTCTGGAAATATTTCTTCCGTCCAAAAAGAACTCATAGCCTTTCTCGGTGTGAAAGATCTCATTGTTGTGGAAGAACCAGATGTCCTACTCGTCACTTCACGTGAGGGTGTGGGTGATATCAAAGCGATGTTATCCACAATGAGGAAAAATAAAGTTTTACAAAAGTACCTCGACTAGAAATTTGACAGAACAGGCTTGATATAAGGAGGAAGGAATGCCTTCCGGAAAAAAGAGAAAGCGTAGAAAAATCGCAACCCACAAACGTAAGAAAAAACGCAGAGCCAACAGACACAAAAAGAAGAAATAATCTTTCTTCAGTGACTTAATGTTTCCTCCGATAGATTTGTTATGAAACAAGTCTGGAGGAAACAGAAACCCCGCACCCCCGGTTTCATCCGAGCATTTACCATGGAAACACCTCTCGGGGATGTCCTGGAGGCTGAGTTCAACTTTCACGAACGACTCGTTCGGTTAGCTGTAGAAATCAAAGAAGAAAAGGGACGTATGTATGGTGCCACTGTGAAAAACGGCACTGTCCAAGTTGAGAAGGACATTACTTCTGGCCGTGCGTATCCCGTCTTTCGGAAGATTTGGCCCTTTCGCGAATACTTTAGTACCCTCCCTGACAAAGACATGCTTGCATGCATCGGAGGGGCGTACGAAATTTACCCTCCCTTTGTTCCCGATTCCCAAGAGAAAGTTCGTTCCCAAAGGCATCCTTTGGAATCGGCATTATTCCCTTCCACCCGTTATGATTCTATTTTTGGGATCATCCGCGAAACTCGGTTCCAACGTTGGAGAAGAGAAAGACGTGAGGCAAGAGAGGCGCGAGGATCGCTCTGGTTGCGTTTTAAGAGGCGAGTCTGGGGAGATTTGCAAGATGTCTGTATGGGCGTCGGATTTGGATGTTTGGTTTATTATTTGTATTATGATTATGTCGTATTAGGATTGACTCTAGGAATTTTGGGGATGGCTGCGGGCCTCTTGGATTTTCTTGTCAGAAAACGTTCTGTCTTAATGACAAAAGTGTTGTCATTTCTTAGTTTCGGTTCATATTTTTTCTATAACGGCTACGTCTACTTCTAGACGTAGTTCTAAAATTGTAGAAAAGTGATATGGCAAAAGAAACATCATCGGCAAACCAATTCATCCATGAGCAGTACATTATATTCAATTTGGGCGATGAAGAATATGCCATTCCCATCACCATTGTCGAAGAAATTGTCAAAATCACGAACCTAATCCGTGTTCCACAATCCAAAAGTTTCTTTGCAGGAATTATGGACATTCGTGGAAAAGTGGTTCGGATGATCGACCTTGCCAAACGTCTCAACATTAAAAATACAACGGAAAGTGCCGCCGACCGAGCCATCGTCATCAACGTATCTGGTAAGTCCATCGGTGTGATTGTGGACAAAGTGTCACACGTGGTTCATTTTCCTGCAAACCAAGTGGATCCACCTCCACCTTCGGTCAAAGGAATATCTTCAAGATACATCACAGGTGTGGGTAAAAAAGATAACCGGTTCATCATCCTGATCGATATCGAAAAAATCCTGACCGTAGAAGAGATTACCGAGTTGGCCACTGTTTGATCAAACACAGTGATCAATTTTTTTTGATACTGAAGATACAATAAAAGAAATATGATTATCTCGAAGTTTTATTATTTAAGAAAGAATTTGTACTCCATGGCAGAACTAGTTTTGGAGCAGGTGATTCTTTTAAGTGAAGCTTTGGAAGCAGATGATTATGCACAAGCAGAACGCATTGTGGAACGTGACGATCTCATTGATGATTTAGAAAAGGAAAATGATAACCTTTCCCAAAATGCAATTTTGGAAGCAGTGAGTAACCGTAACATTCTTGGTATGGGTGATGTGGACAATGATATTGTTTTAAAAAAAGATCCCCTTCGTTTTGCACTCTCCGCCATTCGGATCACAAGAAATATGGAACGGATGGGAGACCAAGTGGTGAACTGTGCCGATGTATTTCGCCATAAAACCATTCGCAAAGGTTTATTCAAAAATGAAGAACCTATGACATTGATTTTATCCCGAGTGACAACTCTTGCAGGTATGGCAATCGAATCTCTCGTGGAAGAAAAAGAAAGATTTATGGGCAGTGTCAATACATTAGAAGATGAACTAAATGACCTTTGTGACCAAGCCTTTCAAAAATATAGATCTGTGTCTGATATGGAAAAACAGGAATTTGCGGATGTATATCGAATCATTCTCGCCTTAGAAAGGTTAGGTGATTATGCTGTAAACGTAGCAGAAGAACTTGTACGTCTCAATACTGGAAAAGACATTCGCCATTTAGAAAACGTAAAAACCAAAGCGTCCCATTTTCCTTAAAATAAATTGACAAATGAAATAGAAGGGAATTAATTTCCTTCTCTATGACCCGAGCTGGACATTCACCCAATCAGAAAAGATCAGGATTTATGGTATCCTATCTACTTATTACCAACTTAGATCCATTCATTTTTTTTACTGGAATGTTTCTATTATTTGGGTTGGAAAATTTTGAATCGATTCTAAAAATTCTTATTTATTTGGCACCACCAATCATTGGGCTTCATGCATTTTTATTTTTCTTCAAAAATTTGGAATTTCGAAAACAAATGCGAAGGCCCGAAGGGATCATCTATACGGAAAAAGAACTAAAGTTTATTCGTGGATTTTCAAAATCAGGAGCAATGAATATATTATCAACAAACGTTGGTGGACCTATTTTGACTATGTTTCTTGCCTACTATTACGGATTGGTAAAATCCTATGGGGAGGTTGCATTTTTTATCATCCTTGGAATCATTCTTGCGATGGCAATTTCATCCATATTTTATGTTTTGGTTGAGAAGAAGTTGTATGATGTTTACAACCAATTACATTTACCCCCTCTGAGTTTGTTTGCCAATTTATTATTCCCAATATTTTCAACATTTGTCATTGGATACTTTCTTTTTGCATTTTATGTTTATTCACAGTTTCGTTCGCAAGTAGACCAAAATCATTTAGAGACAATCTGTATTGGGTTAAGTTTTTTTATTCTGAGCATGATCGTTATATTGTTTGTTGTACTTTGGAATTTGACAGGGAATACTTCCGCAACCATTCGAGATGTTTCATCTATTTTAAAAGATTTTGCTGATGGAGATTTAAGGTCTGCAATCAAATCAAACAGAACAAGAAATGAAATTGGATTGATCTCTGTGTATTTGGAAGAAGCAAAAACAAAGTTAAACCGACTCATTACATCAATTACAAATCATTCCGTAAAAATTGAAGAGGAAGCTAAAAATTTGGAAGTTTTGTCTGGTGATTCGGCGGAACATTCACAAATCCAAGCGGCATCGTTGGAAGAGGTGGCTGCTGCCTTGGAAGAAAATGGGTCCTCTATCAATGGAATTTATTCTGATGCATTGGAACAAAAAAAATTAACTGCATCAACAAATGAATCGATCATTCATTTGTTGACTTTGTCCTCCGGTTTGAAACAAGTTTCTTTGTATGCAAAAGAGAAGGCCGATTCTGTTGAAAATGAAGTAACAAAAAGTGCAAAATCAATCATTACCACAATTGAATCAATTGAAGAAGTAGATAAAAATGCCATTGAAATTGGAAAAATCTTAGCCATCATAAAAGAAATTTCAGAACAGGTCAACTTACTTGCGTTAAATGCATCTATTGAAGCTGCAAGAGCTGGTGATATGGGTAGGGGATTTGCTGTTGTGGCCTCCGAGGTTGGAAAACTTGCGGAAAGAACAGCATTTTCAACAAAAACCATTTCCGATTTAATCAAACGAGTGTCTGTATCTACAAGTTTGTCTGTGGAATCTGTTAAGTCTGCGAATGAAACATTCAAATATTTATCTGAAAGTGTAAATGATATTATCAGCAGTATAAATAAGGTCAATGAAGCAAATTTAGAACAAATTGCAGAAGTAGAAGAAATTCGAAAACAATCTGAAAATATAGTGAATAGATCCAGTTCTGTTTCTTTTGCAACGGAAGAACAAAAAAAGGTAAACGAAGAAATGAGTTCTTCCGTTCATCATTTGGCAAATGATACAGCAAAGTTGTCTATGATGTCCGAAAAAACGGCAAAATCTTCTGGAGAATTAAATTCCTTGATACTAGAACTAAATCGAGAATTATCATTATTTAAGTTATAAAAATGATTAGTGCTACTTTTATTTTCAAACAAAAAGAATCCGATTCGGAATTTGAAGCTTTAGATCGATCCATTGAATCTTTCGTAGAGAACCATCCAGAATATCTTGGAAAAGATAGTTGGGTGAACCTAGAAAAAGGAATTATGGCTGTAGTGTATTATTTTAAAACCAATCTTGGTTTAGATTCTCTAAAAAATTTTTCTAATCATCAATTGGCGAAATCTAAATATTCAAAATGGTATGAAGGATATCAGGTGATCATTGCTGAGGTGAAAAAAACTTATGGAGATGGCGGAATTTTGCATGTAACGAATAATAGGTGAATTAATTTGAGCAGTGTTTGTGGTATTTTAATGGTATTTTTTTCTGGATTCAGAAACTTCTTGGTAAGTTTTTAATAAATTCTCAATATAAAACGGTTTGCCAATAAATCCATCCATTCCTACGGCAAAACATCTTTCTTTGTGTTCGTCTAGGACATGTGCAGTGACAGCCAAGATGATGGTTTTTTCCTGTTTTGTTTTTTCTAATTCTCGAATATGCAAAGTTGCCTCAAATCCGTCCATCACAGGCATTTCGCAGTCCATTAGGATAAGGTCATACTGATTTTGTTGAAAAAGTTGGAGTGCTACTTCTCCGTTCTCAGCCACATCAAAGTTTATATTGTATTTTCTTAAGAGTCCACCAATGACTTTTTGATTCAAAATATTGTCTTCAACAATTAAAAACTTTTGGTTTGTGAACAAAGATTCTATAGAAGAGTTAGGATTGAGTGGTGAATTAACGGAATCATTGTTATTGGAGGAAATTGGTTTTTCGTAAGGCAAAAGGCACCAAAACAAACTTCCTTTGTTTACTTGGCTTTCGACTCCAATCGTTCCACCGAGTAACGAAGCCAACCGATCAGAGATGGCAAGTCCAAGCCCAGTTCCGCCATATCTTCGTGAGGTGGAGGCATCTGCTTGTGAAAATTTATTGAATATAAATTTAAGTTTTTCGGTTGGGATTCCAATCCCTGAATCTTCCACCTCTATACGAATCCACTCGTTTTGTTTTTTAAGGCGAAATACAACAAACCCGGTTTCGGTAAATTTGATCGCATTACCGAGCAAGTTAAAAATAATTTGTCGGATTCTGCTTGGGTCAGAATAAATAAAATCCGGAACTTCTGTATCAATCTCAAGTTTTAACTCGATGGATTTTGATTTAGATTCAATTGATAGTAAATCAAAAATTTCGGTGACTGTGTTACGAAGATCGAATTTGATTTTTTCGATTTTCATTTTTCCGGCTTCTATTTTTGAAAAATCGAGAATATCATTTAGGATGACAAGTAACGATTGCCCTGCAGATGCTATGGTTTTAACGAGGGAACTTTGTTCTTCATCTAGGTTTGTTTTGAAAAGAATTTGAGTAAGTCCAATGACTCCATTTAATGGAGTTCTGATTTCATGACTCATAGAAGCTAAAAATTCCGACTTGGCTTTGTTTGCTATTTCTGCCGAATCTTTCGCCAGTTCTAATTCTTTTTGAATTTCTTTGGTAATACCAATGTCAGTGGATATACCGCAGAGTGCATAAATTTCTCCCGTCTGGTCTCTTAAAGGAATTTTAACAGTGAGAAAAGGATATGTTTTTCCATCAGCACGATTATGAATTTCTTCTTCGGCATGTAATGTTTTTCCTTCCAATAATACCGATCTATCGTTTTTAAGAATGATTTTGGCAGTTTCTTCTTCTAAGAATTTTTCATCCGTTTGATTAAGAATCTCTTCTAGCGGGTATCCAAAAAGTTTACATACTTGTTGGTTTGCAAATAAATACCTTCCGTTTGTATCTTTTAAATAAATACATGCAGATACGTTATCCAAAATATAACGAAGTTTTGATTCACTTTCAATTAATCGTTGTTTTGTAAATTCACCTTCTTGGTGTAATTCTTGTAATCTTTTTTGTGTGATATTTAGGCTATTTAGTATGGAGTTTTTAATTAATGTTGGTTGGATTTCGCCAGAAAAATTTCCTTCACCTAATAAAGATATTCTACGAAAGGCTTCGTCAACACTTCCTCCAATAATATCAACAAGAGATTGGTGTGTCAGAAATAAACTTAAACCAAAAAAGACACCAACAACAATGAATATCGTTTTTAGAATGAAAACATTTCTTTTTGCACCAAGGATGGCTTTTGTCGTACGATCATTTAATTGATAGTATAAGTCATTGATTGGTTTCATGATCTCCGCTTTGGCACGAAGATAGTTGTCATCAAACAATAAATTGATCGCTTTCGGATTGAAATTTGATCCAACCTTCATGTCCTTTTCGACAAGGGACATTGCTTCGAATTCAATTTTTGTTAATTGGTCTGATTTGTTTTTTGATTCAGATAATAATAAAAAATCAGATTCAAGAAAGTTCTCATTTCTCATCAATTCATAAATGCTGAGTTTTTCTCCCTCATCGGAAGGAGGTGGGATTTTATTTGCGATTACAAGATCCCAATAAGCATAACCGTATTCATTTGGTCTTGGGCGATCACCGTTACGTATATCCAAAATCATTTGGAAATATTTTTTATACTTTAGATCTCTATGAATGACATACAACCGAACTAAATTTGTGAGTTGGTCAGAGGATTGGCGAAGTTCATTGGCTATCCGTAAGGACCTGTAACGATTCTCCTCTGCTTCATCAATCTTTCGTTCGCTTGCTGTATAGAATAGAAAGGAAATGGTGACAAAGATAAAAAGAAGGATGTTCAAAAGCAGGTAAGGATACAACCTACCTTTGTTCGTCCAAATTCTCATCAACATGGCAAAAGACTAAAGATTTAGTAAGAATGGTAAAGAATTTTATTGGTGAGGGATCCAAATCTGGATCAATAGATGCAGATTTAGGTTTTTCCTTCCATATAAGCTTGTAGTTCTTGTTGTAATCCTTCCGGAAGGCTAAGCCCGCGAGCTCTTATCCTTTCATTGTATTTGTTAAAAGACATCCTATGTTGGTTGGTATTGAGGTAACCTTCTAAGGCAACGGCGGCCCAAGGCATAATCTCTTTCACAAAATCATGGTTTTCTTCCAACTGATCGCAAAATGGAATAAACAACGGTCGGTTGACTGGCCTACCAATGTTTCGATAGAATAATAGACAATATAAAGTTTCATCGCCAAGAACAGATTCTGTTCGAATTTTTTCTTCTACATATTTAAGGTTGATCGTATCCAGATAATCAATGTTAAATGTTTCTGGTGCTAACCTTTTTAAAACGAATTTTGAAATTTCTGTTTTAACAAAAGACAAATTGGTGCAATGATTTGGGCAACAACTTTGGTCCTTGTGTAAGTCACATTCCAAAAGCAAAATACAATCAACATCGGAAGTTGGATCGACAATTCCAAAGTTAATTGACCCTAAAAGTTCCAATCCAACCTCATAACCTTTGCGGGACAATTCCTGGGTGGCAAGTCGAAATGCCTGCATACGTTTTAGGGCATATTTTGTATCATAATTTCGGTATTTGTTTTTTAAGACGAGGTACCTTTCGACAATGTTTTTTGACATATGAGATCCAGTTCTGCTGGTCGATTGCCTACAGTGAACGCCAGTCATTCCAATTATACAACACCTTTTGGTTGTTAAAAATTGATTTTTCGCCGATAGTAAGACCAGGGAAATTGACGCAATTGATGCAATGGGACAGGGCCCCAGGTGATCTGGGTCGGAATGAAAACAAAACGGGGGAAATTGGGTTTCTTTGGGAACTGGGTGGATTTTTCCACTCGGTGAAAAAGGTAAGTCAGTTACTTTTTTCACTCAGTTACTTTTTCTCTTCATTCTCCTTTGTAACAGGGTTTCTCTTTTTTGTTCTTTTGGTTTGTTTTGTGCCAAGGGATGTTTCTGCCGGAGAAGAGGATAGGAGAAACCCTTTATCTGGACTTTATCTTTCCCCTTTGCAAGTCATCTCTACTGAGGAAATCCAAACCCTAGATTCGGAAAAACGAATCCCTATCGATGAAGATTCGGGGATTGCCCTTCGGGAAGAGCCGAAGGCTTTAGACCCAAATGCGCAGGATATTCCCGTTGTTCCAGGAGGCGATACTCCTGTGGAAGCTAGTGTCGAATCTGGACCGAAGAATTTAGAAACTAAGATCCGTGAGGCGGAAGGATTATTAAAACGTTATTATAGTCAGTTTATTGAAGAAAAGAGGATTTGGGAAGATAGAGAAAAGGGTAATGTTTATAATTCGCGAACAGAGATGAATGATATTCGTCTTTTATTATGGCAAAGTACCCATAAAAATTCCGAAACTTATATTGTTCGTGACTCACCAGTATTATATAACTTGCATATAAAGCTTGCTAGGTTATATGTTGAGTCTGAAAAATTTGCTCCTGCCTTACGTCATTATCTCGCCGCTTTTAGATACCACCCTTTAGAAATGACAGAAGAGGGATTCCGAAATGGGGAATGGCAAAAAGAAGATATACTTGGTTATGATGCTTCTTCTGCAAAGGAACATGACCGTTTATTTAATGAATGGAAACAAGCAGAACAAAAATTAAAAAAAACAAAAGATGAGATTCATATCAAAGAAAGTAACTGGATACGAGAAGGGAAAAATTTAGCCGATTTAATTCCGCAGTCAAAAGTCTGGAAAGAGGACGTAAGAATTGCAGAAGAAAATAGAAAATCGACTAAACAAAAATACGATGAATCAGTGAATCTTCGTTATTTGAAGTATCTGAACCAAAGGAAACAAGTTGAATCCAATGATTTATATGCATTCGCAAATGTAGTTAAAAAATTAGAGGATGATAACAAAGAAAGACTTAAAATTGTAAATAAACTTGGAACTGCAGGGAAAGGGATTTATGTTTTGTTCGATTATAAAAGAAATACCGATTTTTTTGCATATGAATTACTTTTAGAAAGAGCTTATCGATTATGGAATGAAAATCCTTTGGTATTGACTGATATTGCAGAACAATATCGGCAAGACGGTAAAAAGGAAAGGGCCGCAGATTTTTATGAAAAGGGTTTGGGTGAACTTTTAAAAAAACAAAACCCATCTGAAGAAGAAAAAGAAAGAATTATCAAATCGAATCTTCGTTTGGCTACGATTAATGCTGATTTAAAACGAAATATCATTGCTGGTTTGTATTATGATAAATATTTTAATTTATCTCCTGATTCTCCTGATAAAACCAGGGTTTCCTATGAAATTGGAGTTTTTTTCAATTCTCAAATTGGAGATCCGGATCGTGCAGCACCATTTTTAGAATATTGGTTGGAGCGAAACAGTAAAGATTGGAATCCTGCATTGGATGTAGAAAATGGCCTTACCGATTTAGAATCAATTGCATACTATTATCTTAGTAAAAAAGACAAAAAACATAAACGGAATGAGCAGGAACGAAACAAACTTAATATTTCATTTACTCAATGGAAAAAGTTAGATCAAAAATTGATTATAGCTGAAAAAGAACTAAAAGACCTGGTCGAGAAAAAACAAAATCTTAAAAAAGATTTAATGGTGACAACTTTGGATGATATTCTCTCACAATATCGTTTAATGGATTTAAAAATAGAAGACCAAGAAGCCGTCATACGTGTGTTGGAAACAAAAAGAAAAAAGATCCCTTTGATTAAAATATTGTTTCGTTTAGGTGTTTTGGCTGAAGAGTCAAGAGACTTTGTGAAAGCAAAAGAGCACTATGAACTGATTATCAAAGAAGGTGGAGAAACAGAAATTCGAGTTGCTCTAAAAGAACTGGAACGTGTAAAACGCATTTTAGAAACAGGAAATATTCTGCCACCTATCAGCGAGAGTATTTGATGATTTCATCTGTTTGGTCACCAGCTAACTCTTGTTCCAGATTTTCTTGGGTGTAACCTTCATCTGGTAATACACGGAATTTTACTTCATCAACAGTATCACCTTCATAAACTATTTTAATTAAATACTCACCTGTTCTTAAAAGAGAAAATTCATCTCTTATTGCCAAAGAATCCGGTTCTACTCTTTTCTTTTTGATATCAATTTCCACATAATCCAGCTCATAGCGATTGAGCGAGATGTAAAAGTCGGTTTCTAAACCTGGATTTCTTGAGAACTGGTAAACATAATGAATTGTATCGGTCGGAGAGAATATTAAATCATCTCTCATCATTTTGTAATCGGTAATGGTTTGGATGTGTTTTTCTAAAATATCCATTTCTTCCATTTTCGTTGTTGTCCACCCAAACTCACCTTTGGGAACACCGCATTGGATGAGGGTGACTGTAAAGAGGATGGGTAGAAGTGCGAAAATGCGTTTGGAAAAAATCCGAATGAGGGTATTGGGAAGCGAATTCTGTCTCATCTTAGTTTCATTTTCGACAGAATTTCAAAATCTCGTGGAAGGAAATCGAAACTCAGTCTACAATTTTTCCACGGTCAGAGATGTCCTTTTCCTTGGGTTTGGCCCAAGGGGTCTGGTAAGACTCCCGTGTTTCTCTTTCTTTCTGTTTGTTTCCAAATTCTTCGGCAATTTTTGCCGGCAAAATGAGAATCCGGCTGACCCAACGTAAAACCAAAAAAAGAAGAATCGAAAGGACAATGATTTTTGCCATAAAAACCTCAGCGGGCACGTAGGGATTTGGGAAGGTGGCGATCTTCTTCATTTTCACCCCAGCCGAGCCTTGTTACACCATACAATCCTACTAGGAGAAAAAGGAAAACGGAAAGATAAAGTAAGGGACTGTATTCTTCTGAATAAAAAACCCTTCCCTCTCCTGGTTTAGGGATTTTTTTGGGGGTTTGGGGAAGGCCAAATTTCCGCGCGAGTGATTCAATTTGGATAAAATTGATCACAGGAATTTCCCGCTCTAAAAAGGATTTAATTACGGAGTTGGGGATATGAATTTCCTCCGGTAAATTGGTAATGAGTCCATTTTTGAAAACTTGTTTTCCAAGATTTGTTCCGAGTATAGTTGTACCTCCGCCAACATTAATGAATAATTTGATTGGTTTGTTTTGAGATAATTCATCATACAATTTCATTCTTTTTTCAATAGAATCATCGAAATGAATAGGATCTAAAAGTTTTACTTGGTTTCTTTGTAATGCACGATGTAGATACTCTTTCCCTTCTTTTGAAATTCCCATTGCTTTGTCTTGTATACCACCTAACGATGAATAGCTGGATCGAAAGGAAAAAATTCCTGAGGTAACAAGTTCTTTTTCCATATCTAACCAAAGCATTTGTGGATGGTTTGCACCGAATTGAGATGCAGAAGCACTCGATATAATGATTGGTTTGAGTTTTAATGTATCAAGTGCCGCAAACAAACAGATATTTAGTGCTGGAAAGGAACCTGAAACCGCAACCGCAACTGTATCACCTTCTTCTAGTTTTGCTTTTTTAAGAAATTGAACCATTACAGCGGCAAAGTTTGGATTGATCGATGTTTGTTTTGCAGATAATGATCCACTGTTACTGGTAACTGGTGTAAGAAATTCTCCAATCAATCCTGAATTGGTTGGATCTAATTCTTTATAATCTGGTTTTTTATGTTTAAGAAGTTCTGGTTTTAAAATTTGAAATCCACGTTCAGCAAGTTTTGCAGCATGGAGTTTCTTTTTAAAATAAGATTGTTCTTTTTTTACTTTGCAAGTTTCGATTAAAAGAAGTCCCAAAATTCCAAGTATTGCCAATAAAAAAAGCGCAATGCGGGAGTGTTTCCATGGGGACCAATAAATTTTAGTCATCATAATGTTTCTAACTCTGTGCCTAAAAGAAAAATAAGGAGGATTTTTACGAAAATGGAAGCAAGTATCAGAACGGAAGTTGTTTCTAATACACCTTGCCTTTCATACCAGACCGCAATCAATCCAGGAATGATAAATCCAATTCCTCTAACTTCGGATAAATATCCAATTTCTATATCAGGTAGGATTTGATAATTCAAAAGGTATCCAAAAAAATAACCAAATAACAATATAAAGACGACTTTTCTTTTTCCAAAAATTAATAAAAAGTTAGATAGTAATTCAACACAAATATAGGAGAGAAGTGCAATCAAAAATGTAAGAGCAATGTTTTTGGGATGATTTAATGAAATTGCTAAATATCCGGGGACAACAAGTCCCGTTCCAAGAATCCCAAACAATTCAGAAAATACTAAACTTACAACAAGGCTAAGCCCGATGGAAAGAGGAAGAATTTCATTCATTCGTATGTTCCGACCTGTTTTTTAAATATAAAGATAAGTCCATTCCGAGACCAACTATATTTCCGATTCCAAAAACCAATGACTGTTTTGGAAGAATAGAAAGTAAAGATTCAAATATTCCGTCCAAACTTAAATGTTCCCAAACAAAGATAGGGATATCTTTTTTGGAATAAGTTTTTAGATATTTAAAAGCTAGGGAAGTGGATGTTCCGATTAATATGACTGCTTCATACCCATCCCAATATGAGAACTCCTTAGCGAGTTGGTGACTTCTTTCTGGTCGATCTTCTCTTGTATGAAATAAAATGTAGCGTTTGTTATATTGTGGGTATCGTTCTATTACAGATGACCAAATTAGTTTTGTGCTATTGGGGTCATTGGCTGCCATCGCATTCGCATAGATAAATTCTTTTCCAAAAAAGTGAATTGGGGAAACAGAAAATGCCCCGGGGTCTGGATTCACTTTCCACATGGCTTCCAAGGCATTTTGTCGACTTACCCCTAATAATTCACAGACCTTCAGTGCGATTGAAACATTTTCTTTGTGTTCCCAGTATGAAAATTTTGCAATCTCTTCATCCGTAATTGTTTGTATGTTTTGATCTGTTAATAAAATTGCTTTTGATTTTCGATCTTCGCATACTTCATATATAAATGATTCAAAATCTGTAGGGCCAGTGACTAGGGTTCCGTTGATAGGACAGGCAGATAGCAATGATTTGGCGACATCAGATAATTCTGGACCCATCACTTCTAAATGGTCTTCTCGGATATTTGTAATCACTCCAATGTCTGATTTTAGAATCTGCCCTTCACTTGCCCATTGATAACGAGGTTCTAAAGCCATACATTCTAAAACAACTATTTCGGCACCTCTACGTTCCGCCTTTTTTAGAATTTTAATTTGTTCTAAAATGGATGGTTTCCCAAATCGAGATATGGATTCTTCTGATCCGTCTGGAAAAATCATACGAGCCAATGTTCCCGTTGTTTTTGCAAATACGGACATTCCTGTAGCACTAAGGCCTGCTCGTATGAGCCTTGTTACACTAGACTTTCCTCTGGTTCCGTTGACATGGATGCGATGTTTGAATTTTTTTAGAGTTCTTTTGTGTAGGATGTATTCAAAAGTATAATAAACTATTAAAACAAGGATAATAAGGAAAAATAGAAAAGCGTTTGGTTTCATCTGAATTTTTCCGGATGATACATTTCCTTCAAGGGAATGTCATTTGATTGTAACCCAAAACTGAGAAGATTCACGTAGTTTTCTATGAGCATCCGTTACAAATTCTTATTAATATTGAGTGTGAGTCAAATTCTTCTTGTAATTGCTCTCACTACCAGTTTTGCCTACCTCTTGCAATCGGTAAAAAATATACCACAAACGCAACGAGCGGAGGACCTATCTCGAAATTTTCAACGGGAGCTGGAATTCAAAGAAGAAAAACTGCGTTTGTTACTAGAAGAAATTACATTTAACTCTCAAACTAGAGGGATTTTGGAAAGAGGGATTGCAGATCGAAATGTTCTTTCCAGAGAACTTCCTTACCTCCAACAAATTTTGAAAAGATATGGCCTCTCCATTTTTGAAATTGGAGACAACCAGGGAAAGGTTTTGTTTCGTGTTCATCGTCCAAAGGATTTTGGGGATGATAAAAAAAATCAACCAATCATTCGTAATGCTCTCAATGGACAGTCAACAGCGGCATTAGAAGACGGACATAGTGGTCTTGGATTTCGATTGGCAGCCCCTCTGTTTGGGCGTGGCACCATTCTCATTGGACAAGTTGTCGACGATAATTTTACAAAAACTATATCGAAAGACAACCGCATTCACTTGGCAATTTTTCAGGCAGGAAAGGTAAAAACCATCGGATCCGATATGATTCGTTTGGTAATGAATGAAAAACCAGATTTGTTAATGGAGGAACAACGATTCCATTTTCAAAGTAAACCTTATTATTTAGTAAAAATTCCATATATTGGAAATTCAGAATCTGTGAAAAAGTTAGTTTTTCATGTGATGATTGATGAAAATGAAGTTGAGTCGAAAACATGGAAGATCTGGTCTTTTTTCGTAGTCGCCTCACTTATATTATGTGGAGTTATTTTTCTAATTTCCTTTTTGTTTTCTCGGGATATGGTTGAAGCAATTAAATTACTTACAACTGCCATGGTTGATTTGGACCAGTGGAAACCGGAAACTCTACCGACCCATCGAAGTGATGAAATTGGGCAAATGGGAAGAGTGTTTGTTGAAATGAAAGAAGAGTTATCGGAACACCAAAACCATTTAGAAGAAATGGTAGATCAAAGAACAAGAGAGTTAAATGAAACTTTGTCTGAGATGCAAAAACTCCAAGATAAACAAGACGGTGATTATTTTTTAACTTCTCTTTTGATTAGACCTCTGCGCGGTTCTTTTTCTAAATCTGAAACAGTTTCCATCAAAATTTTTGAAAGACAAATGAAACAGTTCAAATTCAGAAACAAACAATCTGAAATTGGAGGAGATCTTTCTGTATCCGATTCAATTTACTTAATGGGTAAAAAGTATACAGTTTTTTTAAACGCAGATGCAATGGGTAAGTCGATCCAAGGTGCTGGTGGCGCGCTTGTGATGGGAACAGTTTTCAAATCTATCATCACACGAACACAAAAACTACGATATATGCAGGATCGACATCCTGAACGTTGGTTAAAAGAATGTTTTCAGGAAGTACATAACGTTTTCATAAGTTTCGATGGCCATATGTTGCTTTCCGCAATATTAGGGTTAGTTGATGAGGAAACTGGCACGTTATATTATATCAACGCCGAACATCCTTGGATTGTTTTGTATCGAGATGGAAATGCGAGTTTTCTTGAAAATGAACATTCTCTGAGAAAGATTGGTTTTACTGAAATGAGTGGCGATGAGGTTGTCATTCAGATTTATCCATTGCGACCGGGTGATGTATTGATATTAGGCTCAGATGGGCGAGATGATTTATTTGTTGGACAATCTGGAGGAAATCGGCTCATCAATGATGATGAAACTGTATTTTTGAGACACGTTACCGAAGGTGGTGGGGATTTAAATCTGATTTGTAAGGCCATGTTACAATTCGGAGATCTCACAGATGATTTGAGTTTGATGAGGATTGCCTTTTTGGAAGAGGTGGCATACGCAGCAAAAGAATCAACAAAACCAAATATTTATTATCAAATGTTAGGTGAAGGGATTCAATCGTATCGAGATCGCGAATGGAATAATGCAATCTTTGCTTTAGAACTCGCATTGGATTCAGAGCCAGATGATCTTTATTGTTTAAGAGAATTATCTAAATTGTATATGAAATCTAAGGATTATGAAAAAGCCATTGAGTTAGCGAATCGTTATTTGCAATTAAATCCAGGAGATACCGACTTTTTGTTTTATATTGCTTATGCACATAAACAAAGAAGAGATTTTGTTTTGGCGACGGACTTTGCAGAAAGACTTCGATTTAGAGATCCGAAAAATTTTAATAACCTTTTGTTACTTGCAGAGATACTTATGCATCGTAGGGACATTGAACGATCCAAAGAAGTGTTGTTGGCTTTGCAGGAAATGGCTCCTGAAAACCCTAAATTGATGAAATTAAAGAATTTTTGGAAGAAAATGGTATCGACTTCAGTCAGTTAGGTTATTTGAAAGAGTTAATTGCATCTTCTGTGCTTTCAAAAATTTGAATGACGGAAGAAATTTTGGATATTCGGAAAATTTGTCTAATCGTTTTGGAAACGTTAACAATTCTTAGGCCACCACCTAACTCTGTCAATTTATCATTGAGCGACATGATCAGGCCAAATCCAGAAGAATCAATAAAGCTAACGCCTTCCAAATCGAAGATAAATCGGTGTTCTTCCTGAGAAGAAGATTCTTTGATCCGTTCTTTCAGTATGCCGGCATTTAACATATCTAAGTTGCCGAATAATTTCAGAACAACAATACCGTCGAATTTTGATTCTGTATATTCCATTGAACCGCTCTGAGAATAGCCAATTTTAGAAATTGGTCAATAGATTAATTAACGAACTTGTCCCATTTTTCTTCCACAGAGATGGATCTAAGAATCCGCCAAATGAGTTTGGATCCATTTTCTGAGTTGGTCATAATGACCACTCCATATCCTTTTTCTGTATTAAAAAGGGCAAGCGACTTATGTCCCTTTGTGTGACCACCATGGAAAAAATATTCCGTTCTACCCGTTCGGTTTAAAAAAAATCCGTGGGCAACCAGCGCGTGGACTGTTAGGTTTGCGGCACTCATTTTGGGTGAGAGCAGGTATTCTGCAGATTCTTTTGTGAGAAAATTTGATTTTCCTTGTTTTGCTTTTGCAACTTCGGAAAACAAAATTCCTACTTCTTCCGGAGTTGTCCAAAGACCACCTGATGATAATTCAGGTGTGACAAAAGATTTTTGTGGAAGTATAACTCCTTGTTCATCGTATCCATCACATCGATCATCTTGTGTATTCAGATTTTGACGAAATGTGCTGCGAGTCATATGTAGCGGTTGGAAAACTACTTCAGACATAAGGCTTTGAAATGATTTTCCTGTTCGTTCGGTAAGTATTTCTTGCACAATGCTATATCCACCTCCAGAATATCTAGATTTAGATCCAGGTTTGTAATATAGTTTTAAACCATTTCCTTTTGTTGTATATGTATCCTTTAATTCGCGTAAGTGTTTTTTTCCTGAGTTGATTGGATCATCCCAATTTCCCTTTTCAGTAAGTCCGCTAGTATGGGAAAGTAATAGATCAAGATTTACTAAAGACCTTCGTTTTCCCTTTGGTACGGAAACTTTGTATTGTTTTAATTTCCCTATCCAATTGGAATATAAATCTAATTGACCTTCTTCAACTAATCGAAGTGTGGCGGTAGCTGTCATTGTTTTGGAAAGAGAACCTGCACGAAAAAGTGTATGTTGTGTTTTTGTGCCATACATTTTTTTCCAACTTAATGAGTAGTTTCTAAACACTGCAATTCCGAGAGATGGGACTTTTTCTTCTTTCATCAAATCTTCAATGGAAACTTCATTTGGAAGGTTTGTTCTTTTTTTTAGGTTTAATTTTTTTGCATCAAAAATAATTTCTGTAAGTGCTGATTTAATTGAAGATAAATCTCCTTTGCTACTTCCATACGGACTTACGATGGTAATGAAAATTCTACTTTTTAAATCATGATAGACAAAGTTTGAAATTCCTTTTTCTTTCCCATAAGTCCAATAAAAGTAATCTCCTACAAAAACTCCTTCGCCGAATGCAATTGGATCTTCCGATATGGAGTCAGAAAGAATCGTTTTTTTGATGATTGTATCTCTTGAGATTATAGAAATCAGTTTTGGTTTTTTTAGTTCTTCACTAAATTGAACAAGGTCTTCAGGTGTGGAATATATTCCGCTATTTCCAATTAATACTTCATTTGAATCCACATTGGTATTTTGCATTTCCAATGGAACAAAGATTGTTTCCTTTAAATAATTAGAATAAGTGACTCCTGAAACTTTTTCTATAATATAGGACAGAAAAAGATAATCAAGACGGCTATACTTCCAGTATTCTCCCGGTGCAAATGCTGGTTTTAGTTTTGATTCTAAAAAAGATCTTTTGATGTCGTCGCGTTTTAAGTGATTTTTTTCAGTATCAAAATTTGGTAGAAACTCTATGATTTTTGGTAATCCAGATGTATGCCGTAACAAATGTCCAATGGTTACTTTGGAATATGGAAACCACTTGAGATGTTTGGAAACAGGATCTGATAAAGAGACTTTTTTTTCTTCTTCTAGTTTGTGTATTGCAAAGGAAGTAAATGTTTTTGTAGATTCACCTAAAGGAAAATTGTGTTTTTTATATAGTTGTATCCTTTTTCTTTTTTTACCTGCATAGATTGATTCTCGAAAAAGAATATTGTCGTCCTGAGAAATTAGAACAACTCCCTGAAAACCTTCTTGTTTAATTTTATTTCGAATTTTTTCTTTTGTTTCTTCTGAAAAAGATCCAATTCCGGGTTCTGAACAGTTACAAACTACAAAACTGAATAGAAACCCGATGATGATCCGAAAATGCATAAAAATAATGGGGACTTAGTCCCTAGTGATTAGACTTGGATGGTAACCTTCTGGAGCTTCAAAGCCTAATAGATCCATCATCGTTGCAGCAACATTTGCGAGTCCTTTTTCCTTTAGGTTCTGATTGAGTTGAATTTTACCTTTCGGATCATAAAGAACAAATTGAACCGGATTGAGAGTATGGCTAGTTTTTGGCACAGGTTTCCCATCCTTTGCAGTTTCTGCTGTTCCTTTTTTGTTAAGTTGGTACATTTCGTCCGCATTTCCGTGATCGGCGGTTATACATAAAACAGTATTTGTTTCATCACAGATTTTTTTGATTCTGTCTAAACATACATCAAGATACTCTAGCCCTTTAACGGTAGCATCCATATTTCCTGTATGCCCCACCATATCTCCGTTAGCATAATTGACTCTCAGAAATGGAAACTTGTGAGAGGTCAAAGCAAGCACTAAATTATCAGTGATTTCTTTTGCTTTCATTTCCGGCTTTTGATCAAAGGGAATGATGTCGGATTTTACTTCTTCGTAAGTTTCTAAGGTTTGATTAAAGTATCCGGACCTGTTTCCATTCCAGAAAAAAGTTACATGTCCATACTTTTGTGTTTCAGAAAGTGCATATTGTGCAATTCCTTCGTTTGCAAAGTATTCACCCATAGTGCGATCAATTGCAGGAGGAGCGACTAAGTATTGTTTGGGGATGAATAGATCTCCATCATACTGCATCATACCAGCAAATTCAATTTTGGGAAATCTTTTCCGGTTGAAATTTGTTAACTTCTCTTCTGTAAACGCTCTCGAAATTTCGATGGCCCGGTCACCGCGGAAATTAAAGAATATTACTGAATCATTGTCTTCCACTTTACCTAGTGGTTTTCCATTGGCGTCTGCTACTACGAAGCCCGGTAGGTATTGGTCAATGACAGAAGGGTTTTCTGAACGGAATGTTTCTATGGCTTCCTTTGCCGATTTAAACTGGCGACCTTCCCCCTCCACATGATGGTTCCAACCTCTTTCAACCATCGACCAATCAGCATCGTAACGATCCATAGTGAGTTCCATCCTTCCCCCACCAGAAGCAATTTGAATATCGATTCCATTTTTTCGATGGGTATCCAAATATTCTTCAAATGGATTTAGATAGTCTAACGCAGATTTTTCGGGAACATCTCTTCCATCTAATAAAATATGAAGTCTTATTTTTGTGACATTTTCTTTGATTGCATGATTTATAAGAGCTCGAAGATGATCAATATGGCTATGAACATTTCCATCTGAAAATAAACCAAGAAAATGTAGTGTAGATTGGTTAGACTTACAATTGGATATGCACTTTTTCCAGATAGGACCAACAAACAAACTTCCGTTTTCGATAGATTGAGAGACTAATTTTGCACCTTGATCAAAAATTCTTCCAGATCCTAAAACATTATGACCAACTTCTGAATTTCCCATGTCTTCATCGCTAGGCATTCCGACAGCGGTTCCATGTGCTTTTAATAAAACGGTTGGGTGTGTTTTCCAAAGACCTTTTAAAATTGGCATATTTGCTTTGGCTACTGCATTACCATTTTCATATCCTTTCTCTGTAAAGCCAACTCCATCTAAGATAATTAATAAAACTTGTTTGGTCAATGGACCATTTTTTTGTTTTTTTAGAGTTAACATAAATTAGATTCCCCTGTCTTTTTCCATATTGAGATTTATTGAAGATTTTGCAACTGGAAGATATCAAAAGGAGTTAGTTCTACTGAACTCGGTATGGGGTTTAATAGTACATTCCCAAGATTCGTATCGTAAACATAGATTCCTGGCCGATTGAAATCGGTAGAACCAACCAATAGTTTTCCTTCATTCGTTAGCAAAAGGCCTGAAAGACTTATGCCTACATTTCCCGGGATTTGCAGGAGGGTTCCAATTCGCTCTCCTGTTCTTGGACGGAATGCTTGGATTGTTTTCGTAAATCCTGCGTCGAGGACAGCGACAAATCCCAATTCTTCATTTTTAATTTGAAAAGCCAAAATATCTCCACCTGCTGTCTCTTCGGCAAAAAGACGATTTGGAAGGAATTGGCGAGTGCTTAAACGAAAAGCGATGATTCCTGCATCAATTTGAGAAATAAATCCGACGCGACCAACGCAAGATAATACTAAGTGTGGTTCACCAAATAGATTTACTTTTTGAATTTTAGAACTTGGATTTCTGTAAGGAAGAGTATAAACAGCTATTATTTGATTCAGATTCATATCAATCTCAACCATATAGGAATCAGAGTTAGGTGGTAGGTATCCTGATACATCATTTCTGTCCAAACGTTGTAATAATACAAACAAACTAGTTCCGTCTTGAATCATATATGATGATTCAACCGAACTATCAGGAATTCCAGAAGTGGAATAGGTTTCCCTGAGTGAGGAAAACGAAATAGCTCCAATTTTAGTTCCGTTATATCTCGAATATATGACTAATTCTTCAGAATTATAAAGGCTAATAAAATATTTATCATTCCATACGGAGATGTCTTGTGGATTTTTACCTTGTCCGACACCGAACTCTTGTTCGGTGAAGAATCCAAGTTGAGGATTTAAGACTTGGATGCTATCTCGATTCAAACGATTGACAATAAAAACTCTATCACTGGTAAATCTTCCGACCGCATCAGAGTGAATTGGAATCGAAGTGGGAAAAGCGGTTAACGAGTTTGGTTCAAAAGTTTTAAATCTTCCACCACTCGCAAAGTCTGAGGTCACAACTCCAACGGAAGTGGGCGAAGCAGATAAAAATAAAAATTGGAAAAGATTTGGTTTTTCAATTTCCAATTGAGAACAATAAAACTGAAAAAATACAACGGGAAATATCCGCAATGCGTATATCACGCGCGAAGGGTTGTATTTGTAATTCAGATATCTTACAACGGGAAATATCCGCAATGCGTATATCACCCGCGAGGGGTTGTATTTGTAATTCAGAAAGCAATTGATTGTATTAAACATTAGAATCGATAACTCCCTGTAAAATAATAACTACGGCCCGGTAACGGATATCCAACCAAATCCTCTACCCGTTTGTCTGATAGATTACGAACTTCCAGTCCCAAAATCAATTCGTTTCCAGTTTCTAAATTTTTATAAGGTATGTATTGGATGTAGAGATTCCAAAATTGTCGTGCTGGAAGATATCCTAGATATTCATTGGTTCTATCTCGAAAGTTGGCACCGATGTATTGGTATTCCAATCCAATTTCTCCAAAATCTTTAAAAAACGCAAGTAAGGCACTTCCTTGGCTTTTGGAACGTAATGGAAGGTATTTCCCGTTTAACGAAGGTGATTCGGAATAGTTTCTTGCGTCTTGATAGGTATAATTAAAGTTAAATTTGATTCCTTTGTTCCAAATCGCATTGTGGCTAGTTTCTAGGCCTCGGATCAGGGCTTGGTCAACATTTTCTGGTCTAAGAGTAAACTGTGAATTTGGTAAAAACAAAATCATATCATAAATTCTTTTTTGGAAGATGGATATATCCGATTGGATTTTCCAATTTATGAATGGTTTTGCATTAAGATAAAATCCAAAGTCCCCATTCCTACTTTGTTCTGGCCTTAATTTGGTATTACCGATAATACTCCCTCGTTCTCCAAATAACTCTAAGAAGGTGGGAATTCTAAAATCTTTACTAAGATTTCCCAATGTCCCAAATTCTAAATTATCTTTTTTAATCCAAATAATTTTAATACCAAAACTTGGATTGGTAAATGCTTGTCTGACATAAAAAACATCTGTTAGTGGATCGAGAAGTTGGTTTCGGACGCTGGTTTCATCTTTCCCGAATCGGTCCGTAAAACGTTCGAACCGAACTTGTGGGACCAAAAAAAGACGGTTGGAAAAAAATCTGATCTCATCTTGAAAAGTAGCACTTAATGTGTCTCTTCGTTTCTTTGGCTCTTTTCTTTCTGTTTCATGATTGTATCGTTTTTCATATCGAGTAAAAAACTCTTGTTCTGTTTGAAAAGAAGTTCGAATCACCTGATTGTATTCTAGTAAATATAAAGTGGGAGAGAGTTGAAAGCCGTATTGATTTGTTTTGGTAAATGCATTTGGAGTTCCATAACTGAACTCTGATTTGGGATCAAAAAAATCATCCTTGGAAAAGTTCCCGTAAGTTTTTGTTTCTAATGTTAAATTTTGTAAAAGGAATTCATTTGTTTCTGTTGTGATCGCAGAAGAAAGTTTACTAAATACTCGTTCTACTGCAACAGTCTGCCTGTTCCCTGGCCCAGGTAACCCTTGTTTTCTGTGGATATAGTCGTTTAGTAAGTTGATTTTTGTTTTTCCAAATTCAAGAGAAAGGTTTCCTGTAAATCCAGTTTTGCGAAATTGTGCATTTCTGCGTGTATCAATCGTATCATCATAAGTATTAAATAAAACAGTGCCTTTGTTATTTAAATAACTAAAGTTTTGGTCGGATGTTTCTTGGAGGGCCTGCACAAAATAAGAACCACTGGCAAATTGGTCCATATGGGTGACGGTAGCTTTTGCCGTTTTAAAACTTCCCCCCATCAAGTTGATTCTTGTGATCGGTTTATCTATTTTTGATTTAGAGATTAGGTTGATCGATCCTCCAATGGCTGATCCTGAAAATCCAGCGGGGGTTCCTGATTTATAGATCTCAATTTTTTCTAAGTTATCAAAGGGAAGGTCTGCTAAATTGATTTCACCGCCCATTGAGTTGTTAATAGGAACTCCATTCCAATAAATTTTTGATTGGTTGGGATTTGTTCCACGAAGTGATAATGTTGAGTAAGATCCAAGCCCTCCGTATTGCCTGATCCGAACTCCCGCTTCTCGATTGAGAACATCCGGTAGGCTCATGTAGCGAGTGTTTGTTTGTGTTAAATCAATTTCTTTTTGAAAACCTGTTGGGTTTTTTGCAAAGTTTGAGTTTTTTGACTGAGTGTCAACACCCGCACGAATCTCCACTTCTTTCATATCTTTGTTTTGAGCTAGAAGGGAAAATGAGGTCAAACTGAAACAAAGCAGAATCGATAATCTGAAATTGGAAACCATTGAAGAGTATTTTCTCAGTACCTGCCAAACTGAAACATGAAAATTGAGTGTCAATTCCCTAAAGGAAAAAAGCATTGTCCCCATGAAGCATTACGACGTATTCGGCGTAGGGAACGCCCTGGTAGATATTATTGCCTTTATTAGTCCCAATTTTTTAGAAAAACAGAATATCACTAAGGGTGTAATGACTCTGGTAGATGAAACCAGACAAGGTCAAATTCTTGCTGATCTTCATGATGAAAAGAAGGAACTTCGTTCTGGTGGAAGTGCTGCCAACACAATGATTGCCATTGCGAATTCTGGTGGAACATGTTGTTATACGGGAAAAGTAACTCATGATACTTATGGTGAGTTTTATAAAAAAGATATGGAAGATGCTGGTGTTTTGTTTGAAACGACGCCGGATTCTCAAAGCCATACAGGCACTTGTGTTGTTTTAACAACACCTGATGCAGAACGAACTATGTTGACAAATCTTGCGATTTCAACATCACTTGGACCAAATGATATCGATGTAGATAACCTAAAAAAAAGTAAATTTGTTTATGTGGAAGGTTATTTGTGGGATGGTGATTCCACAAAAAAAGCAAGTGAACTGACTATGAAAGTCGCCAAGGAAAACAATGTAAAGGTATCCTTTACATATAGTGATCCTTTTTGTGTAAATCGCTCCAAAGATGAATTCATTCACCTAACAAAAGAATATGTGGATGTGGTTTTTTGTAATACCGAAGAAGGTTTGGCATTGAGTGGAGCAAAAACTGCAGAAGAAGCAGTAACCTTTATTTCCAAACTTTGCCCTTTGGTTTTTATGACTGCTGGTAAAGATGGTGCCTATGTTGCTGAAAATGGAAAGATCACTCTTGTTCCAGGATTTCCTGTAAAACCAATTGATACAACAGGAGCAGGGGACGCCTTTGCCGCAGGTGTTTTGTATGGATTAACACAAGGGTATTCGGCGCAAAAGTCTGCTCGTTGGGGAAACTATGTTGCTTCTCGTATTGTCTGTGAAGTCGGACCTCGTTTGTCTGTCCGATTGATGGGAAGACAAGACGAAATTTTGGATGGGTTCAAAGACAAATAAGTTTAATGACTTCTTTTTGAATCTTCCCAAAGGGTTTGAATTTTATCAGCGATTTCCAGAGGGGCAAAGGGTTTTTCAATCACACCGATGCCACCTCGTCGCTGGTATTCTAAAATTTCATTTTTTAAAACTCGCGAAGTAATGAAAGCAACTGGAATCTCTTTGGTTTCTGGAAAAATTTTTAATTCTTCTATTAGTTCCATTCCATTCATCCCAGGCATTAAAACATCTAACAAGATCAAGTCGGGTTGTAAGATGATTGCTTTTTGTAATCCCTCTGGACCAGTTTTTGCAAAACTAACTTGATAACTTGAGTTAAACTCTAAGGCGATTCGAAGAATTTCTACAATATCCTCTTCATCTTCTACAATTAATACATGATTTAGAGTTGCATCTGTCATTGGTTGTATCCGGCTGGATTAGATCCTGGTTTGATAATTGGAAATTCAATTGTAAAGATGGTTCCATTGTCATCAGAAGTAAAAAATATTTTTCCTTTCATAGCCTCCACAAATCCCTTTGTGATGGATAAACCAAGGCCAGAACCTCCTACTAATTTATCTTTGGGCGGTGCTCCTTGTGCAAATCTATGAAATAGCCTAGGTGCAAAATTGGGATCAATACCAGGTCCATTGTCTTTGATTAATATTTGTGCATTTGTATCAGTAGGAACAACGGTGATATAAACTTCAGAAAATTTAGGAGTGTATTTTACTGCATTTGAAATTAGATTGGTGATACAATGATTTAATCTGTCTTCGTCTACAAAAACAGTAGTAGAAGGAAAGTTTTGATCATAATTGAGTAAAACATGGTATTGTTCTGCAAAGGTTCTCATCCCATCCACAGAACTTTGTAGGATTTCTTCTAAACGATAAGTTCTAAATTTAAAATTAATATTTCCTGAATCCAGAGCTTCAATGTCTAGTAGGTCAGTAACAAATCGAACAAGTCTTTGTGTATTTTTTCTACAAATATTTAGGAGTGATTTCGTCTGATTGGAGAGTTCCCCTGCCACACCTGCTAGTAATAAATCAATTGATCCTTTAATTGAAGTTAGTGGGGTGCGTAATTCATGGCTTACTAAGCTAATGAATTCATTTTTTAAAGCTTCTGCTTTTTTTCTTTCTGTGATATTTCGAACGATTGCGAGGACATCATCTTCACCAGTTTTCGTGAATCGTGCCTCAAAGTATTTTTCTCCATCATAATCTTCTATCGAATATTCATAAGTTTTGGTTCCACCAATTTCTAGGACCTGTTCTAAGATGGATTCAATTTCGGATAGTTTTCTTGTGGGAAATAGGTTTTGAATTCGCGTGAACCTGACTCTACCCTCATGAAAGGAATCCCAACCTTTAAAATCGGGAAATTCTTTATGATCAATGACAGTTCCGTCTTTTCTAATTCCGTACAATTTGTCCGGTAGGGCACTAAGGATTGCTTTGTTTTTGTTTAGAACTTGGCTATAGTTATCTTTGGCGTTTTTTTCTGATGTGATTTCGGTTGCGATGAGGATTGTAAAATTTTCCTGAGGAAAAACCTGTGTTGCAAACCATCCTTTGGATTCCAAAAAGAACTCATCGGAGCGGAAAGTTTCCTTATTTTTGATGGCATCCATCAATTTTTTACCGAAATCTGTTTCATCCAGGTTCGGAAACAAATTCCAGATGTTTTGCCCTAACATCTGACTGGCGGATTTCTCCACCATACTTTCCGCCGAAGAGTTCACATAGGTATAATTTAGGTCCTTGTCCAAAACAAAAACGGCATTTGCACGTGTTTCCAGGATTTTGTCGAAGTATTGGGGGACAAATTTGTGCCAATTCTGTTGCAGAAGTAACTTTGCATCAAAAAAGCTGTCTTCATCCTTGAAAAAGCTTTTGATTTTTTCCAGAAATTCATTCATAGGTGCAGGTATACGAAAACTAAACCAGAGTTATGATTCAAGTCAGCAATTTATCAAAATTTTACGGCGAAAAACGAGCCATCTCAGGGCTTAATTTCAAATTAGAAAAAGGCGAAATTGTGGGTCTTTTGGGACTCAACGGCGCCGGGAAAACCACCACAATTCGAATCTTGACCGGGTATTTGATCCCCAGTGCAGGAGATGCTTCGATTGATGGGAAGTCCATCTTTGACTTTCCTTTGGAGGCGAAACAGAAAATAGGTTACCTACCTGAAACCCCTCCACTCTACGAAGACATGACGATTTTGGAATATCTTCAATTTGTGGGTCGGATCAAAAAAATCGAAGAATCCAAACTCCCTTCAGAAGTAGAAAAGGTTCTTTTAAAAACTAACATTACGGCTGTTAAAGATAAGTTGATTGGTACTTTATCTTTGGGATACAGGAAACGAGTGGGAATTGCCCAAGCAATCCTCGGAGATCCTGAAATTGTGATTATGGACGAACCGATCTCAGGACTTGACCCTAAACAAATTGTGGAGATTCGAAATTTAATTCGAAGTTTGGCCGGTGATCATACCGTTCTGATCTCCAGTCATATCTTAACCGAAATTTATAAAACTTGTGATAAGTTTCTATTTTTACATAAAGGAAGTTTGAAACAGGAACTTTCTTTATCAAGATTAGAGGAAGAAATGAATCGTCTTGCTGGATGGGAAGTTGGTTTATCTGGAAAAGAATCAAACGAACTTCATTCGTTCGTGAAATCAGTGATTGGTGGATCAGATACTGTGACTGAACTTGGAACCAACAAAGAAGAAATTCAATTTTTGGTTCGAACCACAAATCCAAAACAATTTAAAGAATCTTTGTTTTCCAAAGCACTTTCGAGTGGAATTCAAATTGAGTCTTTAAAAAAACAAGAAGTGTCTTTAGAACAGATTTTTATGGAGAAGATATGAACTGGCAAACTGCTGTTTGGATCTATAAAAAAGAATTACGATTATTTTTTGGAACGTATATGGGGCCTTTGGTTCTGGGAGGAACTGCATTTCTCAATGCACTCTTCGTGATGATTCTAAATTTTAATGGAACTGCCAATTATGAAATTGCAACTTACATCACTTTCATTTCCTTTATGACAACTATTCTGATTGCAATGGTCATCATATCGATGGGTTCCATTGTGGAAGAAAGAAACAAAGGAACATTGGAATTACTTTTTACATCTCCAGTCACAGATTTGGAAATTGTTTTTGGTAAATTCCTTTTTGGTGTTACTGTTTGCGGGATTATTACCATTTTTATCAATGGACTCTTTCCTTTGTTGTTATACTCTTTTTGGAAAGCTCCGTTTTACATGGTAGCTTCTGGTAGTGTCGGTGTGTTTTTATTAGGTGTATTTACCTTCACGATTGGAATGTTTGGATCAAGTCTTGGCAAAAACCAAATGATTTCCTTACTCATTTCTGTGTTAATCATTTTGACACTATGGGTTGTGGGATATTTTTCACACCTATTCCAAGCAACAACGAGAAAGGTTCTCTTTCATTTACATATTTTTTCTCACTTTGCCGCTTTTGCCAAAGGTGTTGTCCCTTTGACTGGGATTGTTTTTTTCTTAAGTGGAACATTTTTGTTCTTATATCTTACCGTAAAGGTCTTGGAATCCAGGAGATGGAGGGGATAGGCCATGTTTTTAACAGCAGATAGAATTTTACCATTTGTAAGTTTACTTTCACTTTTCGCCTATTTCTTGTTTGATGGGATGGTCGTAGATCCAAAAAGAAGAATCATATTTTTTGGAGTGATTTTTTTATTTTTGGCTTCTGATACCATCGTTCGGGCATTTTCAAAAGGATTACGAAAAGAAGATCAAAATCGTTATATTGCTGCCGGATTTGGTATCGGAGCTTTTTTATTATCAGTTTTGCGCGATTTTTTGGATTTAAAACCAGTTGCTGGATTTAATGAAGAAGTCAGTGCCATTCCGAAAGTAAGAGAGTTTCTTTTACTCTGTGTAGTTTTATTATCAATTGTATTTCTTCTTCAAATCATACTTCTTGAGATAGGAAAGTCATCATTAGAAGCACAAAGTAATTTAGCAAAATCCAAGAGTTCACTTTTGCAAAATGCTGTATTAGGTTTTTTATTTGTTCTTCCCATTGTAGTTGCTGTTAACTATTTTGCAATCAAACGAAACTATAATTTTGATTTGAGTAGCCAGGGAAAATTTTCCCTTTCTCAAATTTCCAGAAACCTAATCAAACCAATCACAAAAGATGTTACAATCACTGCCTTTTATCCTCGTCCTCTGGAAGCGGATGGACCAGCAAACGGAGATAAGTTGGCGGCTTTTGCGCTCACTCGAGTACGCCCTGATATAGAAATTCTTTTAGACCAAATCAAAGCAGAAAACTCACATATCACCGTCCAATTTATCAATGCAGATGTGGAAGTGGATTTACTAAAAGAGTTTGGTCAGGTTTCGAATGGTACCATTTTTGTCCGTTCTCAGAAACAATCTTTACTCACATCGGGAACTCCATTTGCAGAAGAAAGGGTGATCGCTAAAGAAACAAAAGATTTAGAGGATCTAGAACGTAAGTTAGTTGGTGCACTACTCAATGTTACAACCGAACAGAAAAAAGTTTATTTTACCGTATCCAATGGGGAAAGATATGGAATGTCTTTTAAAGCCCTACCGAATGAACAAGTAAACCGTTTTGTTTCTTCTTTACAGTTTCTCAACTTTAAAGTGGCAGAACTTGGATTTGCACAAGGTTGGCCTTCAAAGTTACCAGAAGATGCAGAAATGTTGGTTGTTCTTGGGCCAACGGTTCCTTTTTCCAAAGAAGCCAAAGAAGAACTGACAAAGTTTGTTCTGGAAAAAAATGGAAAACTTCTCATCACCATGGAACCGAAAGGGAATGAAGACTTCAGTTGGTTACTATCAAACGCTGGTCTCAAATTTAAATCGTCAGAGCTAATCGAAAGAGAAGAAAAACCTGGATTTGTTGTCGCAAAACGTTTTCCGGATAATAGACTCACCGATTTACTCCAGAAAAAGGACATGGGAATTTTATTCCCTTACAGTGGTTATTTGGAAACCGATGCAACCATTCCATCTCCTCATTCGTTTAAGTCGGAAACTTTATTGGAATCAGGTTTTGAAGCATTTTCTGATGAAAATAAAAATGGAAAATTAGATCCAAACGAAAAAAAAGAAAGTAAAATTCTCTCCATCGTACTCACTCCTATGTCTTTAACCAATGACAAAGCAGGAAAGATTATTTTGCACACAGGTACTTCTTGGATCACCGATCAGTTCATTCCGTATGCCATGAACTCTCAGTTTTCAACTGTGTCCATCACGGGTTTGTTCCAAGATACAGCTGTTGCAGAAATTCCTCTCAAAAAAGAAGAATTAGATACCATTTCTCTTTCCGACAATCAAAAGTTAGTTGCTTGGGTGATTGGAGTGTTTTTATTTCCAGGATTCATTTTGGCGGTGGGATCTTACTTTGTATATTCCAGACGAAAAAATTCTATGATTGAAGTATGAAACAGAAAATTAGTTTAGTAATCATTGCTTTTGTTGGATTGTTTTTACTTTTCTACTGGATGGAAGACCATCCAGAAAATATTTCCGAAACTAATTTTTGGAAAGAAGATTGGAAATCCATTCGTTACGCCCCACCCAAAGAAGATTGGTGTGGTGTTACCGAGCCAAAGTTTGCCGAGGAAAGTATGGTGTTTCGCAAAATCCCTCGCGGATGGAACGTAACACCTCTTTACACTGTTAGTTTGACAAAAGATGGAAAAGAAGTTTCTTACGAAGCAAACTACAATGTAAAAAATAGTTTTTCGGAACTAAGTGTCCTTAAAACGAAATTGATTGAAAAGGCCACACCAGAGATCCAAAAGTCATATTGTTTAGGGATGAGTTCTCCATCCTTATCTTTATCAGAAGAGAGCGGAACAGATATTGAATTTTCAAAAGACAAACAATTGTTCTTTGGCAAAAAGATTGGAGCAGATGAGGGTCGTGTTTCTGTTTTGGTAAATGATGAAGTCATTGCTCCTTACAATTATTTGATTGAAAAGTTTCGTGCACCTTCTATTAGTTTTCGTGAAAAAATGTATGTCACATTTAACGAAGGTTATCTGAGGGAACTTTCTTTTTCTGGTCAGGTTGTGAATGTAAAAGCGGAAAATCGTGCCAAAAAAAACCAATACAATGTGTATGTAAATGATTGGAGCCGAACGACAGGGGAACGGATTGTTTTGCCACCGGATGTGGGAAACCAATGGGAATCGGTGGTCAAAGGACTAAAGCTCGAATTCTATAGAGACGAGGCAGGTGCACCTCAGTTTCCGGAACTTGCTACGACTCAAGTTGCAGAAGCGGTTTTGGATGTAACCCAATCAGAAGGAATCAAATATCGCCTTTCCTTTTTCCCTTTATGGGAGTCTGAATCAGGAAAATGGAGGCCGGTACGTCGGGAACTCCTTCCTTATTTTTCGGAATCCATCACTTGGATGAAAGAAGAATCCTTCCAAAATTTGGTGAATGCCGTCATGAAAGTGAAAAGTGCTTCCCGATACGAGCGTCCCAACCAGAAAATCCAATAAGGTGCAAAAAGTTTCTACAGTCGCATCTCGGATGGAAATGATCCGAGATTTATTCTATTCCCCAATGTCCGCTTTCGAATCCTATTATCATAAAACGGATTTAGGTGGTCGTGATTTGTGGTTGGCCCATCTCCAACTCATCCTGCTTGCACCGATTGCAAAGTTTTTTGGAAATTTAATCCAAATCCTTTTATTCAAAGTTTCCACAGTCGATGAAGAAACAAAGTTAACCTACACACAAGGGATGTTGACCTTATTCTTTTTTTATTTAGGGTTCTATATTGTGATTCGGTTGGTCGATAGTTTTCGAATGTACCACCAAATGCGAGATCGAACCAAAGATTGGGAAGGACCAGAACCACATGTGTTTATGATTTCCTATCTTCCTTTTAGTGCCACTGCCATCTTTTGGATTTTCCCTGCTCCAATCCCCTTACTTACATTAGGTGTCGGTTTTTTATATTCCTTACATTTAGCGTATTATTATTTATCACACCGAAGAGAATGGACTTCTTTTGATTTTCTTTTTTTTCTGATGAAAGTGGTTTTGTTTTTTTTGGTTCTTATTTCAGTTCCTCTATTTCTTTACAACCTAGTTAGGACGGTAATCTTTTGAAAATCTTTATGGTAGGCATTGGTGGAATTGCTATGGGTAATTTGGCCTATATGCTAAAAAATCAAGGTCATGATGTATCAGGTTCCGATCAAAATCTTTACCCACCTATGTCCGATAAGTTGGTAGAATGGGGATTGTCACCTAAATCTGGTTATCGTAAAGAAAATGTAAAGGGTGCTGATTTAGTAATCATTGGGAACGCTATCTCACGTGGGAATCCAGAAGTAGAAGAAGTTCTCAATACAGGAATGGAATACATGAGTATGGCCCAGGCCATCGGGACTTTTTTTCTGAAAGGGAAAAAACCCATAGTGATCTCTGGAACACATGGAAAAACAACGACTACATTTTTAACCCATTGGATTTTAGAGTCTATTGGACTAAAACCCGGTCTTTTTGTGGGTGGGATTCGTAAAGATGGATTTCCTGGGTTTGCACTGGGAGAAGGGGATTATTTTGTCATTGAAGGAGATGAATATGATTCTGCTTTCTTTGATAAAAGTTCAAAATTTTTACATTACAGACCTTACTATTTAGCAATGAATGCTCTCGACTTTGATCATGCGGATATTTTTACCGATCTAAATGCAATCAAAACCATGTTCAAACGCCTGTTAAATTTGGTTCCTGGACGTGGTAAGGTATTCTATTGGAAAGGTTCAAAAAATCTTGTGGAGATCACGAGAGATTACAAACATGCACCTGTAGAATCATTTGAATTAGGAGACAAAAACTCCATTTTTAAATACGAAAAAGGTGTTTTATCTGAGATCAGAACCAAAACAAAATTAAAACCCAATCTGATTGGTTCACATAACTACCGCAATGTGGAAGTGGCAGTTCGTATCTGTTTAGAAATTGCTCCTCAAAAAAGAAAAGAAATTTTAGAGGCAGTGGAATCATTCCCTGGTGTCAAACGAAGACAAGAAAATCTTTTTGTTTCTGACAAAAGCCTCCTTGTGGAAGATTTTGCCCACCATCCCGTGGCCATCCAAGAAACCATAAAGGCTCACAAAGAAGCTTACCCTGGATACAAAATCATTTCACTTTTCGAACCAAGAAGTGCCACATCGCATCGAAATGTTTTCCAAGATGATTTTGCCAAATGTTTTAAAGGAAGTGATGTCAGTATCGTGACGGAAGTTTATCAGGTAGATAAGGTAAACAAATCTCTTCGTTTAAATGTCAAAAAATTAGTAAAAGACATTGTTAAGCATACAAAGAAAGAAGCTTTGTATGCAAAAGATCCAAAAGAAATTCCAACCCTCTTAAAAAAGATTCTGCTAAAGTTCCAAAAGGAAAAAGTAATCATCCTCGCCATGTCGAATGGTGCCTTTGGTGGAATTTATCCTGAATTAAAATCATTAATCGAATTACGAGAATCTGTATGAGCCTATCCCAAGAAATCGAAGCCTTAGTCAAAGAAGCGGAATCTGTTTTATCTTCTGCCACATCCGAACAAGATTTGGATTCTTTAAAAAACCAATTCATTGGTAAAAAAGGAAAACTCACTTCTGTTTTAAAAGGCCTTGCTTCTTTATCTGTAGAAGAGAAAAAAACAGTGGGGAAACAAGCGAACGAAGCGCAAAGTCGACTCGAAAGTTTTGTTGAAACCAAAAGAACTTCTTTAAAAGAAAGTTTTTATGAAAACAAGTTAGGCCAAGAATTCTTTGATAGTTTACGCCCGCTTGCTTCGAAAGAAAGAGGAAGCCTTCATCCCATTTCTCAAATCCAATACGAAATCGAAGATATTTTTACTTCCATGGGTTTTTCTGTAATGGATGGGCCAGAAGTAGAAACTGATGAAAACAATTTTGGTGCCCTGAATTTTACCGAAGACCATCCGGCACGTGATATGCAAGATACGTTTTATACAGCCGATGGAAACTTACTCAGAACTCATACTTCAGCCATCCAAGTCCGTGCCCTACGCAAACTAAAACCGCCCTTTAGGATCATTGCGCCTGGTCGTGTGTTTCGATACGAAGAGGTAGATGCCTCTCACGAAAATACATTTTACCAAGTAGAAGGAATGGTCGTGGGTGAAAACATTTCTGTGGCTCATTTGATTTATACAATGGAAACACTTCTTTCTCGTGTGTTTCGAAAAGAAATTAAAACAAGACTTCGTCCTGGTTACTTTCCGTTTGTGGAACCAGGTTTTGAACTTGATATCAATTGTTTGGTTTGTGGTGGAGATGGTTGTAGTGTTTGCAAACATTCCGGTTGGTTGGAATTACTTCCTTGTGGTCTTGTGCATCCGAATGTTTTGGAAGCGGCAGGACTTGATTCTAAAAAATGGACTGGCTTTGCCTTTGGCCTAGGCCTTGACCGACTTGTCATGATGCGTTATGGAATCCATGACATCCGGTATTTCCAATCAGGAAATTTAAGGTTTCTCAAACAGTTTTAGTATTGTTAGGCGATTTAGGAACCAAAGGCCAAAGACTTACCATCTCTGGCCTTTTTTGTTTTAACTCAAAAGGACCGCTTGGATTTTTCCTCCGATCTCTTGGAATTCTACTTTTGATTTTCCAAGTTCCAATCCTTCTTTGGATAGAATTTCTGTTCCATCCTTCCCAAATAGATTGGTAAGAACCATCTCTCCATTCTCTTTTGTAGAACAGACAATGAGATAGGGTGGTTTTTTTTCTCCACCTGGATTGAAATAGATAGTGCTAACGGTAAGAATAGTAGCCTTTTCTCCCAGTTTGGGACTGGGGACATTGACTTCCAAAGGTTTTAAAGTGAATGGTTCTTTCGAAGGTTTCGGTTTTTCTTTAGAAAATAAAATCACAGAATTGATACTATCAATCCCTCCATTTCCACCCAGTAAACTAACATTAGGTGGTATTTCCAACTTTTCTGGGATGGGATCTACCGCAAGACCATATTGGCTAGCAATATCAATGAGACCTGTGGCTCCGGAAAGTGCCATCGCTGCTTGGTAGTTTAAAATTCCCCCACCTAGGTTGATCGGGATTTCTTTGGTTCCATTGGAAATTTTTCCTCTTCTCAGAGAGGTGGCAGTTTCTTTAGGCGAAACTCCAAAATACAAACCTGCTTCATGGATGATCATTCCTGTAAAACAATCGTAAATCCAAGCATATTCAATCTCAGATCGATTGAATCCAGAAGAAGCCACGGCTCTTTCACAAGCAAGGGCAGCGGGACTTTTTAAATCTTTTTTTTGGATGAAGTATTCTGCATGGGCACTATGGCCCGAACCCACCAAATAGATATGTTCAGAATCTTTTTTGATTATTTTATTTTCAATTAACTTCTGTTTCATGAATTCAGAAGTGATGAGTGTGGCAACTCCATGATCGGTGACAATGGCAATCATCGGTGTGCTATAAACTCCCGAAAGTGGTTTCTTTAATTGTTTTTCCGTGAGTGGTTTTTGGAATTGGAAAGCGCGGGGATTGGTTTCCGCCAAAGATCGGAAGTGTTTAGTGATTTCTTCTAAATCCTCACTGGTGACACCTGTATCAAACATCATTCGTTCACATAACAAAGAATAAAGACCAATGAGAGTTGCCCCGTATGGCATTTCCCAATCTTTATGGCAAACTGTGGCCGTAAGTCTTTTTAAATCCGATACTTGTTTGAATACCGATTTAGGAACATCGGCAGCAGCGACAAGGACAACAGCATAAGGATTGGCTTTGACGATGGTGTGGGCTTGCTGGATTGCACCACCAACACTGGCTCCACCCAAATCCACGGTATGGCAAGCAAGCCCACCAAAACCCATATCATTGGAATCTTTTACCGTAAATCCATATCCTTCGCGGCCAAGAGACTGGGCTTCGATGGAAACAAAATCAGTTAAATAAGGAGCAATTTTAGAGCGATCTGTCCCTAAAAAACCAAATAGTTTATCCACAGAACGAAACAGTAACGAATGGTATTTTTCTAAAGGAGAGAGATTTTTATAAACTTCCGAATCAAATTCAGATTCGATGGTGTCAGCGACACCTAGTAGAATTGGGTCCATGATGGCACATTAGAATTATCCTTCCATATTCATCAACGCATTCATTCGAAAATCTTGTATGATTTGTTTGCAGCGTTCAGTAATTCGAGTAAGGCTTTCTCCAAATTTTTTGCCACCAAAAGAACTGTGGGCATTTGGGAAATCCTTTTCATTTACTTGTACAATCATATCAGGATTGATTCGGTTTTTACTTACCAAATCTTGCACTGCCACTGTGATATTTTTAAGGGCAATACATCCATCTTTCAAAAGGTTTTGGGAAGCTTTTTCGATGACGATATTGTTTCCGTTGGCATCGAGTAAAGTCTTGATGAACTCTTGCATTTTCATGGAAGGTAAACCACGTCTTGTCATTCCAATTCGTTCTACTTGTAAAACTGCATCTTGTAAAAAAGAATATTCGGGAGTTCCTTTGAAGATATAAATCAGAACAGGAAGTTCTGTTTCTGTAAAATCCAACATAGCACCGTAAAAGTATCTTGTTTCCACTTTGGCCAGAGGATGGAAGTCCACCTTCTTATAGTTGGCCAACTTCTCAATGGATTCATCCATAATCCGATTTAAGGTTTGTGCTTTGGCTGCTTCTTTTTTAGCAGCAAGTTCTTGGAATTTTGATTTTAGCTGTTCTAGAAAGGTAACTTCTTCCGTTAAAAATTTTGTGATGTTACCACGGAGTTTGAGTATTTGTAAATATCTTTGTTCGAACCCCGATTGGTCGAAGGCTTTGGGATTTAGTTTACCGTGTTCTTTGTATTCTGATCTGATTTTTTCTAATATTGCTTTTGTTTCTGCTTCCGACAGTTCTTTCATTTCGATTGTTTCCAGTGCTCTATATCAAGTATGGTTTTATCCAAATCTTGCGCAAAATAAAGGGACGCGTTTTTGGCATCAACATACATCAACTGGTTTGCGTATTGTAATTGTTTTACCTGAATTTCATTTTTCAGATTTAAAATATTCAATAATTGCAAACTAAGTTTTTTGAAATCTTTGACTATTATATCGGAAAGTCTTTGCATTTCAAACAGATGGAGTCTGTTTAATTTTTCCTTATCCGATTCAATAAATTTCATTTCTTCCCTTTTTTCTGCCGGGGCCTTTGAGATATAATACGTAATAGGACGAGGATATGATGTCATTTCTTTGTGAAGATCGATCATTTTATCAATGGCTTCAAAAACTTGTGCTTCCATTTCACGAGCAAAGTTTCCAACAATATTTTTATTTTCGGAAGGGTCTCCCGTTAACTCAAAAATCCTAGATGATTGTAAATTACGAATGATGGCTGTAACTCTTTCTCGGTAAGTAGATAATAATTTAATAAAGTCTTCAATACTTTGGTAGGCAGTTTTTTCTTCAGAATCGGCCCCCACTTGTAAGTTTGGTTCGGCGTTTTCGACAGTTTCGTGTTCCTTAGGACTTGGCGGCTCAGGTGTATTCAGAAGTCCCTCATGGGTGAGTGGTTCTTTGATGAGAGGAGGGGGTTCTTCCCCTTCAAAAATATCCAAATCCACGTCCTCACTCATGAGATTTTCTTCTCCAATAGGACTCTGTTTTTCCTTTGGAATTTCCGCAGGTTTGTCAGTGGGTTTTTGCCCAAGCGCACCAACTAACTTTCCTAATATGGGATTGGATTTTAAATCTTCTGAGACTTGGGTTATCTGTTGAGAGATTTGCGGAGATGTGGGATTTTGTGTTGTTTTGGGTTCTTCCATAGCAGAGTGAACCTGCGACTTAGGAACTACTTCAAAATGATTGCCTATGAGTTTTAAAATTTCAATTCTACGTGTTTCTTTATTGAAACGTAGCGCATAGCGATTGTTATCTTTGTCAATATATCTTTGTTGGATTTGAGAAATAGACAATTTAAGTGGATCAATTTCTGAAATGGAATCAATTTTTATATAATGGTATTTTGATTTTTCAGGAGTCACAGTCGTAAAATTTCCAACAAAGCTTCTGTGAAAGCATATGAGAGTAATACGTTCGGGTCAACTTCCTTCTCCCGAGAAATTAAACTTAATGTAAAAAAATCGTATCTGCTGAGTTCCATTCGTTCATAGTGGCCTGTTTCTCGTTTTTCAAAAATTCCCGGTTCCATTCCCTCTACTTTTAGGGATAAAATAGCCATTTTTATGACAAGTGCCAGGTCCAAATGCCTTTGTTTTAAAATCTCATAGAGTTCGGAATCGATCCAAATTAGGATAGGGAACATGGTTTTCTCCTACGAGAGGAGGTCGAAAGCTACCTCTTTGGTTCCATTTTTTTCTCTTTCGCCTTGACCGGCAGGGTGGTACTCAAAAGATAAGTAAAAATTCCTCGTAGGGGACATTCCTTGGCTAATTTAAAATCATCTAAAAAAGACATTCGTAGAACCGCTCGTAGAAAAGAGCGAAATGGTGAAGATCGCACTGAATTGCGAACTTATGCTCGCCTCCTTCTCAAAGCAATCAAAGCGGGAGACAAAACAGAAGCACTCACTGTATTCTCTAAACTTGCTTCCAAGTTAGACAGAGCAGCAAAAACAAAACTCATTCATAAGAAAAATGCAGATCGTAAAAAATCTCGTATGGCTCTTCGTATCAACTCCATCGAAACAAAAGCCGCCTAACATTTGCTTTTAGCTAGAAGGAATGAGGCCACCAATGGTGGCCTTTTTTATTTCTAAATCTTATTTACAAAAATCACAACTCCGGTTTACTGGTCATTACAACGGGCGATTAGCTCAGCTGGGAGAGCAGCTGCCTTACAAGCAGCGGGTCGGCAGTTCAATCCTGTCATCGCCCAAACCGTTTTTCTTTTTATCTTCACCTTTATTCCACTCCTCTGACACATTCCAAAAAGCAAAAAGATAGACTTGCAGTGGGAATCCCCCAGCTTTGATAGTATTGTATGCGATTTACGAAAGAGTATGATCTGTCCTCCCTAATGATTTCTATCTCCGGTGTCCGGGGGAAAATTGGACAAGGATTTGGTTTAGAGGAAGCATTGGCATTTTCTAAATCCTTTGCTTCACTCATGAACGGTGGGACGGCAGTGATCGGGAGGGACTCAAGACCAAGTGGCCCTTATTTAGAATCACTTCTCACCTCTGCATTGTTAGCTTCCGGAAATTCTGTTTTAACTCTTGGGCTTGTTCCCACACCCACTACCAAAGCGGTTGTGAATCTTTCCAAAGCTAATGGTGGAATCATGATTTCTGCTTCACACAATCCTATGGATTGGAATGCATTTAAATTCATTTCTAAAAAAGGTTTTTTCTTTTCGGCAGAGGAAAACACGAAACTTCTTTCTATCATTGAAAATGGATCTTATACAAAAGAACAAATTTCCCCAAAAGGTTATATTGATTCTGGTGAAGATTATATTGATCTTCATTTGTCTTCTGTTTTGAAACGTGTGAATGTCGCCAAAATCAAAAAGAAAAAATTTACCGTATTTGTGGATGCCGTTGGTGGTGCCGGTTCCTATGTTGTGCCTAAGTTCTTGCAGATGTTAGGTTGCAAAGTTGTGGCTCATAACTGTAATCCTGATGGGACTTTTCCAAGACCACCGGAACCTACGGCGGCCGCTTTAAAATCAGTAGAACCATATTTTAAAAAATCCAAAGCGGACATTGGTTTTGCGTTGGATCCTGATGCTGATAGACTCGTTTTGTTTTCTCCTAAACGAGGAGCTGTTTCGGAAGAATACACTTTGCCTTTGGCACTCATGAATGTTTTATCCACAGCTAAGAAAAAAGCCAAGGTTGTTGTCAACTTATCAACTTCTTTTTTAAACGAGGAAGTGGGATCAAGGTTTGGTGCCGAAGTCATTCGTAGCAAAGTCGGTGAAGCAAACGTAGTGGAAGAAATGATTAAAACCAAAGCAGTGTTTGGTGGGGAAGGGAATGGTGGAGTGATTGATCCAACCATTCCTTCTTTTGGTCGTGACACTTTGTCCGGGATTGCACATATTCTAAATTTAATGGCAGAAACGGGGAAATCTGCGGATGCCCTTTTAGATGAACTACCTTCCCTTTATATGGACAAACAATCCTTTCCTTTGGCAAAGGGGATGTCTCTCGAAACTCTTTATCAAAAATTTCAGTCCGAGTTTTCTCCAAAAGTCATTTCAGAGAAAGACGGACTATGGATGTATGTATCTGATTCTTGGATCCACATTCGTCCTTCCAATACAGAGCCAATCTTTCGTGTCATTACAGAAACTAAATCCAAATCCGATTTGGATGCTACCTTAAAGAGGGTAAATCAATGTGTGGAATCGTAGGTTATTTAGGAAAAAGAGAGGCACTTCCTCTCATCATCAAAGGTCTGAAACGTCTTGAATATCGTGGATACGATAGTGCCGGCGTTGCGTTGTTAAATGGTGGACTTGAGATTGTTAAAAAGAAAGGGAAAGTCCTCGATTTAGAAAATGAAATCGGCAATCGTAAATTAGTTGCAACCCTCGGGATTGGACACACTCGTTGGGCCACTCATGGGGAACCCAATGATCGTAATGCTCACCCACATACAAGTTCTGATGGAAAATTGGCAATCATTCACAATGGAATCATTGAAAACTACGCATCCATCAAAAAAGAATTAGAAGGGAATGGGCATAGTTTTAAATCAGACACTGATTCTGAAGTTCTTATTCATTTAATCGAAGAAATCAAAAAACAAAACAACTGTTCTATTGAAGAGGCAGTTCGTTTGGCTTTGAATGAAGTTGTGGGTGCTTATGCCATTGTTATTTTGTCGAAAGAAAATGAAAGGATGATGATTGCAGCAAGAAAAGGTTCTCCACTTGTGATTGGGATTGGTGAAGAGGAATACTTCGTTGCTTCTGACGCAACACCTATCATTGAATATACGAACAATGTGACCTATCTCAATGACCAGGAGATGGCCATTATCAAAGATGGAAGTCTTGTGGTAAAAAACTTAGAAAACGTAACCAAAACTCCATTCATTCAAAAATTAGAATTGGATTTGGAAGACATAGAGAAGGGTGGATATCCACACTTTATGTTAAAAGAAATTTTTGAACAACCTAAGTCTGTTCGTGATGCCATGCGAGGGCGCCTTGTGTCTCGGGAACACCACTTGTTCCTTAGTGGGATTGACCAGTATTTGAATCGTTTTTTAAATGCGGATCGTTTGATCCTTGTCGGTTGTGGTACTTCTTGGCATGCGGGACTGATTGGTGAGTATTTATTTGAAGACCTGGCTCGGATTCCTACAGAAGTAGAATATGCATCTGAATTTCGTTATCGTAATCCGATT
Source organism: Leptospira bourretii (assembly GCF_004770145.1). Taxonomy (NCBI): domain Bacteria; kingdom Pseudomonadati; phylum Spirochaetota; class Leptospiria; order Leptospirales; family Leptospiraceae; genus Leptospira; species Leptospira bourretii. The sequence goes on along the minus strand of NZ_RQFW01000005.1, from coordinate 399,698 downwards.
GTGACAGAAAGAGATGTGATCATTGCAGTGTCCCAATCGGGAGAAACTGCGGACACTCTCGCTGCCATTGAACTTGCTAAGTCAAAGGGCGCACTGATTTTTGGAGTTTGTAACGTGGTAGGTTCTTCCATTGCACGAGCTTCACATGCAGGTGCTTATCTACATGCTGGCCCTGAGATTGGAGTGGCATCCACAAAAGCTTTCACTTCGCAAGTTAGCATCTTAACGATGATGGCCTTGTATTTAGGATTAAAAAAAGGTTCTATTTCTTTATCGGATTACCAAACTCTTCTTCTCGAATTGGATTCCATTCCGGATAAAGTGGCAAAGATTTTGACTAAAGATGATGACATCCGCAACATTTCAGAACATTATTACCGTGCGTCTAACTTCCTTTATTTGGGGCGTGGGTTTAATTTCCCTGTAGCACTGGAAGGTGCACTGAAACTTAAAGAAATTTCTTATATCCATGCAGAAGGATATCCTGCTGCAGAAATGAAACATGGGCCAATTGCACTCATTGATGAAGATATGCCTGTTGTGTTTATTGCTACAAAAGATGCTTCTTACGAAAAAGTAATTTCCAATATCCAGGAAGTCAAGGCAAGGAAGGGAAAGGTGATTGCCATCGTAACAGAAGGGGATACTGACATAAAATCCATGGCAGACTATACTTTTGAAATTCCGAGAACTGCGGATGCTCTTGTTCCTTTACTTGCTGTCATCCCGTTACAACTGTTATCCTACCACATAGCAATCCTTAGGGGATGTAATGTGGACCAACCAAGAAACTTAGCGAAATCTGTAACTGTGGAGTAAACAGTGAACCTTCTACTTGACGATTCCAAAAGAAATCCGTCTCTTGAACCTTTGTCCAGGTTTCATTCATTTTTTGAATGGAATTTGGGTGGTATCACCTTACTTGAAAAATTAGAACGAAAATACCCTGGAGCAAAGATTTATTATAAAGGGCCCAGTCCTGAATTTGAAAAACTAATCTTCAATCGGTATCCACATGTTTTACCTGCAAACCTAGAATCATTTGATTCAATATACAGTTCTGATTCCTATTTGCCTTGGGAACTTTTAGGTACTGTTACTTCTATCATTGAAGATACACTGACATTGGAAAAAGATTGGAAACGGTTTCGCCAAAAATACAAAGCAAAACAATCAGGTTTTCATATTGTCGGAAAGGAGAAACACCTTTACATTCATCCTGGGGCTACCATCTACCCTGGCGTCGTTTTTGATACAACTGATGGGCCCATCCTCATTGAAGATGGAGTCAAAATTTCTTCTTTTAGTTTTTTAGAAGGTCCACTCTTTGTTGGAAGAGATTCACAAATCGATAATGCTCGTATCACTGGTGGATGTCTCATTGGAAACCAATGTCGGATTGGTGGAGAAGTAGAAAATTCTATCATTTTAGATTATACCAACAAACACCATGAAGGTTTCCTTGGGCATAGTTTTGTTTCTACATGGGTAAACCTAGGTGCTTTATCCACAACCAGTGATTTAAAAAACAATTATGGAATTGTGAAGTTAAAAATCGGTGATTCGCTAATCAACACTGGAACCATAAAGTTTGGATCTCTCATTGGTCCCTTTACGAAACTTGCGATTGGTGTGATGTCAAATACGGGAACTGTTTTTGATATAGCTAGTAATATCGTTGAATCCAGAATCCAAGGGTATGTGCCAGCATTCACTTGGATAAGGCCAGGCGGGCGTTACCGTCTAGAAGAGTTTCTTTTTGATACCAAAAAAATTATGGCACGACGTGGGATGAATCTTTTTGAATTCGAAGAAGAGTATTTGAGAAAATTATACGGAAGTTTTGCGGAGTGAACATGACACCCAGTTTGTTAGAACATATCAATTCTGGAAAAACAATAGAAATTGATGACTTACGTTTTTTCTATTTAGATGAAGGGAAAGGTGAGGAAATCATTCTCCTCCTTCCTGGTTTTTTAACTACATCGTATAACTATCGCAAGTTGGTGGGTCTGTTGTCAAATCATTATCGAGTGATTGCACTTGATTTTTTGGGAACGGGCTTTAGCACAAGGCCGGATGGACCACTTTCACATCGGCTCCAAGCTCATTATTTGGCACCTTTTTTGGAGAAGGTGGTTGGTGACAAAAAGGTTCATGTTGTAGCTTTCGATTATGCACTTCCAATCCTTTGTTTTACTTTTAAGGAACATGCAAACCAGTATAAATCTTTATCTATTTTAGGTGGGTTTATGAACTTACCTAAATTTCGTTTTTATTTTCCACTTCATTTTCTCCGTTTGCCGTTAGTTGGAGAAGTTTTTTCATTTTTATTTCGCCCACCTTTCCTTCGTTTGTTTTATAAACTATTCCTCGTGAAAAAAACACACCAGCTTACCTTTGAATGGGAAAAGACTATGTATCATTTGTTATTCGAAGGGAAAGCTCGCAAAAACACTTTGGAGTTTGTTCGTAATGTAGATCGATCTACTCATGCATTACGTGAGATAGAAGAAGGTGCTAAAAATTTTGTGGGTCTTCGCCAAATTTATATTGGCGAGGAAGACTTCCGCATTTCTCCCAACCAAACCGAATACATGAAAGAAACACTTAGGACAAGTAGCCTGGTTTTTTTACCGGCAAAACACCTGCCTATGGAAGAATGTCCAGAAGTCATTTTTGAAAAACTTCACTACTTTGTAGATTCCTTCTCGCATAAAAAAACCAAAACCTTCCATTTCAACAAACAAAACAAGGATTAATATGGAAAGAATCATCTCTAAGACGAACCCGAATACATCCGAATTTGTGGCCAATCGAACGGCATACTTAGAAACCTTAGTCCCCATTCGAAAAGTTATCGAAAATGTAAAGTTAGGTGGCGGTAGTAAGGCTTTAGAAAAACACAAATCAAGGGGCAAACTGACTGCAAGAGAAAGAATTGCCGAACTCATTGATTTTGGAACCGAGTTTATGGAAGTTTGTGGTCTTGCTGGAGAAGGGGTATATTCAGATCCCGTTCCTTCCGCAGGTATCATCACAGGGATTGGGAAAGTGGAAGGTGTGGACTGTATGATCGTAGCCAATGATGCAACGGTTAAAGGTGGAACTTATTATCCTCTGACAGTCAAAAAACATGTCCGTGCGCAGGAGATAGCCGAAAACAATTCTCTTCCTTGTATTTACTTGGTGGATTCTGGTGGGGCTTTTTTACCCATGCAAGATGAAGTATTCCCGGACAAAGACCATTTCGGCCGTATTTTTTTCAACCAAGCAAGGATGAGTGCCAAAGGAATTTCTCAGATAGCAGTTGTTATGGGGTCTTGTACAGCAGGGGGTGCCTATATTCCTGCGATGTCTGATGAATCTGTGATTGTCAAAGGAAATGGAACTATCTTTCTTGGTGGTCCTCCGCTCGTAAAAGCAGCAACTGGTGAAGTGGTCACTGGCGAAGAGTTAGGTGGTGCAGATGTTCATTGCCGTGTGTCAGGTGTGACAGACCACTATGCAGAGGATGATTTACATGCTTTAGAAATCACTCGTTCTATTGTAAAAAACCTAAATATAAAATCAGAGACTCTTCCTAAAGAAACAGAAGAACCTTTGTATCCAACAGAGGAAATTTATGGAATCATCGAAAGGGATTCTAAAAAATCATACGATCCAAGAGAAATCATTGCAAGGATTGTAGATGGTTCTAGATTTCATGAATTCAAAAAACTATATGCCACAACCCTCGTCACAGGGTTTGCTGAGGTGTACGGATACCCAGTAGGTATCATTGCCAACCATGGAGTTTTGTTTTCTGAGTCAGCGCTCAAAGCCTCTCATTTTATTGAACTTTGTGACCAAAGACGGATTCCACTTTTATTCCTACAAAACATCACAGGATTTATGGTGGGGAAAAAATACGAAAACAATGGAATTGCTCGTGATGGTGCGAAGATGGTCAATGCGGTTTCTACAACTACAGTCCCCAAGCTAACGATTGTTACTGGTGGATCTTATGGTGCAGGAAACTATGGAATGTGCGGACGTGCCTTTGCTCCGGAATTTTTATGGATGTGGCCCAATGCGCGGATTTCAGTCATGGGAGGAGAACAAGCGGCCAATGTTCTTTGGACAGTCAAAAAAGACCAAAAAGAAGCAGCGGGAGAATCCATTCAGGTCGACGAGGAATCTACTTTTAAAAAGCCAATTTTAGAAGATTATGAAAAGAAGTCATCTGCAGTGTATAGTTCGGCTCGGCTTTGGGATGATGGAATCATTGATCCTGCCGATACAAGGAAAGTTTTGGGAAGGGCATTGTCTATTCTCAGCCGAAGGAAAGAAGAAAGAAAACCATTTGGTGTCTTTCGAATGTAATTTTTGACTTTTCATTCTCATTCGAAGTACAAACTAATTACAAATGATCATCCACGAAAAATCATCCCATCAAGTCGCTATCATTACCATTGAGGGAGAGGTTGATTTGTACAATGCAAAAGAATTGAAAGACATTCTGGATGATAAGATGCGCAAACACCAATATGAAATTGTGGTAAACTTAGAAAAGGTTCCCTTTATGGATAGTTCGGGAATTGGGACGCTTGTCACTGCTATGTACAAACTCAAAAAATACCATGGAAATTTGAAGGTATGTAGTGTACATGGATCTGTAGCAAAAGTTTTTAAACTTACGGGAATGGAGAGCCATTTGGAAGTATTTGATTCTGAGGAAAAAGCAGTTCTTTCTTTGGTAGAGGAACGAGAACCCACCGACTAACTAAGGTTTTATTTCATACTTCCTGTTTAGAAAACTAAATTTCATTTTTGGGAAGTTGCAATCCAAGCTTCACTTTTTCCATCACTTCTTTTCCTTCTAATTTTTCCAAAATATACAAAGCAAATTCAAAAGCAGAACCAGGTCCAATGCTCGTATGGATATTGTTATGTGAAACAATCCTTTCTCCCGTATAATTTCCGCCTTTTCCTTTTGCCAAATCATCGGGAGAAGGAAAAGCTGTATAAGGATCCTCCCCTGAGATGATGTCCAAATTTCTGAGGACATTCGGAGCCGCACAAATGGCACCAATCATTTTCGATTTTGTTTGGAAGGATTTTAGAATGTTACTAATTTCTGGGTCCTTCATCAGTTGTTTGGTTCCTTCGAGTCCTCCTGGGAGCAGGATGGCATCAAATTCGTTCGGAACGATTTCAGAAAAAGTTTTATCTGCTAAGTGCAGAGTTTTTCTAGAGGCAAGGATAGGATCTTTTGATTTTCCGATAGAGACAACTTCTACATTTCCTCTTCTTAAAACATCAATGAGGATGATGGCTTCCATTTCTTCAAAGCCAGGACAGAGGGGAATCAAAATTCGTTTTGCCATACTAAGACTAGTTTGGTTTGGAACAAAATGTTCAAGTTTTTTTGTAAAAAAACGATCCCAAGAAATGAGAACTTTCCTGAATCTTCTGGGGTCTTATATACAAGGAGAGAGTGCCTGTTATCTATGACTTTTAAAAAATCGAATCCATTACGTTACGTTGCAATTGCATTTAGTTTTTTACTGTTGGGAACATTTTTGTCACCCATCCTCACTTGCGGAAATTCATCCGAGAACCCTTTGCAGCTCAAAGCAGATGGTGGGGAAAAATTATCACCGGCCCAAACCCAAGCAGTTGCTTTAGAAGATGCCTTTCAAGAAGTTTTTGACCGTGTATCGCCAAGTGTAGTTTCCATTGCAACCGAAAGGACAGTGAATGTAAGGATTCATCCTTTTTCCGATCCATACTTTGATCAATTTTTTGGACGTTCAGGTGGTTCGGGTCAAGTGATGAAACAAAAACAATATGGTCTTGGTTCAGGGATTGTTCTGAACGAAGACGGTTATATTATGACCAACCACCATGTGATTCAAAACATGGATAAGTTTACAGTGAAGTTGAAAAACAAAAAAGAATTCGAAGCAAAACTCATTGGGGCAGATGAAACTGCTGATATAGCTTTATTAAAAATCGATGCACCAAAAGGAACACTGACCCCCAGTTTGATCGGTGATTCGCAAAAAGTGCGAGTTGGGAACTGGGCGATTGCCATTGGTGCTCCTCTAGGATTTGAACAATCGTTTACTGTGGGTGTGGTTTCTGCAATCCAACGTGGGGGAATTGATGCTTCTGGTTTATCATATATCCAAACAGATGCTGCCATCAACCAAGGAAATAGTGGGGGTCCTCTTCTCAACATCCGAGGCGAAGTGATCGGAATCAACCGTTTGATTGTGAGCCAATCCGGTGGATCAGAAGGAATTGGGTTTGCTATCCCCATCAATGAAGCAAGACGAGTGGCTGAGGAAATCAAAACCAATGGAAAAGTCACCCGCCCTTGGATTGGTGTCGGACTTGATCCGGTCAATGAAAAATACATCGAACAACTCAAACTGAAAGACAATAAAGGTGCTGTTGTCCGCCAAATCATGAAAGGATCTCCTGCAGACAAAGCGGGTTTAAAATTATTTGATGTGATTGTGGAAATCGGCGGAAAACAAATCCAAACGCCAGAAGAACTCGTTAGTTTTGTGAGATCTTCCAAAACTGGAAAACCAATCGAGATAAAAATCATCCGAAATAAAAATGAAATCTTGACTTCCATCACTCCAGAGCAGAAACCCAATTGAGGTGAGTTTAAGAGAAGATTGGATCCAACCGGGCGAAGATGAACCTAGCCTTCGCCCTACTAAATTGTCCGAATTTATCGGCCAGAAAGAAGTTCTGGCTAATCTCTCGGTTTACGTAGAGGCGGCTCGCAAACGAAAGAGCCCCCTCGACCATGTTCTCATTTCCGGCCCTCCTGGCCTTGGCAAAACCACACTTGCCAATATCATTGCCAATGAACTGGCAGTGGCCTTCACTCCCACATCCGCTCCTGCCATCTCAAAAGGTGCGGATCTTGTTAGGTTCTTAACTTTACTCAAAACCAACGAAGTCCTCTTTATCGACGAAATCCACGGCTTTATCAAAAAACAAGAAGAGTTACTCTATCCTGCGATGGAGAACTTCTTTGTGGACCTTGTGGTGGGAGAAGGTGTCACTGCCAATGCCCTCCAGATCCAACTCCAACCCTTTACGCTCGTTGGTGCCACCACTCGTTCTGGTCTTGTGAGTGAACCTTTGAAAACAAGGTTTGGAATCCATCTGAAACTTGATTTTTATACCGACGGGGAAATGCAAATCATCGTAGATCGTTCGGCAAAACTACTTGGTGTTTCCCTTGGGGAAGGGGTGGCTCTTGAGATTGGAAAACGAAGCCGCAAAACTCCAAGGATTGCGAATCATCTTTTGAAACGAGTTCGGGACTTTGCGGAAGTTCGTAACGAAAGTTCAGTGAGTTTAGAAACGTGTAAGTTTGCCTTTGAAAGGATGGGAGTGGACCATTTGGGCCTCGATGCCGTGGACCGTCAAATTTTGGACATCCTCATCAATCGCTATGGTGGTGGGCCTGTGGGAATCAAACCCATCGCTGTGGTGCTCGGTGAAGAAGAACGCACTTTAGAAGACACATACGAACCATTTCTTGTCAGAGTGGGTCTGATTGACCGGACACCGCAAGGGCGTGTGGCTACGAAAAAAGCTTACGAACATTTGGGAATTGTGTATACTGGAAATATCGGGGAAAATCGCGAAAATGGCCCAACTCTCTTTTGATTTCCGGTTACCTGAAAAGGAAGAAGGGGAACGAAGACTTTTCTTCGCCTTCACCTTTGTCATCCTCATCGTTTCCTTTGTACTCGCACACCTTATCACCAGGAATATGCTTTGGAAGATGTTGGCAGAAGAACAAGCCGCAGAAATGTTAGGGCCAAAAGAACAGGAAAAAATTTACGAAGTTCTAGTAGAACAACAGTTCATCAACCCTGATAAAAAAGATGAGTACAAAGCTCTCTCTAACAAGGATTCGTCGGGCGGTGGTGGACTTACCGAAAAACAGGGATTTCATACTCTCACACAATTTCGTGAATTCATTATGGGAAGTTCTGCTTCCACTCCAAGCAAAGCCCAACCCAAATCAGAACAATCCAAAGAAGAAGAACTTTTTGAAGTAGGAATTTTTAAAGCCGATCCAAAAACCAATTCCAATGCAGAAGAAAGTCCGAACCAGTCCGCAAGTTCCGGACAAATGACAAAAATTCCTTTTAACTATAGGTTCCAACAAGACTTTTTATTTCGATGGGATGGAGCCAAAGCCCTCACTATTCCCACCAAACAATTAGCAGGTTATTATTATTTCAAAAACATGTTAAAACGAATTGAAGAATCTTTTGCACCACCCGGTGGTGGGAACTATGCTTACCGAGATATGGCAGGTGTAGTGGCAAGAGAGGGAATCAAAGAAGGGGAAACCAAAGTTTTATTTATGTTAAGCGAACAAGGCCAAGTTTTGGATGTTCGTTTGGTGACATCACAAGGCCAGGTCGTAGTCGACCAAGCTTGTATGGATTCCATCCGAGGCCAAAATTTTGGCCCCGTTCCAGAAGAAGTCAAAGCCAAAGGACTGATCTTTGGAATTAACTTCATCTTTCCTGGAATTCGTTATTATCGTTAGTATTTACTTTATTCTGTCACAAGAGTACAACCGTATTCTTTAGAGAGATATTTGGCTGTATTGGTTCGCCCAAGTCCTTTGACAGTCACTGACATATTGTCTTTATCCAGTTTGAATTCACTAATGGGAACCCACTGGCGAGCAAAGTCATGGCACTGGTCTTCGGAAAGTTGCATCACAAAGTAACAACTACAATATTCTTTCGAATAAAAACTAGAGATGATGGATGGAAAACTAGAGAGATGTTTCCAGTTCCATTGTGCCCAAAACAAAATAAATAAAAATAACAAAGAAAGGATCACAGAAATTTTTCTTTTCATAAGGTTACCGAATTACAGACTCTTTCACTAATTTTAAAAAATCATTTTTGATAAACGCCTTTTCACGATCATCACCAAAGCGAACAATGATTAAATCAAGGCTGGGAATTACATACAACATTTGTCCCCAGTGACCAAGTCCGGCAAATGTATCTTTTGGGGCATCTGGCCAAGGTTCGTGGATTCCTCTTTCGGGAACACCAGTGTTGGCATACCAGTGGGCAGTGTAATTGTCTTCTGCTAAGTCCTCGGAATATGGTGTGGTTTTATATCCTGGAGCAGGAGTTCTTGTGAACTGCACCCAACCTTCGGGTAACAAACGTTCGCCGTTCCAAATCCCATCATTCAAATACAAATATCCAATTTTTGCCAAGTCCTTGGCTGTCATATAAAGATAGGAAGAACCAACATAAGTTCCCGATCCATCTCTTTCGAAGGTTACATTTGTGATCCCAAGAGGTTTGAAGATTTTTTCAAAAGGAAATTTGTCGTATTCTTCTGCCCCGTAAACTTTCTTGAGAATGGCAGAAAGGATATTGGTATCACAACTGGAATAATAGACTTGGGTTCCTGGTTCTGCACGGAGAGGAAGTCCACTACAGAATGCGCCCATATCTTTGCGGCCTCTGGTATACAACATAGCGATCACAGAAGACTTGAGTGGGCCACTTTCGTATCCTTCTTCGGCGGCAAGTCCTGAGGACATATTGAGAAGGTGTCTGATGGTAATTTTTTTGTGAGCTTCATCACGGCTAAGTGGTTCATAATGATAATAACCAGGATCGTCTAACTTAACAAGACCTTGTTTGACTGCGATTCCATACATGGTTTGTAAAATACTTTTAGAAACGGACCAAGTTAAATGTACTTTGTCTTCGGAAAAGTTCCTTGCGTATTTTTCATAAATGAGTTTTCCATTTCTCAAAATAACGAGAGCATCTGTCCTTCTACCTTTTCTATCTGCTTCATCACCAGTTCTTGTAAAAGCATATTCTTCTACTAACCCTAGTTTGCTTGCAGAAACTCCAACGGACTCAGGAGAAACAACTTTCCAGTTGGGATTTGGCCATTCTGGTTTTAATCGGGATTTTAGAGTGGTCACTTCTGGTTCACCACCAAAAGGAGAAAGGTCTTTGCCACAATGTACAAAGGTTAATAAAAGTAGAAAAATAAGGCTTCGTTTCATAGAATTCCTAGTTCAGATTCGTTTCAGAATTCTATGCGAGGTTGTTAAAGATTGCAAAGGAAAAAAGAAAGGGATTAAACTTTTTCTGCGTATCCTTTTAGTTTTTGTACCATAGAGAAAAGTCCGTTTCTTCTTGAAATAGAAAGAAACTTAGCAAGACCTACTTCTTCAATAAAACCCAGTGAGGCATCCGCTATATCTTTTGGAGATTGTCCCGAAAACACCCGTATCAAAATGGCGATAAGACCTTTTGTCAAAGCAGTATCAGTATCAGCATCAAATTCTAATTTTCCTGATTCTAATTTTGGTGCAACCCAAACTCGAGATTGGCAACCAGGGACTATATATTCTTCTGTTCGTTTTTCATCGGGATAGGGAGGTAGTTCTTCGCCTAACTCAATGAGGTATTGGAACTTTTCTTCCCAGTCGGTAAGATCAGCAAACTCTGCTATAATTTCTTTTTGAATTTCCTCAATCGATTTACTCATGTTTGGCGCTCGGTGTTGGAGTTTCTACAAACTTATCTTTTTTTCTCATATAGAATTGATTAAAGTTCTTTGTAGTTAAATTTTTTATTTCCACTCGATTGACAGTGGAAACTGTGAGTTCATACAATTCTCCGTTGGAGTTAAAAAAATAATCCATACGAAGTTTTTCTTCCAAAGTATATTCCACATCATTCCAAATTAGTTTTTTGGATTCGAAGTCCACATACAAACATTCAGGAGGTTTTGTCAGCACATAACAGAATTCACCTGCTTTGGGCACTCCCTTGTAAAACAATCCACATTGTGAAAAAAAAACGACAAACGTTACTGAAAACAAAATGGCAACTGTTAGGCGTTTTACCAAAGATTTAGGAAAAAATATAGAAAATGAAAATACTTTCATTCTTTTTTTTCCGGTGTTAAATCCAATTTTGTTTTGGTTCCAGGTTTTTCAGAAACCATTTTGGCGACAAGAAGCGGGATCTCAGGATTTTTTTTGCCAGAAGAAAGATAAAATTCTTCTAAGAGATCGATTCCTTTTTGGGAAAGGTTTTGTAAGTGAAAGATTGTGGCTTCTGTGATGATGGAAGTTTCTGTTATTCGGTCTGGGTTATTGGACTTGGCTTGCCTGAGTAGAGACAATGCTCCCACGTAATCTTTTTTATAAAATTTCCCAAGCCCTTTTAAAAAATTTTCTTCTCTTGGAGTGAATTGGATTCCGGCTTTGTATGTAGGGTCTTTGGTAATGGTAATGAGTTTATCAAGCCCTTGCGCATCGCCAGCTAACATAGTGTTAAAGGTGAGTAACCAAATATAAACAGTTTGGAATTCTGGGGATAGTTTAGAACGATCCAAATTTCCATATTCATTAATCAAAACTTGTGGTCGTTTGACTTGGCGGTGTGTTTCACCAAGGAACAATAAGACTTTATTGTTTTCCCAATCCGAAAATGGAGAAGAAGAAAAAGATTCTGCAGTCCTCGCATTCCAGAATATAGAATCCAAAGTGGAATCAGCTAAAACGGAACTTCCAATGAAGTTTTGGAATTCAGATCCTAAATGTAAGATTAAACTATCATGATCAAAATAAATTCCGATTCGATATAAATTCCAAAACAAACTCCGTGCAATCAAATGGAAAGCAACAGGATCCGTTGGATCTTTTTCCGAATAGGTTGTGGCAATGGATTGGAAATCTTCTATATCTTTTTCTTTCAGATTTCCTGATTTCCAGAGTTCGATTGTTTTTTCTTTGGTTTTTTCCGCTCTGACACTTTGGTCTTTTGCAAAAAGAAAATAAATTTCTTTTCTATAGGTAAACCCTAACACGGATAGACCAAGCGCTAAAACCAATAGAAATAGCGGTGCCTTTGATTTCTTCTTTCTGTGCGGTTCGTACCGGGAGTAAATCGCCATCGTTTGTTCCCATTTTTTTTTGCCCTGCCCACTTGACACGGCTTTTTCTTTGTGATTTAGTGGGAAGGGTATGGAAGATGACTTTTTAGATGATGACGAATTCGATGCGGATAGCCTCAACGAAGACGTCGTAACGTATGCTTGTGAGGATTGTGACCACCGTTGGGAAGCCGAGGGGGAGGACGAATACCTCGATTCTTGGGAATTGATCTGCCCTATGTGCGGATCTTCGAATATCACCGAACTGTAATTTGTCTTATTTTCAGTATATTTTTGGTTTTTTGATTCTACCTTCGCTCCTTTGGAGCGAAGCCTCTGGTTTTGCAACCCTCTATACAGAATTTAAAAAAGGAAATTACGCCACTGTCTCCAAACAGTCCTTACAATACTTAAATGGACCTGAGGGAGAGAAGGATCCCCGGATTTTTTTCCTCTATGTTTCCACAGAAGAGAATTGGGCCCAATTGAAAACGAAGGTGGTGAAAGATGCTCCACCTAATTTCCGATCGTCGACACACTACTGGAACGCAATTTATTTGTTTATGGAAAGGGCACTTGTTTTTGGTGAATCGGATTTACTCGTTGAGTGGGGAAAAGAATTCCAAAAGTCGGGAAAACAAAGTCCCAAATACAATGATGCCCTTCTTTTGTACGGACTCGGTCTTATGGATCTAAAAAATGAATCAGAAGCCAAAAAAGTTTTTTCTGAAATTGAGTCGAATTCGCCCTCCAAACACGTGTTATCGCAACTAGAAGAAATCAAATCCTTGGGTAAATGAATGAAAGGCCTGCGTGTATCACAAGGAAAGTGGAAGGGAAAAGAAATTCCAGCACCAGCCGATGTATCGGGTCATTTGAATTTTACCAATAGCCTCGTCAAAAAAGCAATTTTTTCTCTTATGGACTCGCGCCTACTTTCCTGGGGCCTTAGTTTTGATTCTGTTTTGTTCTGTGATTACTTTGCTGGTAGTGGACAAATTTCTGCGGAAGCCTATAGCCTTTCCGTTCATAGACTCCTAACTTATGAATTAGACCAAACTCGGTTTAGGCAACTCCATTCTCTTTTTCGAGGACTAACCCAAGTGCAATTGTTTCGAAAAGATGCAACCAAACATGCATTAAAGTGGGAGTTGGGAGACGAGTCTGCTTATATTTTCTATTTGGATCCACCTTACACGTATTGGTCGGAAACTCCCGCAAGAATGAAAGAGATGTTGGAAGGTTTATATACCTTTTGTGTCACTTTAAAAAAACCTTTTTTAATTTTATGCCAAATCCCAGAACACCAACCTACAACAAAAATTTGGGCGGATCTCCCACATAAAGTGAGAGAGTATGGAAGTCATTTGATCATTGAAACAGGTTATGAAAATGCCGAGACTTCCGATCCGTAATAAAAAGAATTTTTTTTTCGGATTCACACGGAACACACTCGTTTCTTTTTTTTTCATCATAGGATTTCTTTTTTGTAGTTCTACTCTTTGGTCTTTACCAACATATAAAGAAGTCAAATCAGAATTCATCCCTTCCGATATACAAGTGTTTGATAGGAGTGGGGAACTCATCCAAAGATACCGAACCCGAAATGATTTCCGATCGGAAGAATGGATCGAATATGAGAGACTTCCCAAGTTTCTCATCGACTCTGTGGTTCATGCAGAAGACAAACGTTTCTTTGAACATAAAGGCATTGATTCGAATGCACTGATTTCTTCTTTTTGGGGAAACCTCACAGGACCATCGTTACGCGGTGGATCCACAATCACTATGCAACTAGTTTCTCTTTTAGATCCTGAGTTAAAATCTTCTTCATCCAAACGAAAAACAATCTTTCAAAAATTAAAACAAATCCAAAGAGCTGTGGAATTAGAGGAAACTTGGTCTAAAGAAGAAATTTTTACTGCTTATATCAATTTGATTTATTTCAGAGGGGAATTAAAAGGAATCAGTTCCGCAAGTAAGGGGTTATTTCGAAAATCCCCTGAGTCTTTAACACCTAACGAAACCTATGTTCTTTCTGCCCTCATTCGGTCCCCTCAAAGTCCCATTGAAAAAGTCATCAAACGAGTTTGTTTGTTAAAAAAAGAAAGAGATGGCATTGATGATTGTGAATCAATTTCTCGACTAGTGAGGGAAAGTTTGTTTCGAAATTTGGATTATCCCCAATACCCATCCTTTGTTCCTCTTTATACAAAAACAATTTTGGATTTTTCATCTGCGAAACAAAACAAAATTGAGGAAAAAAATAATTCGGAGTTTGTGTCTTCCTTATCTTTAAACTTTCAAAGAAAAGTAGAAGAGATTTTAAAACGTAATGTCAAAACCCTGGCAAATAAAAATGTAAAAGATGGGGCAGTGATTGTTATCGAGAATCGCACAGGCCAAGTTTTGGTTTATGTTCCTAATATTGGTGAAGAAAGTTCTGTATCCAAATTGGATCTCATTCGGAGCAAAAGACAAGTGGGATCTACCTTAAAACCTTTTGTTTACGCAGAAAACTTTGAAGAAAATAAACTGACACCCGATTCCATCCTTTCTGATTCTCCAGTGGGTATTCCCGTTTACCAAGGAATTTATCGCCCGTTAAATTATGATAAATCTTATAAGGGCAATGTGACTGTTCGAGAAAGCCTTGGTTCTTCCTTAAATATTCCTGCCATCCGTGCATTGTCATTTCTCGATATTAACGAGTTCATTTTGGTTTTGGAACGATTGGGAATCACCGGGCTTCGGTATCCTGAATTTTATGGGCCCTCTTTGGCACTTGGGACAGCTGACATTACACTTTTGGAATTAACCAACGCCTACAGAACTTTGGCCAACGATGGAATGTATTCTGAATTAAAATTTGAACATTCCGATGTTCCATCAAATTCTAGACGAGTATTTTCACCTAAAACAAGTTATCTGGTATCGGAAATCCTTGCGGATAGGGAAGCAAGGTCACTCGGATTCGGTTGGGATAATTTTTTATCCACTGCTTATTATACTTCTGTCAAAACCGGAACCAGTCAAGATATGAGAGACAATTGGTGCATCGGTTATTCAGAAGTTTATACAGTAGGAGTTTGGGTAGGTAATCCAACAGGAAGTCCTATGTTAGATGTTTCGGGGATCACTGGTGCGGCTCCTGTGTGGCGAGAGACAATGGATTTATTCCATGAGTCGCTTGGTTCCCAATTAAAAAAACCGAAAGAGGAAATTTCATCAGATTCAATTTCTGATTCGTCCTTGTCTAAAGAGAGTAGGATAGAGAGGACCAAAGCGACAAGAATCCTGACTCCTGTGAATGGAAGTATCTTTGCATTGGATCCAGACATTCCTTTGGGGCGCCAAAAAATCCTCTTTACTTTCAGTTCTTACGATGTTTCCTATTCTTATTATTTAAACGATGAAAAGATTGGGTCTGTTGGAGGTCCATACCTCTGGGAACCAAAGAAGGGAGAATATCGTTTGCAAGTAAAGGATAGGGATGGTAAAGTTTTATCTCTTTCTTTATTTGAAGTTCGGTAACAACACATGTCTAAACCAATCAAATATAAACATAAATTCACCCAACAAGTTGTTTGGGGTGAAATGGATGCCTTCGGTCACGTAAACAATGTAACGTACGTTAGATATTTTGAATCTGCAAGGGCGGATTATTTTACAAAAGAAGGATTGTGGGACTCTCCACTAAAACCTGTAAAAGCCGGACCTGTGTTAACACATCTTGACATGGACTACCGCAAACAAGTTGTATTTCCTGCTACTTTAGAAATCACTTTGGAAGTGGATTCCATTTCTTCCAGAGCATTTACTGTGATTTGTTCTATGTGGAATGAAAACGAAGAATGTGTATTAACAGGAAATGCTGCCTTTGTTTGGTTTGATTTCGAATTACAAAAACCTTCGGCCCTTCCTGAACATTTTAAAACAAAATTTGGATCCAATCATTTGGTATGATAAAACAATCCTTCCAAGAGCGATTTAAACTTGATGATGAGGTGATGAAAATTTCACGAATTTGCCTCGTGGTTTTTTTTACTTTTATCGGTTTTGGAATTTTTGCACCCATTGACGAATTAGGATTGTATGATCCTAAATGGATTCGTGTTTTACATGCTTCGGTAACTTTAAGTTTTTACATTGCCACTTACTTTTCTGATAGGGTGCGGAACCAAATCCAACCCATTATGCTTTTTTTCTTTTATACAATGAGTACTCACTCCCTCGTTCTTTTGTATTGGAATTCGCTTTACATTGGTTATCTGGTCGGAATGATTTTGGTTTTATCTTGTATTGGAGTGAGTTTTGTTGATCGCCGCTCCCTTGTTTCTTATTTGGGGACAGTCACTTCTGCAGGGATTGTCATTGGAATTTATACAAAAGAACCACAAGTGGATTTACCTCTTTACCTTTCGTCTATCATCACACCGGCTCTTGTATCCTATCTCACGCTGAACATTCGACTTAGTTCTGTTGAAAAACTAAGAATTTCGGAATCCAAACTCAAAGGATTTCAGGATCGTATGTTAAACGAACTGGAATTGGCAAATGAAACTCAATCCAATTTAGTCACTACCGAGTGGCCTAAAACAAAAGGAATTCGCCTCCATTCTTTTTTTAGGTCTTTTGACCAAGTGGGTGGGGATGCCATTAGTTATTTGCAAAGAGAAGATGGCAAATTGGCACTTTTTTTTGCTGATGTGTCTGGGCATGGAATTGCTTCGGCAATGGTATCTGCGATGGCAGTCCTTGCTTTTAAAATTCACGGGAATCAAAATGAACCATCAGTTTGTTTGAGATCAATTCATAGCGACTTGCAAGAGTTAGTCCCTAATAATCATATCAGTGCTTGTGTGCTCTTTGTTGATACAAATACAAAAGAAATTCAGTATTCCATTGCGGGCCATCCACCTCTCATCCGAATCGAAAAGGAAACAGGTCCAAAATTTATGGAAGGAATGGGAACTTTGATTGTTTCCTTTTTAAAACCTAATTTAAAAGATTTTACGATCACACCAAATTCGGGAGACCGTATTTTACTCTATTCCGACGGAATTTTAGAAGTTTTTGATGAGGCCGGAGAGATTTATGGAGACGAACATTTGTTTACATCCATAAAAAATCATTCTGACAAAAAAGGTGAAGAATTTTTGAATGCTCTATATGAGGACTCTATGTCATTTTCGGCAAAACGAATTTCCGACGATATGAGTATGTTACTTTTGGAAATTTTATGAATTTGTTGTTAACTCCATTTTTCTGGTTCAAAAGAGAATTTATCCCTTTTCGAACATTAGACCGTTATTTATTTTTAGATTTTTTCAAAACCTTTATTGGTACTCTCATCATGTTAACATCTATGATTGTGATTTATAAATTCACAGATGTGATGAAGTATTTAGTTTCTTCCAAGGTAAACCAAGTGCATGTATATTTGCATGTTTTGTATTCCTTGCCATCCATGGTGGATCAAGTAGTTGCACCTGCTTTGATGTTTTCGGTTTGTTTTGTGATCGGTCAGTTTAGTGTAAACAAAGAGCTTGTTGCCATGATGGTGGCAGGAGTTTCATTTATTCGTATCATCACACCCATTTTATTTTTTGGGATTTCCATGTGGCTCATTATGACATTGTTCGGACAAACCGTGGTGATCCCCGCGAACAAAAGAGCCCAAATTGAATATAGCATTATGGCAAAGGGTTCCAATCGGTTGATTGATTTTGTCTACCAATTGCATATCAAAGGTAAAAAAGGATTCTATTACGTCTATTGGATCGATGAAAAAGATAATACTGTCAAAGGTGGATTCAATTATATTGAAATCACTCCCGATGGACATCCCACATACACAGTATCTTCACAAAAAGCAAAATTCATTCCATCTCCTCATAGTTGGGTTTTGTATGATGCAGAAGAAGTTCGTTTCAATGAAAACTTAGAACTTGTTTCTAGAACAAAATACGCTGAAAAAACTTACGACTTTCCAGAGGACTTAGCTTATTTTTCCAAACCCATTCGAAACCCAGAAGAGATGAATTTTTTTGAATTAGCAGATGAAATTGAATCAAGGATCACTAAAGGGATTCCTTTTCGTAATGTGATCGTCCAACAACATATGGCCTTTGCTATGCCACTCATGTCATTTGTGGTTGTCACACTCGGAGCACTTGCTGGTGCCATTACCAAACGTTCTGCGGGTGTTGCCAGTCTTGGTCTTACGATTGCAGTTGTATTGTTGTATTATATTTTGAATTCGACTGCCAAAACTTTAGCAGAAAATGGTGCCCTTCCCATTTGGATTGGAATGTGGATGACACCAGTGATTTTTACTTCAGCAGCCTATTTTTTATATCGACGAATGAATATTTAATTTTCTGTTAAAAACACTCGTTTGTAAAGATCTGTTTGTAAAATTCCCTTTGGATCATATTTTTTCTTTAGGGAATAGAAACGTTTTAGATTGTCTTTAGGGAAATAGGATTCCATCACTCTTTTGCGAAGTGTAGAGTCTTTTGCAAAATAAAATCTTCCTTTGTGTTTTAAAACAATTTCATCCATCTCTTTACAAAGTGCCCAAAGTTTTTCTTTGTTTCCTTTGGTAACTGGAAAATCCATAGCCATAGAAAATCCATCCACAGCATGAGTCAGTAAAAACGGATCTGGTTTGTGTTTTTTGAAAACAGAAAGGTAGTTTACAATTCCACGTTCTTGGCAAATGGTAAAAATCTCACGAAACGCTTGTTTGGCGTTTTCTTTTGGGATGAACACTTGGTATTGGATCATTGCACCTGGTTTGTAAACAAACTTCCAATTGGGAACATAGTCCAAAAGGAATGCATATTCTGCATGGCCTTGGTAATAGGCTTTATTGTTTACAAGAATGCTCGCAATACATTTTGCCAAATTGATCAGCCTCATGCCCAAATGAAAACTAAAAGGACGCATCAGGATCCACATCCACTTTTTCGGGATGACATAGAAGAGGCGAGAAGGGAGGTGTTGTCTTTCAAGTAAACAGTTACCAGGAAAATCAGGGTCTTCACCTTCTTTTAGGTTAGTGGCTTTATGAATTTGCCCTCGACCCAAAGATTTTCCCGAAGCAAATGCATCAATCCAACCAACTAAATAATCAGAAGTTTTGTAATGTTCTTCAAAATAAGCAAATAATTCATCAAAGTTTCTGACATAGACTGGATCAATTTTCATTTTTCCAGCATAGATCGGTTTCATTTTGATTTGGACTGTCAAAAAACAACCTAACATCCCGAAGCCGGAA
Organism: Leptospira bourretii; assembly: GCF_004770145.1. Lineage (NCBI taxonomy): Bacteria > Pseudomonadati > Spirochaetota > Leptospiria > Leptospirales > Leptospiraceae > Leptospira > Leptospira bourretii. The sequence goes on along the minus strand of NZ_RQFW01000005.1, from coordinate 380,443 downwards.
ATTGCAGAATAAAACAGATCTGTATTTTTTTTAGGAGAACAAACTAAAATATCTCCCTTGGCAGTAAGAAAGGTAAACTCTTTGATATGTTCACCAATCGTTCCTACTTTGAAGTTGTTTTTTCCATGTATGTTCATGGAAAGAGCACCACCAAGTGTTGGCATCATAGTTCCCGAAACAACGGGTGGCCAAAATCCATTTTCGATTCCCGTTTCCCAAAGGTCTTTGATCCTTGCTCCTGATTGAACTGTCATCACACCTGTTTTCAGGTTAAAATCCAAAACTTTATTAAAATGAGTTAGATCTAAAACAACTCCGTCCGTGTTAGTTGATGCATCACCATAACTACATCCACCACCACGTAACGCAACTTTGGTGCCTGTTTGGTTGGCCCAAACGAAAAGTTCTTTGATTTCTTCTTCCGTTTCCGGACGAAATACAGGAGATAAAGAAAAAGAACTCATACCCCATGCTTCCACTTTTTCCTTTTTAGGAACATTTATCTCAGGAATGGATTTTGTTTTTTTTGCGACCATGTTATATACTCAGTTTTTTAAAAATGAAATTGGGAATGTTACGAATGATAAGCCCTACTAGTGCCCAGATCCCTGGAACAAATGCTTCATCTTTTCCTTCCGCAACAATTTTACGAATTCTAACTGCGGCTTCTTCTGCGGTGATAGCCTTTAGTAATCCTTTTTCTGGGAGTTTGAGTCCCTTTGTCATTTCTGTAATGACGAAGCCTGGTTTAATCGTTGTTACTTGGACATTGGATTCAGACAAACGATTGCGAAGTGCTTCCAAATAAGTGTTAAGGGCAGCTTTGGATGTATTGTAAACAGGATTTCCTTTTCGGCCACGTTCCCCTGCTATGGAAGAGATTCCGATAATTTTCCCTGACTTTTGTTTGGTAAAATAAGTAGCAGCCGGATTTAAAAACGCAACAGCACCTAAGATGTTTACATTTAGCATTTTAAGGTCTTTGGTTGTATTGTATTCGTTAGGAGAAATTTCGGGCATCACTCCAGAAGCAAAATACACTTCGTCCAATCCCCCAAGGAGAGAGACTGCTTTCTCAAATGTTTTTTCCGCTGTGGAAAATTTTGTCACATCAAATGGCAAAGGGAAGGCCCTTTTTTCTTTGGATGAATTTGCTTTTTTAGCAATGGACTCTAAGGGTTTTTCCCTTCTTGCCAAAAGAACCACGGAATTTCCTGCGTTCAATTCTGCTTCAGCAATGGCTTTTCCGATCCCACTCGAGGCACCGACGATTATTATTTTTTTCCCCATGTTTACGTTTTTTTGGTTTAATCGAATCTGGCAAGTGGTTTCAATAGGGTTGTGCCCGTAAATGAGAGAATCCTGATCGACGGGATGAATCTGATGTATAAATTTCCTGATTTGGCTTTTTGTTTGGGGGAATACCGCTTACAAGATGCCCGGGATGGGTTACTTGCCCATTTAAAACGATTCTATTCAGAGAAAAAACAAACGAAAGTTCTCGTCTTTTTTGACGGAAAGAAGGATTTTACATCCGATTGTTATTCGGAAGAAATGGGGGATTTTTCCCTTCATTACAGTCATGAAAAAAAAGCTGATGAACTCATCATCGGATATCTGAACTTATGTCCAGTACCTTCACAATGTTTGGTGGTATCTTCCGATAAAGAGATCATTAGTTTTGCAAGAAGGCTTCGGGCCAAACGAATGACTTCGGAAGAATTTTATGCAGAATGGCTGAAAAGGGAAACCGAAGAGGACGAAACAGAATTTAACCACCTGAAAGAAGGATTGACACCAAGTTCAGAAACCGATTACTGGGAGAGACAATTCCTTCCTTGATATGTTGTTCAACTCAATCCCATTTTTAATCTTTTTTTCCATTGTTTATTTGCTCTATTGGGCCATCCCCAAAGAGATAAGAAAGTATTTCCTGCTTATCACTGGGATTGGTTTTTATGCCTACTTTTCACTCGCGCTGACGGTTCATTTTCTTATCGTCATCGGCATCAATTATCTTCTGTATCGCAAAATCAAGGAAAGCCCTACAAAGTTCTGGATTGGTTTTACAGTTACAATCAATCTCATCAACTTAGGTTTTTTTAAATATATTTATTTTTTCAGTAAGGTTCTTGCTGATCTAACAAACTATCCGTTCTTTAAACAAGTTCCTGATCTCATTCACATTGCATTGCCACTAGCGATCAGTTTTTATACCTTTCAAGTCATTGCGGCTGCTGTAGACACTTACCGCGATTCATCCAAACCATTGGTTCGGGTTGAAGATTATTTCCTGTTTGTTGCATTTTTTCCTGTACTCATCGCCGGGCCTATCATGCGGATGTCTGATTTTTTTCCAAACCTGGACAAACTGACTCCTAGTAAAGAAAAGATGTATCGTGCTTCCTACTTACTCATGTCTGGACTTGTGAAAAAAGTTCTCGTGGCAGATCCAATGTCACTCACCATCTCTCCTGTGTTTGGTTCTCCAGCTGAGTATGACTCTTTTTCTTTGTTCATCGCTGGTATCTGTTATGCGATCCAAGTATACAGTGATTTTTCTGGACTCACCGACATGGCAAGGTCTGTTGCTTTGTATTTGGGCTTTGAAACACCAGAAAACTTCAAAGCACCTTTTTTCTCCACATCAGGAAGAGAACTTTGGAAACGTTGGCACATTACTCTTTCTTTTTGGTTAAGAGATTATATTTATTTTCCACTCGGTGGTTCACGCAAAGGGGAACTTCGCACTTATTTAAACTTAATTATCATTATGACACTCGGTGGTTTTTGGCACGGTGCTGATTATACATTTATTTGTTGGGGTTTTTATTGGGGTGTGATTCTTGCGGGAGAAAGGTATTTAGAAGATAATCTTGGTTGGAAGCTAACTCCAGAGAAAAACAAACTTCTCATCGTCCTCAAAGCATTGATTGTTTTTGTTTTGTTTTCAATTTCAGGACTTATGTTTCGTTCGAACAATGCAACCAATATGGTAGAACACTTCCACGGAATTTTTACTCACTTTTCACATAGTTTAGAAGTTATGTTTGTTGGTGATTCGAATCAGTGGTTAGTTTCGGCAACCTCCCTTTTAGGGAATGGTTCTTCTTTTCGGTTCCAACATATTGAAAACCTAGAAAGAATTTTTTATACTTCCATTGCCTTATTGTTTTTTCATCACATCCAATATGTTCCAGAGTTTTGGGATCGTATCCGCAAACATGATGTATGGCTTGTTCCCGTGCTTGGCATTGTGACTATTTTTCTCCTAGCTACTCTCTCCCAAGATGGCGGAGAATTCATCTATTATCGTTTTTAGGAGACATTGTGGATTTAATTCGTAACAGATATTTGTTTGTCCCTTTTTTAGTTGTATTTCTTACATTTTGTCTAGATAAATTATTACTTCTCGAAAACGTACATACTTATTTTTCAAAGTCACTTTCTGATATAAATTACATACAAAAACATCAGTTGTATGAGGATTTGAAAGTTTATTTAGCAAACAAAGACCGAGATAAAGTTTTAGTTTACTTTGGAAATTCCCGTGCTTTGTTATTTGATAACGAATACATTCATAAAAAATATCCAGGTTGGGTCATGTTTAACTTTTCAGTCCCTGGCGGAAAACCTGATTATGTATTGCAATGGATGGAAGTGTTTCACAAAGACAATGTAAAACCAGATTTCTTTTTATTCGATCATTCCGTTGAAATGTACAATTCTTCTGCCACATTAAAAGTGGATGAAACTCTGACAAATGGATTGAATGTATCATTTGTATTAAAACATTTTTCTCTTTTTTCGACAGATGATATTTCGACTCTTATCGCCAAGCGAATGTTCCGTGCCTATCAATACCGACCTAAATTAGAAGTAATCTTAGCTCGGGCTAAAAACAAAGAAGCATTTTTATATCCCTATCGTGAATTGCGTAATAGTTTGATGGCAAATTTGAACAAAGGAAAAGGATCGGCGATGACTCCGGGAACTCACCAGTCTGTGTTACCGCCGGAGTTATTAAAAAAATCTGCTATCGGAGATTTTCATTCTTATTTAGTACCATTCCATTTTTCAGATCAGGTATTAAATTTTACAAACCAATCATTGGAGTTAGCAAAAGAACTAGGAGTTCCTTCTGCAGTCATTTGGGTTCGATTATCTTTGCCTTATATGGACCACATTCGCAATCTAAAAGTTTCTGTAGGTAATGGCAAAGAGGACACAGTGTATCATGATTGGTATCCAAGAATGATCGAATACCATAAACAAAATGGAGTTCCGTTTTGGAATATGAATGATGACACAAATTATACCTGCAACAATTTTAGTGATGCAGGCCATATGTCACCGACTTGTTACGATGAGTATACGGATTTTATTTTTAAGAATTTAATTCAGTCCTTTGTGAAAGGTGCACGGTAAAATTCAGTTCGATTCTGAACATCATTGGGTGAAAGTTTTTCCGGGTCTGTCGGATTGGGTTTTGTAGGATTTTGTGGTTGAGGTTTGGTACTATTTTCCTTATCCACTGAGTATCCATAATAATAACCATGAACAATTTCTACTACTGAGACGGGAGTATCGGAGTTTAGATTTTGGATTTCTACTGTAATTTCTTCTGGTGGAGCCAATAGTTCAAAAACCCATTGAGTTTCGCCTTCGATCTTTTCTTTTCTCAAAATAGTTGGGTTTTCGTTTTGTCCATTTCCTGAATATACAGTGAGAACCCATTCTTTTAATTTTCCATCAGTGGCCACACCAATGCCAATGGATTGAGGAGACGATTCTCCAGCCTTTAGATCAAATCGAATGGCGCCACCTTTGGAAACAGCACCATAAAGTCTTTTTTTAGAAAGAGTAGGATAAAGGGCCAAATCTTGAATTCTTGTTGTGACTTCTTTCACATTTTGGCTCAGAACGGATGGTTCGGAATGTAGGGCCTGCATTGCGACCAAAGTGATTCCAACCGATGTTATCAAAGAATATCTCATTCTCCTAATAGGACTAAAAAAAGCGATTCCTTACAAGCAAAAGAATAGGAATTTACCTAGAACAACTTCGAAATTTAGTCAATTCTTGGAGTAATGATTGGCGTTCATCCGGATCTAGATTGATTCGATTTTTCCATTGTAGTTCCATTCGTTCGAAAGCGGGTCGGAATTTAGGAGAACAGTTTTTGCTAAAGTACAAATATGCGCTTGTTCGATCCGATTCATTTTCGCTGATCAATTTATAAAATTCAAATACGGATAAATTGTCTTCGCTAGAAAAGTTTAATATAACATAGGTTTTGTGGCATTCACTTAATGTCAATGCTGGGACTTTTGTATTTTTACAATTGATTGCAACATCAGATTCTAAAAATGCTAACATCTCTTCATAAGTAAAATCTCGAAATGGTTTGCCTTTCGGAACCGATACTTTTGTTTTTTTGATTCCAGAATTGTCTTTTGTTGTTAAAGAAAGAGATGACTTTGATTCATCGTTAGGATCGGTTCCTGAATTATGTTTTGGATCTTCTACCTTAACAAAATTAGTAACTACTTTTGGTTTTTGGTAAGGGTTGGTGACTGTCAAATCATACGGACCAGTTTTTGCATCCGTAGTATCAACTTTCAGATCAATTCTTTCTGGTGATTTTACTTCTTTACTAAGGATAGGAAGAGACTCTTCTTTTTTTGTCAGATCCACTTTCGTTGCATCTAAAAAATGTTCCCCTTCAATCGTAATGTTTGAAATGGTTTTTTCTTCTTTAGATTCTGATTTTGGAAGGATGATGGGTTTTTGATCTTCAATGACAACTTTTGGTGGTTCTGAGATTATGACTTCTAAATCTTTCCATGCCGACCAAACTGCTGGTTTTTTGAAGAGGTTTAAGGGTGCGGTACGTACAAGATAAACACCTGATGGAAGTTCTTCAATGGAGTGGAATGGTGTGTCGATTTTTTTATCGATCACAACTTTTCCGGTTTTTTCTTTGATTTGGATTTGGTAACCATTCGCTTCAGGAATTGGTTTCCATGCGATGAGTTTAGTACCTTCCTGTGCTCCAACTGAAAAAGATACAAACCAAAAGATAATGATAAAATGTTTTATGTTTAGTTTCATCTTTTTTCTTTATACAACCGTTTGGGAGAAATAAATTCAATATCAGAAGGTTTCAAAGACTTAAATTGATCCAAAGCTAAGATAAAACTTCCTTTTTTAGAAAATAACAATGTCGCATCTTTATACACACTTAAATCCCATGAAAAAGATCCTTCATCAAGAATACTTAAATCTTTTAAACTATGTTTGGAATCTTTTGTTGTTATTTTATAGATTGCAGTTTTTTTATCGGCATTATGTTGGTATAAAACCAAATCATATCGTTCTCCAGTAACACCTGTTACTTTCCATTGGAAATCTAAACTAGATTTCCCTTTCATCTGAACAATCGTTCCATTCGGAGACATCATTTCCAGTTTTGGATCTAATTTTTGATCTGGTTTGTTTGAAGAAACTTCTTCTTCAGGTTCTATTTTTTTCTTTTGGTCTACCACTGTAAAACTGAGAGGAGCAGAAGTTTCAGTTTCTTTTCCTTCTTTTGATTTTCCTGTGACTGTTGCAAAGAAGGTTCCCTTCCCTAAACTGTTCCAGTTTGGTACAAGAAAATTGGAAGCTGTTTCTTCAGAAAAAACGACCGATGTCATTTTAGAATCTTTTGCAATTTTTAACTGATAGGATTTTAATTCTGCATTTCCATCCCAAATCAAAATGGCTTGGTTTTGTTTGATCTCATCCAATGAAATTTCCGATCCATTTGCAGGCCTCATCCATTTCGGTGTTGGAACTGTATTTTGTTTTCTGATAACAAAAGATTGTACTTGGCTACTTCTGTCTTTTGTATCTGAAAAGGAAGACTTGGCAATTACCTTCCAATAATAGGTGCCTTCTTTTAAGTCATCATAAGAAATTTGATTGGCTGTGGTTTCCTGTTGTTTGATTGGGTTTGTGAGTTTAGGTGAATTGGATACAATCAGTTGGTATGAGTTGGCGGTTGTGAGTTTTGTCCAACTAAGAGTGACGAGTGGAAAGGTTTGCACAAAAGGTATGATGGATCCCGACTCAGGTGATTCTCCCTGGAAGGATTCCAGTTTTGTTACAAAGAATTTACTTGTTTCGCTAAATTCTGTTCCTGAATCGACTTTGTTTTTAACTTTTAATCTCCAATAAAAAGTGCCTTCTTTTAATCGAAAAGAACTTTGATTACCTTCTACTTTTTCATTGATAAACGTCATTTGAAAGTTAGGTGATCTTGAGATTTCCAAAACAGGATCTCCGTATCCGGATTCTGTTTTCCATTGGAATAGAACTGAAACTTCGTCTGGCTCTGCATAAAATAATTTTTGAGAAGTTGGAGAAATCAAAACCACTGGAATTTTTTTAATTTCGATTCCAGTTTTTTTAAATTCTGCTTTTTTGCCTTCTTCTACAGAAACAGACTTTCCGTCTTGGTGTTTGACAGTGGTTTTCCCTTTTTCAACAAATAAACTCAGTTCTCTTTCTTTTGTTTTTTCTATTTTTACATTCCCCGAATCCACATTGATTTCGCTACCAGCGCTTGTGATCTTAATTTGGTTGGGTTTGGAATCATTTTTTTTAACTTCTAACGAACCTTCGCTAAACTCAAGATTTGGTTCTTCTCCCGTCAAATCTAAGTTAAACATTGAGTTTTCATCAATGTTGATTTCTGTTCCATCTTTTAATCGAATGAGTGCATCAGAAAAAGCTTCGGAACGGATTGTATCTTTGTTTGTGAGCGGGCTATTGTTTTCTAATTTTTCCCAAATCACTTCATCTTCAAATTTTCTTTGAACAATATTGTTTTTGAAAAATATGGTTCCTACTACTTCGCGATCTCCAATTCCAATCTTTCGATTCAAATCCAAATAAAACAAAATAGAAAAAAGGATAGCAACACCTAAAAGGGTGAATAAGACGAGACGGTCTCTTTTGTCTAAATTCATTTTTTCCCCTTTTTTGCAACAGTGATTCCAACTAACTTTTGTAGTTCGCTTAAATTTTTTGGGTAATCGGGATCTGATTTTCTTCCTAATACGGCATATACTTTTTGGGCTTTGGATTTACCTTTTAACTCAATTTCGCCCATACTAAGTACATGGTAATCGGATTTAATTTCTTGGTAGGTAGTCTCTGTAATTAGGATGTCTGTATGAGTTTCTTTATTGAGTGATTCCACTCGAGAAGCAAGGTTTACCGAGTCTCCAATGACAGTGTATTCCATTTTATCAGCACTTCCGATTTGTCCTGCAATCACATAACCTGTATTAATTCCACATCCAATTTGAATGATGGGTTTTTTGACTGTTCCTCTTCCTTTATTGAACTCGATGAGTTTGTCTCGCATTCTTAAGGCTGCTTCAATGGAGGACTTTGCATGTTGTTTTGAATCACGAAGGGCTCCCCAAGTTGCCATGATGGCGTCTCCGATAAACTTATCTACCGTCCCTCCTGTTTCTTGTACGCATTTCACCATCTCTGTCATGTATTGATTTAAAAATTCCACAACTTCTTCCGGTTGCAGTTTTTCTGAAATGGCAGTAAAACTTCGAATGTCTGAGAAAAAAATTGTACAATATTTTCTTTGGCCCCCGATGGAAAGTCGTCCTTTGGCTGCTAATTCTGCAATGTCTTGGTTCACAAATCGGCCAAAGGAATCTTTAAGTTTTTCCCGTTCTTCTAAACCTCTTCCCATGCTCACAAATGATTTGGTTAAGGTTCCTATCTCATCATGTGTGGTAGCATGAAGTTCAATATGATAATTTCCTCTTCTGATTTCTTCAGAAGCATCTACCAATTTTAAAATGGGCGTTGATAAAGATTTCGCAAAAACATATACTACAATAAAAGAAAGAGCAAGTGAAACAATTAAGATATAAACATTTCGTTTTTGGATATTGTTGACTTCTTCGAAAATTTTTGCTTCACGAACTTGTGATATGACTCCAACACCACCGAGTCCCAGTTTTTTGAAAGATCCAAGGTAAGAAACACCGTCTTTGGCTTCATATCGAAATTGGCCATTGTCCACTGTCGATTTTTTCATCCTTTCAACGATGGGAAGGTCATTGAGGTTAATTCCCGATAAAACAACTTTGGCATCTGGATGGGCAAGTACACTTCCATCTTCGCTGACTAAAAAAGTTTCTACAGGGCCTGAGGTTTGGAAAGCATCTAGTAGACTATCAAGTTTGACCAAGGTAACAAGTATTGTATGTGTGTCTTTGGATTCCGAAAGAGGGAAACTCAAACAAAGGATAGGATGGCGAAAATGTGGACTTGCATTCCAGATCACTGTTGTTCCACCAAAAGATTTTTTTAACTTGGGTTGGATGTTTTTCAGTAATCCTTTTACTTCTGATTTTTGATAATCATACTTTTGTAAAAACTCATCGTTGAGTGCTTCGAATTTTGGATTTAAACTTACATCATAGGCGCCAATCAATAGAAAATTTTGGTCTTCCTCAAACAATTCTTTGGCGATCACATTGGCTGAGCCTGGGCTTCTTAGAATGGCAGATGCTGTGATATGAATATCTTGTTTCATCGAATGTAAATCCGACTTCACTTTTAGAGATAAGATCTCATTGATTTTGATATTGTTTTCTTTTACCCGAACCTCACTATCCTTTCTAAAAAAATAAGATGCCAAAAAGATGATCCCAGACATTGAGACAAGCAAAACAACCGAGGTAATGAGAAGGAGTTTGTATCGAATTGGAAACTGCAATTCCCCATGGAGATGGGAATCCTTGGAAAAGAGTGAACGTAGTTTGAGCAGAATCGTTTTCATATCATTGGTACTTTTACCAACTTCATCGAAAACGGTGTTAGAGAAAAAGTAAAATTGAAAATAGAAACTATTTTTTTACTAGGGACATGTCAAATCAATGTTATATGTTTGTCTGAACGGATACTCTGGAATGTTAAATGTAGTCTCTCGTACTACAGTGTCCGGGTAACCGTCCTGTTTTGTTAAATCTCCTAAACAAACTGCTTTGTAAGTACCTGGATTTAGGTATTTTATTTTTGCACCTTGTTTGGCAGGGGTTGCCGCTAGAGGTAAAACATTAATGAATTCGGTTTCTTGTAGGCGAAAGATTCCATAATAATGTAACAGAGAGTTCCCACCACCGGAAATCGTAAGACTCGATGCAGTCTCTGGATAAATGACTCGAGCTCTTGTCAATATATTTCCGCCAGCATCACCTTCCCCTTTATGGTCGAAGAAGATATCACTCACACCCACATAAGTTACAACCGTAGATCGGCTGGTGAGATAAGAGTGTAACATCAAATTTTCTTTTAGATTGATTCTTACTTCTAAGATATAAGGATCAAATCCATCGCGAATTTGCATATCTGCTTGGGTGGGGAGTTGGGTGTACAAAGCAGGAAACATTTTAGGAACAATGCTACTTTTTGCCGCCGAAGTGGTTCCCGCCACATAGTTGTTTCGTGGGACAATGTTCAGTCCATTGACAATGGGTCTGTTATCAAATCGACCTGTCACCGGGATTCCTGCATCAAGTGCATAACCCGTCACGAGGGATCGGAAATAAATAGCAGCATAATAATACTGACGTCCAAGCCATGGTTGACCAGTTATTAATGCTGATTCCCAACTTTCCGTTTGCGAGGATGGATCGTTGGAAGGGAACTGCGCACCAATCCCATTAAAAAAATCAGATGCCTTGAGAATTCCGTTACTTTCTGTACAAGTATTGTTATCAAAAGAATAGGTGACCGTACAAAATACTTGTCTGTTAGGTGCAATGTAGTCCCAGAATTTATTGGAATCAACAGTATCTCGAATTTGTGTGAGTTCGTTTAGACCTTTCAAGTATTTGCTTGAAATTCTTACTTCCCCGATATCCAAAAAGATGGGAACATTTCCGGCTTTTGGTTGGTTTACCAAAGTCATAACGGGATCAAATCCCTCTCCTTGGGTATCTAAATACAAATCCCCAGTTCCGTTATTTAGTTCACTCCAATCAAGGGGATTGTCAGTGGCGTAAGTTCCTTTGAGAAGTAATAACATTCTGTTATTGAACAATGTTGAAATAACGGGAAGTTTCGATTTTTCACCTAAGTCTAGTTTGGTTTTACAATGAATAAAAATAAGAACACTGAAGAATAGGGCCAAAAGTTTTAGGGATGACGATTTCACTAAAATAACACTCCTACCGTTAGACCGAAATAGAAAAAGTCCACGTTCTGCAAAGTGTAATTGGCGGGATTTTGCAAACGAGGGTCGTCATAAGGACTAGAAAGTGGATATCGGTATTGGTTTGGCACATCCAATTGTGTCTCAAAAATCTTATGATAATCCAATCGAACCCCAATTCGAATCCTACGACCAGCAATAAAACTGGCTTCTAACCCAGCAAAGGCGGAAGGATTCCAACGGGCCGTATCAGCCGGCCTTGCGACCACATAAGCAGATCCACCACCACCTTTGATAAAAAATTGAATGGGAAGTTCAATGGGAATTTTGTATGCCAAAGCAGCATACAAAGGCATGGCAGTCAGAGCTCTTTCGGATCGAGAGAGGAAAACAGCGTAAGATCCACCCACTTCTGTATAAAAAATCCAAGGCCATGGCATCCGGGCATAAAATCCACCGCCAAGAGTAGTCTCTAACACACGAACTGTGGGAGTTCCGGGCATTGGATTGGCGGCACCTACCCATCCACCGATTTCATACCGGCGTTTGTTGTATTCTTCTAGGGTTTGTGCAGAAAGAAGACCGGAAAAAAGAGTAAGAGCGAGAATTAGGCTAAGGAAGAGCGATTTGATACAATTCATGAATTTCCGGATAATCTTCGTAATATGCACGGACGAAATAGAGTCCATCCGGCGGGAGTGTCATTCCTGCCGTCGAACGGTTCTTCTCTTCCAAAATAGAGCCGATGGATCTAGATTTCCAACGTCCCTTCCCAATGTCTAGTAAAGTTCCTACAGTAATACGAACCATATTGTGCATAAATCCGTTGGCACGGATTCTGATTTGGATCCAATCCGGTGTCAATCGTTCCAAACGAATGTCAAAGATTTCTCTGACAGCCCGTTTGCCTGCCATCGACTTTGCTTTGGTTAGGGATCGAAAGTCTTTTTCTCCCACAAGGTTTGTGAGTTGGTTTTCTACCAAATCCCAATCAACATGGTGTTTGACCCAGAAGGCTCTACCTTCTACAAAACTACTTTCATATTTACTATAATAAATTTTGTAGATGTATTCTCTTCCAGTGCAACTGAACCTAGAATGAAATTCTGCTGGCACCTCGATTACATTTTTGACTGAAACTGCTTTAGGGGTGAGGGCATTGATGGATACGAGTAGTTTATGAAAGTTGGGAATGGGGAATTCTGTTTTAAAATTACACACCATACCAAGCCCGTGAACACCGGTATCTGTTCTACCGGCAACTGACAAACGTGATGCGGGATTTTTATTTAAAATAATGGATAGGGCTGATTCAATGGCAGCTTGGACTGTCGGTAAATTTTTTTGTTTCTGCCAACCGTAGAAGTGAGTGCCGTCGAATTCGACGAGAAGAGCATAGTTGGGCAAACCCTTACTTCTCGCCTCCCATTGCTTCTAAAATGGTATTATACTCATCATAAAGCTCACGAGTCATTTCTACAATGGGACCTGGTTTTCCTTTGGAAGCCTTTCCTGATCCATAGAGCCTTGCCAGTGTTCTTTTGGCTCGAGACAATAACAAAACTTGGTCTTCTGGCTTTGGAGCCATTTGGTCTTTGAATTTTTTTGTTAAGAATGCATTGAGATAGATCACTCCATCAAATCCCCAGTTATTATCTGTATCCGGGCCAAGTATCCCCGCAGCTTGGTCCACAGGTTCGTTTCCATTTTGCATGAGTTCCAAGGTATAACCATAAATCACTGCAGCTTTTTGATAAAGTAAGTCTCTTATTTTATCATATCCAATATGAGGAAACTCATCATGAAGGTCTGAAAAAAACCAAGCTGCACGAATGGCACAAACAGCTTTTTTGGGAGTAGGGGCCACACTGGCACCTCGAAGTTGGTAACAATCCATCCCAAGTAAATAGGAAGCAGCACCTAACACAATTTGGCGATCCTGGGTAAAGTCTAAGGGACCTAGAATTTTTTCTATATAACTTCTACGAGAATCGGTAGCCATTCGAATGGCTTCGTTGTCAGCAGGGTTTAGAGAATTCCAATCTTTGGGAAAGGACGAATACAGACAACGAGGACAGACGGTCATGACATAATCCAGAGGACTCACACGACCAAATTTTTTATTTTTTTCGTATAAACGACGTAAATCTTGAGCCAACTTCCCGGCGATGAGTCGGCCACCACCCTGAAACATTTGTTCTTTTTGGTGATTTTCATCACAAATCGGGCAGACTGTAGACTCTTTGGCGCGAAAAGATACTTTTTTGGACTGGGCGGCAGCTTGGGACATAGGAAAAATCTAGGAAAAGGCTCAATTTTAAAATACAATCTGTCAATCCAATATCAGAAATCTCCGATAATACTCACAGGGGCCACCCCAAAATTACTTGTAAGATTCTTTCAAGGAAGGAAAGTACGGAAACGGAATGAACGGCAGCGCAATGAAACAATCCCTTCTTATTCTCATGACGAGTCTTTTGATGCAGGCACCTATGGTTGCAGAATCAGTCTCTAGTAAATCATACCACAAACGCATTGAACTTCTAACTTACCTACGTGAGTTAGAGCCAATTGTAAAAAATTTCCGTGGAGAAGATCCAGAAGGAAAACCGACGGAACTCAATGCTCCAGAAGGGAAAGAAGGTTTTCGTATGAAAAAATACAACGAAGCCAAACGGATTTACCAAGAAGGTTTACAATACCACTTCGAAGGAAATTTTCCCTCTGCTTACCAACGTTTTCTCGAATGCCAATTGGGTATCGAAAAAATGACGGAAGAACTTTCTCAACTCTACATCTTACGTGCAGAAGAAATGATGAAAACGGCCATGGAAAGAAAAAATCCAAACAATCCAATGGATAAAGCCCTTCTTGATATTTCTATTGAATACGGAAAAGGTTCTTACTTTCGTCAAGACGTGATGGACATTCCAAGAGAAGCACCATATTCGCGCCGTATGTATGATCCAAAAGAAGCTCACTACAGTTATAATAAATATGACATCGAGAAAAACCTAGAATTAGGTTACAAACATTTAGGTCTTGCCAAAGAAGCAAGAGCCACTGCCCTGAAAGTGGAAAAGAATTTGGAAAAACACCAAAAACTCCAACCTTCTCATAGAAAGTATCGTATCGATTTATATTTTGGTGCGATCAACCTTGCTCGTGATTCCAAAGCGAATGCAATTAACATTTATAAGTTGAAATATCCATATGACAACTATTACCTGAACAATGCACAAGCTAAATCAGAGTCATCGAAAGATGAAAATGGTGTTACAGTGGAAGGCCAGCCAGTTAAGGTTGATGGTGTGACATATGATTTTTCAAAAAACCCTTATGTCAAATTTGATCATAGAATCCAAGCAATGTTTGACGTTCGTGTTCCAGAAGATTACCGTGTGGACCATGCTGACGTAAGAGGTCGCGTTTACGATTTGGACTCCAACAATATGGTGTTCATGAAGTATGACCAAGAACGTAAAAAAGCATTAAATGTCCCAACAAAACCTGCCGCTGGAGCTACTTCCACTCCGCAACAATAAGAAACGTTATCTAACACCGTTTCCAGAAACTAAAGCCCAAGAATTTTCTTGGGCTTTTTTATTTCCATAGAATGACCTCTTTTGTCTAATTGTTGCTATGGCGAAAATTCCGGTCGTTGACGATCTTATTAAGAAAAATTTACATGGACTGAGTGTCCACTACGGGCGTTTGGTGATGAAGGTTTACTTAAGAATCACCCTTCTTGTTTTTGGTAAAGCAAGCCCTTATTTGATCAGAGGGATCTATCGTTCAGTCACAGGAAATAAAGAAGCACGGATCAAAGAGTTTTTGGAAGGAACCAAAATTTGGGCAGAGGATGTCCTAAAGATTACAAAAACCAAACTCATCGTATTTAATCAAATCGATGTTCCACAAAAAGGACATATGATTTTTTTAAACCATGTCAATGAGATGGATTTCCCTTACGACTGTTATGTGATCCGTAAACCATTTTTAGCAAATCAGGTCATCAAAAAAGCATGGTTTGCCTATTGGTGGATGGTGGCGATGGGATCCCAAGTGTTTGATAATTCAAAAGCAATGTCTGTTGCCGTTTCTGTAAAAAACCTAATCGAAGGTTTAAAAACTACTTCTTACATCGTTTACCCAGAAGGAAAAAATACATATTCAGAAGAAATCCTCCCTCTAAAGAAAGGAATGGTGAAGATTGCCTTTGACCAAAAAATTCCTGTTTTTGTGGCTTTAAAATCAGGAGTCACAACCTACCAAAACTACCAAAAGGGAAATGTAGTTGGATATTTGGGCCTCGGTTCCCATGACCCAACGGATTTTTCTTCTTGGGAAGAATTTCAAACGTATTTATACAATTTAATGCATACCAAAAAACTAGAGTTAGATGCTCTGACAGAGCAAGAAAGAACCAAACTCAATTAAATCTCTGTTTGGATTCTGATTTCTCCCGGTGATTTGATTCCAAATCATCGGACAAAAGAATTGACAAACCCATTTTTAAGTCGAAAATTTATTTCTTAAAAATGGGGAGAGTGTATGAATAAAATTGTTGGTTCTATGATCGTAGTTTTGTTTTCCACGGGTCTTTGGGCCGGGGAAGTTGGTTCCGATTGCACTTTTAAAGGAAAAAAATTGGCAGGGAAGGTTCAGTTTGTGACTAGCTTCCCCGATTTCAAAGTGCAGATCGTGGATAGTTTCCCTGATTTAAAAGTACAAAAGGTGAGTAGTTTTCCTTCCGACTGCGGTAAGTGGCAAGAGGTAACTTCCTTCCCTGATTTTAAAGTTCAGATTGTGACTAGTTTTCCCGACTTCAAAGTGAAGTATGTGGATTCATTTCCTGGTGTACCGTAAAGAACCTTCCAAAGGATAAACCGAGTTACGGTTCATCAACTCCAAGGACAAATTAAAGAAAGCCCGTGCCTTAATCGTTTGGCGAAAGCAGTTTTTGCGATTAGGGTTACAGGCCGGATCTTCCCCATAAGGCGGAATCATTTGAAAAATAAACTGAGTGTCTCCATCTACACTTTGGTAGAGTATTTTTTCTTCATCAATCCAACCACAAGCACTACCATAAGCAAAATAAGTGCTACCTGATTTTACATTTGGTGCAAGCATATCTTTTCCAAAACCAGAAAAGTATGTTTCTTTTCCGACCACTCCCAAAACTGTAGGTAGGACATCCAATTGAGAAGCAATTCTTTCATCTAACTTTTGTTTAATGTATTTGGGAGAAAATAATAGAAAGGGAACCATTCTATCTTCATAATAAGATAAATACCTATGATGGGTGTGATCTCCTACAAATACAAAAACTGTGTCTTCGTAGTATTTTCGTTTTTGGACTTCTTTCATAAACGTTTCCAATGCAGAATCGGAATAGTGATAGGTATTCAGATAATCAAAATCTGTAACAGAAGAATCATAAATTTCATATTTTGAGTTTGGCACCTTATACGGATAATGTGTCGTCATGGTGAGAATGGTCATTAAAAAGGGTTTGTTATCTTTTTGATAAAAATCCATTTCTTCAAGCGCTTTGGAATAAAGATGTTCATCGTCATAACCCCATGCACCGATATTATACTTTCCTGACTTTCGAAAGTCTTCTTTTCCAATGAGAGTTTTGAATCCAAAGTGCGGTAAGATAGTGGCCAAACTATCGAATTTTAAATCATCACCAGTGATGAAACTGGTTTGGTATCCAAAACTAGAAAAGATATTTCCAATGGCCGAAAAATGGCTAAGGATTTGTGGAGTGCGGATGGCTGTAAGGCCTGGTCTGTCGGGAACACTCGTCAGGACAGAAAGTAAAGCATTACTAGTCCTTCCCCCATTGGCATAAAATTTTCGAAAACTATGTCCCTTTTTCGCCAAACTATTGTAAAATGGTGTTACTTCTTTTCCTAACCAAATTCCATCGGAGATTGGCCAAACATATTTTCCCGTCCAAGATTCTTGGATGACCAACACAACATTGATAGGTTTTCTTCCAGGAATTCCTTCGATCTTTCGAACCAATGGAAACTCAGGGTCATTGATAAAGGTGGCACCGTCATAGGAAATTTCTTCCTTTACCACTTTCAACATATCTTCATCAGACATTTTAAGATGTTTGGGGATGGATTGGCTTTTGAAATCGTTAATGGTTGTATATATTCCGTTTAACGCAAGTTGATTGATAAACGAATCATCAGAGATAATGGCTTCACTGGCACGTAACGGAGATTCTTGAGGGCCTCCACGTAGTCCAATAAAGAAAAAAAGGATCCAGAGAATGGCCTTAAAGGATTTGGATCGAAAAGATTCTTTTTGATTTCGTTTTTCAGAGATTTTGAGTTTGGAAAACCAAAACCGAATTCCAAAAATATACAAACCAATACAAAGTAAAAACAAAAGGATTTTGATAGGAGCTTCTTCAATGGCAGAAGAGACTAAAACATCCAAATCACCCAAAAATACAATGGCTTCATATCCAATATGTTTGTTTGCATTTTCAAAATATAATAAATCGGCAAATAAATGGACCAAACAAAATGGATACAATACAAGAGGGGTGATGATCCAAAACTGCCGATAAGGTTTGAATCTAGAGGCATTGTCCCAAAGAGATAGAAGATAAAATCCAACTAACAAAATCGAAATGGTAACCCAATCAAATCGAAACCCAATTAAAAAAGCTTTGAGTAAAACCAAATAGGGAAACTCATCTAATCGATATGAATAAATTACGAAAAATAGAATCCGATGGAGAAAGAGAGTTAAAAAAGCAAAGGAAAGATAAGTCAGGAAAATACGATCCGAAAATCTGAGAGAAGGGAAGAGTTTCACAATAAAAAAAGAATGAGCCGACAAAGGAGATGGTCAATCGACTTCCTATCTTTCTGTTGATTTATTTTCACGGCCCTTTAATTTTGATCCTACTTACATGAAGCCAATCCAAAAAATACTCATCGCCAACCGTGGTGAAATTGCGGTTCGGGTCATTCGCACTGCAAAAAAAATGGGAATCAAGACAGTTGCTGTTTTTTCCGATCCAGATGCACAAAGTTTATTTGTCCAGTCTGCGGACGAAGCGTTCTCTTTAGGGGGAACAGATGCACGTTCCTCCTACTTAGATGTTGAAAAAGTTGTGAAGGCTTGCCTAACGACAGGTGCAGATGCTGTCCATCCAGGATACGGATTTTTATCAGAAAATACTGACTTTGCTTCTCAATTAGAAAAACATGGAATTCGATTCATCGGACCAAAACCTCACTCGATTGAGGCGATGGGAGACAAAATCGGCTCACGTTTGTTAGTTGCAAAAAGTGGAGTTCCAGTGGTTCCAGGATACGAAGGTGCTTCCCAAGAAATCTCTGTATTCAAAAAAGAAGCAGAAAAAATTGGATACCCCATAATGGCAAAGGCAAGTGCTGGAGGTGGGGGAAAAGGAATGCGTAGGATCAATTCCCCTGAAGAATTGGAAGCAGGTATTTTATCGGCAAAACGGGAAGCTCTTTCTGCTTTTGGTGATGATCGCATTTTATTAGAAAAATACATTACAAATCCACGACATGTTGAGTTTCAAATTTTTGGAGATACAAAAGGAAATATCATTCACCTACATGAAAGGGATTGTTCCTTACAAAGACGACACCAAAAAGTGGTAGAAGAAACTCCTGCTCCAAGATACCCATCAGACTTAAAAATAAAAATGTCAGAAGCTGCTGTAATGGCAGCAAAATCAGTACAATACGAAGGGGCAGGAACCGTAGAATTCATATTAGGTGAATCGGGAGAATTTTATTTTCTTGAGATGAACACTCGTTTGCAGGTGGAACATCCAGTCACGGAAATGACAACGGGACTTGATTTGGTAGAGTGGCAAATTCGAGTTTGCCAGGGAGAGGAGTTACCACAATTACAAACTCCTTCACAAAAAGGACATGCCATGGAAGTCCGTATTTATGCAGAAGATCCAAAAGAAGGTTTTTTACCATCCATTGGTCGTATCCATCATTTATCTTTTCCTACAAGAGATTACTTACGAATTGATTCTGGTGTGGTTTCAGGATCAGAGATCACAATGTTTTATGATCCAATGATTGCAAAAATGATTGTTTGGGGAGAAGATCGAATCACGGCCATTAAGCGATTGGTTGAATGTTTATCAGAGACGATTGTTTTTGGACCAAAGACCAATCTTCAATTTTTACAAAAACTAGTTTCAGCCAAAGAATTTGCGGAAGGAAAGGTATCAACTCACTTCATTGCAGATAACGAAGTGGAACTTTTGGCAGATCATACCAAAGAAGAATTAAAATTAGCTTTGAGTGGAACCTTTTTTACTTCTAAAGAACTAACTAGCCCTTGGTCTAAGGAAACAACCTAACATGGATTATTTATTTGAAACAAAGTCAGGTCCTGCTTCTGTTTGTGTCAGTGGTGGTGCAGTTCGGGTACGTTTTGGAACTAAATCTTTTTTATTCCAATTAGAAAACCTAATCAAAGAAGAAAGCCCATCCACTAATACAAACTCGTTACAATCTGTAACCATGTTAGATGGATCTATATTAAAATACCTGAAAGTACGAAATGAAATTTTCCTCCATTGGAAGGGTGAAACGTGGAATGGAAAACTCACCGAACGGCAGTATGAAGGTGGAGGACAAACATCCCCCGAAATCAAAAGTCCGATGCCTGGAAAAGTAGTGCAAATCTCTACGAGTGTGGGAAAGGAACACAAAGCAGGGGAGACACTTCTCATTCTGGAAGCAATGAAAATGGAGAACGCTGTTAAGGCTCCGTACGCTTGCCGAGTGGAAGAAATTCGAAAATCACAAGGTGAACTTGTCCAACAAGACGAGGTGCTTATCATATTACACAGAATCGAACCGGAAAAAACATAAATTTTCGAATCTATTTGACATATTTTTCAAACTTCCCACCATAAGGCAGTTTCTTTGGCTAACAGGTAGAGAATGTACAATTATATAGTTAGAAGTTTTACACTTCTTTTGTTTTTTTCCTTTTTTCACGGGGTTCTCGCTCAGGAACGACCACCTCGTACGGACCTTCCGTTTGAAATCTCTGAAAAACGGAGACTCAGTGAACGGGATTTTAAAAATAAAAAAGAGGGGAGTTACTTCACTGGTCTTCCCCTCATCAACTCCGATCCCAACGTTGGGGTTGGTTATGGGGCTCGAGTGCTCTTTTTTTACAACGGAACAAAGTCGTCTCCGATGTTTGAATACACTCCATACCGCGTTCGGATTTTTGCTCAGTATTTTAACACAACGAAACGTGCCCCTTACCACCAGTTGAGTTTGGATGCACCTTATATCTTTGATACCAAATGGAGGCTCCGTGCTGACTTAGTATATGAAAGAAATCCGAATTCGTTGTTTTTTGGAATCGGGGAAAATACACTCCAACCACTTTCCTATTTAGAACGAAATGATCCCAATGGTCAGATTAGAAGAAATGCTCCTTTTGCTGACTATGAAGATAACCTAAATTATCGACGTCCAGGAGATGCGGGTGTTGGTGAAGCTCCTATTGTCAGTGATCACAGATACAATCGTTATGATATTGAAAATCCTAACTTCAGTACTTCTGGTGAGTATTCCTTTTTGGGAGGAACTCTTCGCGCAGTAACAGGTGTTCGTCTTTCCAAACAAATCATTCGTACGTATGATGGAAAATACAATAATGCATTATTAGGTCCAGCCGACGGTGTTTTAGGTCTTCTTGGAGTAGAGCGTACTTTTGGCACTCCACAAGGAGAAACCAAACTTACTCGCGATGATAAAGATGGGAAAATCAATGGCATTAACGGCGGTTACACAAATACAATCCGTGCCGGTATTGTTTATGACACTCGTGACTTTGAACCAGATCCAAATCGTGGATTATTTTTAGAATACACTCACGAACGTTCTACAAAAGCCATTGGTTCCACTTCGGAGTTTAATAAGAACTTAGTTTCCGGCCGTATTTTTATCAGTCCGGTCCAATGGTTTACAAACAAACCACCTGAGATATTGGAGAAGTTTGTGCTTGCCGCACGCGGAACTATGATCCAAACCAATGGGGATGCACCGTTTTACGAATACCGCAACATGTGGGGAACGGAAGTCAACCAATCAGGACTTGGTGGACGAACTACCATTCGCGGTTACAAACAAGATCGATTCGTCGGCCAAACAATGGCTTTTGCCAACTTCGAAATTCGTTGGAAATTTGCAGAGACTGAATTTTGGGGACAACACTTTGACTTCCAATTGGTTCCATTCTACGATGTGGGACGAGTTTGGGATCGTACAGAAGATGCGAATTTAAAAAACTACAAACACTCAAGAGGTATTGGTCTAAGAATTCCTTGGAACCAAGCAACTGTTATCTACTTCGATCATGCCATTTCGAATGAAGATAGACAAACTTTCATTAACTTTAACCATATATTTTAGGAGGGCAGAGATTATGAAAAAAATTCAATATTGTTTCGCTCTTTTGGTCTTATCTTTTTTCATGAACTGTGAAATGAAACCCGTAGAAGATGTCTACGGTTTAAGCCCGGAAGAAACCAACCAACTTTTTGCAGGTCTTATCGCAAACCAAAGTCTTCGTGACAATGGAAACGGGACCATCACTGATACTGCTGCCAATTTAGTTTGGCAAAAATGTACTCATGGTCAGGTATACCGTGCAGGATTTAATGATTGTTTGGGGGCTCCACAAGGTTCTATTTTCAATCCATACGATACTGCCCGTGCTGGTGCTGTACCTGTTGCATTCTGTGACTCCAAAACGCATGCTTGTAACTCTGTCGCATTCCCGCAAGTGATCCAAGGTTTTTCTTCTGTTGGGATTGCTGGAGTGAGTGAGTTGTATGCAGCTTGCCAAAACAGCAATTATTTAGGTGCGACCTGGCGTGTTCCTACTGCGATTGAGTACCAACGATTGGTGATTCCTGGTCGGGCTGCAACTCTCCAATTTTTTCCTTCCACGCA